>JAGQSS010000471.1 GCA_020439405.1 Ilumatobacter sp. | reverse complement strand
CCAGGTTCCCCGGGTCAGGTGATCGACGGTAACGCCTCGTTCCTCGGCGTCACCTCCGACACCTGACCCGACAGACCTACTGAAAACGCGTATATATCCTGTTCATCGTGTTGATGACGAACGTCTGTTCCGCTAGGGTTCGGTCATGTTCGCCGAGTACTTCGAGGACTGTGCCGGAGCACCCGACACCACACTCGACGAACGCCTCCGCGCCAACGAACTCGAACTGCGTCGCTTGATGGCCGAACGAGCCGTCCTGGTCGCGGTCAGCGAAGACCGTGGTGTGTACACCGCCGAACACCGCTCGATGCCCGCCTACCTGCGAGCCACGCTGAACTGTTCGACACCGACCACGACCCGCGACCGGCGCCTCGCCCGGGTCGTCACCGAGTACCCCGCCGTCGGCGAAGCGCTGCATGCCGGTCACATCACCGTCGATCACGCCCACCAGATCGCCCGACTCCACACCAACCCCCGCACCCGACCCATGGTCGCCGTCGTCGCACCGGTCCTGGCCGAGTTGGCCGAACACACCTCCTACGACGAGTTCGCCGAACGCGTCACCGCCCTGATCGACGACCTCGACCAAGACGGCGCGTTCGACGACCTGAAGGACTCCATCGACGGGCGCCGCGCCCGCGTCGTCGAAGTCGGCGGCGAAGTCGCCGTCACCGCCGTCGGCGGCGACCCGATCCAAGCCGCGCAGATGACCGCGATCTTCGACGCGTTCGTCGAAGCCGAATACCAACGCGACATCGCCACCCGCAAAGCACTCCACGGCGACGACGCCGCCGCCCACCCGCTCCCACGCACCGCGTCACAACGCGGGTTCGACGCCTTGTTCGCGATCTTCTCCGCCGCCTACGCCGCACCCGACGGACAACGCCTCCCCGACACCGTCGTCAACCTGCTCATCGACCAAGACCGCGCCCACGACGCCCTCGCAACGGCCGGCATCATCCTGCCGAACCAGCAACAGATCGAGGTCGACGAAGACGGCCGAATCGTCGACGAAGAGCAACTGTTGGGCGATCTCGCCGATGCACTCGACGACGACCCCGAGGCGTTCCTCGATCGACGTTGCGAGACGGCCAACGGCACCCCGGTCCATCAGAGCGTGATCCTGCGAGCCATGCTCACCGGACACGTCCGTCGCGTCGTGGTCGACTCACGGGGCGTCATCATCGACTACGGCACCAAGCAGCGGCTGTTCGCCGGGCTCGCCCGACAAGCAGCCATGCTGCTCCGCCGGACCTGCGAATCGCCGGGTTGCGACATGCCCGCCACCTGGTCGCAAGTCGACCACAACCTCGAATGGGCCGATGGTGGTCGCACCGACCAGGAGAACAGCACGGTCCAGTGCGGCGTCCACAACCGCACCAAACACCGACAACGATGGCGGACCCGACGCGATGTCCGGGGCCGCCTCTACACCATCCGAGCAGACGGCACCGTCATCCTGCCCGTCGGCGAACGCGTCCCCGACCTCGTCCCCGACGATCCCATCGACATCGTCCGGTTCCGATTCGAACAACTCCGCAAGACCGCCTGACGGCGCCGCGCGAGAATCGGCGGATGCTCGATCACCTCTCCATCCAGTGCGCCGACGTCGATGCGAGCGCAGCCTTCTACGACATCGTCCTGGCGACGATCGGCGGGCAGCGGATCATGGACTTCGGCGACGTCATCGGCTACGGCGTCCCGCCCTTACCCGACTTCTGGCTCGGGAAGCAGACCACCGGGAACGGCTTTCGGGAGTCACACATCGCGTTCAGCGCTGCCGATCGAGCCGCCGTCGATGCGTTCGTCGAGGCGGCGAGGCAAGCGGGTGCCGAGGTGCTCCACGAGCCGCGTGTGTGGCCCGAGTACCACGAGAACTACTACGGCGGTTTCGTGCGAGACCCCGACGGCAACAACGTCGAAGCGGTGTGCCACCTCGGCGCGTAGCCGACCGACCGCCGAAACAGGCCGCGAGGGTCGAGGGCGGCCGTCGACACGCTCACCCTGACGATGCATCCTGCCGTCACGGGCGAGGGCCGCCGCGTGTTCGACGAGTCGGTGCCGCTGACCCGCATGCAGCTGGTCGAGAGCCAGGTCCACCTCGGCAGGCAATGCGATGCTCACCTACGCATAGCGCGCCTGACCGACCGGGTCAGGGGC
>JAGQSS010000470.1 GCA_020439405.1 Ilumatobacter sp. | reverse complement strand
CCGACGATCGACTTCACCGATCTCGACCTGTCCAAGTTCGACGTCCGCAAGATGGAACTGCCGAAGTTCGAGATGCCCGAGTTCGACATGCCGAAGTTCGACATGCCCAAGTTCGACATGCCCAAGTTCGACATGCCCAAGTTCGACATGCCCGACGTCGACGTGCCGGCCGAGGTCGACCGTGTCGCCGACTTCGTCCGCGACGTCACCTACGCCGGGATCGGCGCCTGGGTGATCGCCGCACAGAAGGTCGACGCCGAGGTCCGCAAGCTGGCCGCCAAGGCCGCCTGAGCCGACCGCTCACGGGCCTTAGCGGCCCGCACCGTCCCCCCACGAAGCGCAGGACGGCGGATAACGTGGTGACCTCGTGTCCTCGTCCGCCTCACCTGCGCTTCGTCGCGTCCCCCTCCCCGAAGGCACCCTGCCCGTCGGCCTGAGCCTGCTCGTCGCGGGCATCGCGACCTACGCGTTCTTCATCATCGGCGAGGCGGCGCTCGGGAGCGAAGAAGCGTTCGCACCGATCGTCTCGCTCTGGTTCGCGACCTTCTCGCTGGCGCCCGGGTTCTTCCTCCCGCTCGAACAGGAGATGGGGCGGGCGCTGTCCCACCGCAAGGCGCGCGGCGAGGGCGGTCGGCCGGTCGTCAACCGCCTGGTGATGCTCGGCGGCGTGATCGTGTCGCTCGTGCTGATCGCGATCCTGCTGGCCAGCCCGATCATCACCTCTGAGTACTTCGACGGCGACTGGTGGATGTCCGCGGCGCTCGCCACGGCCTTCGTCGCCTATGCGCCTGCACACCTCGCCCGCGGTATCTGTGCCGGCACCGGTCGGTTCAAGTCGTACGCGATCGTCATCAGCTCCGACGGCGTCGTCCGCATCGTCGCGTGCGTGTCGCTCGCCGCGATCGGCGTCACCGCGGCCGGCCCGTACGGTTTCGCCGTCGCCCTCGCCCCGCTCGTCCCCGTCACCTACGTCGGCCTGCGCGGCCAGCTGAAGACGCAGCCGGGTCCGCCCGCCGAATGGCAGGAGGTCAGCCAGAACCTCGGGTGGCTCCTCGTCGGCACCGTCTGCGCCGCGGCGCTCCTCAACGCCGGCCCGGTCACCGCCACCCTCCTGGCAGGCCCCGACGACAGCGGGCTGGTCGCCCGGTTCGGCTACGGCGTGCTGCTCGCCCGCATCCCGCTCTTCCTGTTCCAGGCCGTCCAGGCGGCCCTCCTCCCCCGCCTGTCCCGCCTCGCCGCCAAGGGTGAGTTCGCCGAGTTCCGCGACGGCCTCCGCAAGCTGATGTACCTCGTGGCCGCCGTCGGTGTGGTGGGCACGACCGGCGCCTTCATCCTCGGTCCGTTCGTGATCGAGCGGGTGTACGACACCGAACTCTCCGGACGCACGCTGGCGATGCTGGCGCTGTCGAGCGCGATCTACATGGCCGGCCTCGCGACGGCCCAAGCCGTGATCGCCCTCCAGGGGCACAAGTGGGTGGCGCTCGGTTGGGTCGTCGGCGTGATCGTGTTCGTGCTCGGCACCTGGCTGTCGAGCGACCTGTTGTTCCGCCGCATCGAGATCGGGCTCGTCCTGTCGAGCACCGCAGCGCTGCTGATCTTCGCCTATGCGTTGCGGCAGCGGCTCCGTGCCGGGGCGGTGCCGACGAGCGACTCGGTGATGGACGCGATCACCGACATGCCGATCGACGGCTGACCGCGACCGCGATCTCGGCCGCCACCCGAGCGTTGTTCTCGGCGAGGGCGAGGTTGGCCGGCACGCTCCGACCGGCCGTCGCTTCTGCGATCCGGCCCAGCACGAACGGGGTCACCGCCGCGCCGACGATGTCGGCAGCGTCGGCGTCGGCCAGAGCACGAGCGAGCACCTCGTCGAGTTCGTCGGCGTCGAGCTCGTCGGCCTCGGGGATCGGCACGGCGACGAGCACACCGGACGCCGGGCGGCTCCGTGCCGCGAGGACGCCGGCCACCTCGTCGGCCGACTCGACGCGATGCGCCACCGCCACGCCGGACGATCGCGTGTAGAACGCCGGGAAGTCGTCGTGGCGCCAGCCCAGGACCGGCACACCGACCGTCTCCAGGTACTCGAGCGTGCGCGGCAGGTCGAGGAAGGCCTTCGCGCCGGCGCTCACGGTGACGACCGGATGGTGCGCCATGGCGTCGAGG
>JAGQSS010000046.1:9250-16814 GCA_020439405.1 Ilumatobacter sp. | reverse complement strand
CCCCGACGGCACCATCCACAACACCGGCCCACCCACCCGCCGAGCCGCCTGAACGGCGGACCGAACCCATGAGTTCCACGGCACCCGGCCCGACGTCCGCGTCGGTATCGGTCCGACTCCTGGTCCCCGGTGTCGTCAGCCGGGAATACGTCGCAACGCGATCGGCTTCCCTCCGGCATGCACGACTACGACGTGATCTGGATCGGGACCGGGCAGGCGACGGGGACGGTGATCCCACGCCTCACCGGAGCCGGCAAGCGGGTGGCGCTGATCGAGGGCGGCGAGGTCGGCGGATCGTGCGTCAACTACGGCTGCACCCCGACCAAGACGATGGTCGCCAGTGCTCGCGCCGCCCACATGGCCCGGCGCGGTGCCGACTTCGGGGTCGAGGTCCCCGAGTTCTCGATCGACTTCGGCACGGTGATGGCCCGCATGAACCGGATGCGCGACAACGCCGGCATGACGGAGTGGTTGCGCACCATGGACGGCGTCGACTTCTTCGCCGAGTACGCCCACTTCGTGTCCGATCACGAGGTGCAGGTGGGCGACCGGGTCGTCTCCGGCGACACGATCGTGATCCACACCGGCACCAGCCCGCTGAAGCTGCCGATCGACGGCGTCGACGACGTGGACTGGCTCGACAACGCCGGCCTGCTCGAACTCGACGCCGTGCCCGACCACCTCGTGATCGTCGGCGGCAGCTACATCGGCATGGAGTTCGGCCAGATCTTCCGACGGCTCGGCAGTGACGTCACGATCCTGGAAGCGTCCGGTCACCTGATGCCCCGCGAGGACGACGACATCGCCCACGCCGCCGAGGAGATCCTCGTCTCGGAGGGCGTCACGGTCCGCACGGACGCCAAGGTGTCGTCGGTGGCGCAGCCCGAGCCGGGACGCGTCGAGGTGAGCTTCACCGTCGACGGTGACACCGAGACCATCACCGGCAGCCACCTGTTGTTGGCCGTCGGTCGTGTGCCCAACACCGCCGCCCTCCACCTCGACGCCGCCGGCGTCCAGACCGACCAGCGTGGCTACGTCCGGGTCGACGACGTCCTGCGGACCAACGTCGAGCACATCTACGCGCTCGGCGACGTCAACGGTCGGGGTGCGTTCACCCACACGTCGGTCAACGACGGCGAGACGTTCTGGGATCACTATGCCGACGCGGGCGACCGCCGGGTGTCCGACCGCATTCCCATCTACGCGATGTACATCGACCCGCCGCTCGGACGGATCGGCATGAGCGAACGCGAAGCGAGGGCGAGCGGTCGCAACGTGCGGATGGCGACACGACCGATGTCGCAGATCGCCCGGGCGAAGGAGAAGGACGAGACCGCCGGTCTGATCAAGATCCTCGTCGACGCCGATTCCGAGGAGTTCCTCGGTGTCGCGATCCTGGGTGTGGGCGGCGACGAGGTGATCAACATGTTCGCCCCGTTCATGACCGCCGGCGGGTCCTACCGGACGTTCCGCAAGGCCGTGTTCACCCATCCCACGGTCGGCGAACTGCTCCCCTGGATCCTCGACGACCTCGCCCCACTCGACGACTGACCAGCGCCCACGGCGCCTGATCTAGCATCGCGGGCGTGATCGACGGGATCGAACGCTCACGTGGTTGAACCGTCGTTGTCGGCCGACGACGTCAAGGCACTGATCCGCAGCCGGCAGTACGTCGGGTTCCTGCTGCTGTCGGCCGTCGTCGGGCTCGTCGCATCGCTGGTCGCCTGGTCGTTCCTGACCCTCACGCCGTGGATCCAGGAGGCGGTGTTCGACGACCTGCCGGGACAGCTCGGGTTCGACGCGCCGCCCCGTTGGTGGCCGATCCCGATCCTCGCACTCGCCGGTCTGATCACCGCGCTCGCGATCACACGACTCCCCGGTCGCGGCGGGTCGATCCCCGCCGACGGGTTCGGCTCCGGCCCGCCGACGCGGTACGTCGACCTGCCGGGCGTGATCCTCGCCGGGTTGGCGACGCTCGGTCTCGGGCTCGTGCTCGGCCCGTCGTCGCCGGTGATCGCGATCGGCGCCGGACTCGGGCTGCTCGTCGTCCATCTGGTCCGCAAGAACGCGCCGAACCACGCGCTGATGGTGATGTCGGCGGCGGGAAGCTGCGCCGCGTTCGCGATGGTGTTCCGCTCCCCCATGGTGAGCGCGATCGTGATCCTCGAAGCACTCGGACTCTCGGGCACGCTCGTCCCCGTCGTGCTGCTGCCGTCGCTGATCGGCGCCGGTATCGGCTCGATCGTCTACCTCGGCCTGGGCGACCTCACCGGTCTGAGCGTCGACGCGTACGCCCTCTATCCGCTCGAACTGGCCGACATGGGCGACCTGACCGCCGCCCAGATCGTCTGGACCATCCCGCTGGCCGTCGTCGTGGCCGCCGCCGTGTTCGTCGTCGTGACGGTCGGTCGACGCATCGCCCGCATCGTGGCACCACGCCAACTCGTGTGGCTGCCCGTCGTCGGCATCGGCGTCGCCGTGCTGGCGATCCTCTTCACGCGCACCGGCGAGACCTCGTACACCGTCCTGTTCTCGGGGTCGAAAGCCTTGGCGCCGATCGTCGAACGCGGTCCGGCCCTCCCGCTCGCGACCCTGGCCTGGCTCGTCGTCCTCAAGGGCGCGGCCTGGAGCCTCTCGATGGGTGCGTTCCGCGGTGGCGCCGTGTTCCCGGCAATCTTCCTCGGCACGGTGGGCGGCCTGATGGCCGAACGGCTCCCCGGGCTGCCGGCGGGCGCGGCCGTCGCGATCGTGATGGCGGCCGCCGTGGTGTCCGCCCTCCGGCTGCCGTTGTCGTCGGTGGTGATCACGAACCGGTCTGGTGTCGGGCGCCGGTGCGCCGGCCGCGACCCTCGTCGTGATCTCGGTGGTCGTCGCGTACATCGCGATCGACCGGATCTTCGACCGTCGGGGCGCCGTCGCACCCGCTGCAGATCGCGAGTGACGAACGCCCGTCGCTTTGTCAGACTGTGGCCATGAGTGAGTACCCGTCCTTCCCCGGGGTCGAGCCGTTCGGCACGCAGCGTTCGATCGAGGCGGAGCGGCAGCACCGCAAACGCGTGTGCGCGATCGGGTACCGCATCTTCGCTGCGATGCGCTGGGGCCAGCTCGGCGACGGACACATCTCGGCCCGCGACCCGGAGCTCACCGATCACTTCTGGCTGCTCGACTGGGGCGTGCCGTTCAACGCCGCGACCGTCGACGCGCTCGTGCTCGTCGGCCCCGACGGATCGGTCAAGAACCACGACTTCGAGCCGACCGGTGCGGTCAACACGGCCGGCTTCAACATCCACAGTCCGGTGCTCGCGGCCCGCCCCGAGGCCGTCTCGGCCGCGCACACCCACACCCAGTTCGGCACGCCCTGGGCTGCGAACGTCGAGCCGTTCCGGGCGATCAGCCAGGAGTCGTGTGCGTTCGTGTTCGACCAGGCGATGTTCGACGACGAGGAGGTGGAGGTCCTCTCCTACGACGGCGGCAAGCGGATCGCCGCCGCGCTCGGTGAGCAGAAGCTCGTCATCCTCCGCAACCACGGCCTCCTCACCGTCGGGCTCACGGTCGAGTCGGCGGTCGGCTGGTTCGTCATGGCCGAACGCGTCGCCGAGGTCCACGTCAAGGCACCCGACGGCAAGGCGATCAGCGATCCGGCGGCACGCGTCGCCGCGTCGACGCTGGCGACCGAGGACGCCGGCTGGCGCATGTTCCAGTGGCTCCAACGCACCCTGGTCCCCGACCCCACCGTCGTCGACCCGCGCTGACGACGACACTCGTCCGTCCGACGTGACGTCAGCCCTGAACGGTCGTCGGGGGGACGGTCTCGGTCGGCACCGTGGTCGGCGCGACGGTCGTCGTCGTGGTGGTGGTCGTCGTGGTCGTCGTGATGTCGAGACGCTCCACGAACAGGATCGTCACGTCGCCCTCGCCGACCAGATCGTCGAGTTCGTCCACCAGATCGGACACATCGGGAACTTCGGGACCGGCGAGCTCGACGACTGCTCGTGCGCCGTCCCAACTCGTGGCGGTCACGGTCACGTCGTGGGTCGCGGCCCAAGCCCGTGACAACGCGGCGATCTGTTCGGCCAGCAGTTCGTCGGGCGCGGGCGGCTCGGCATCGGCGACGCTCTCGCGCTTCAGCCAGGTGAGCTGTACTTCGAAGGTGCGATCGAGTTGCTCGTCGAGCATGGCCGTGAGCGAGCTGAGCGATGGTGCGTCGGTCGTTCCGCTCGCGTCGAGTCGGACGACGTTGTCGGTGATCGACAGCAGGTCGCGCCGACCGTTCGCTTCCGGGCCGAGATCGACGAGCCACTGGTCGACGATGGCGGTGACCTGCGCGGCGAGGATCTCCTCGTCGCTGATCACGACGGTCGTCTCGGGGGCCACGGTGGTGGTGGTCGCCTGGTCGACGCGATCCCACTCGATCGACACCACGCGGTCGGCACCGAACGAGGCCTGCAATGCGACGATCAACGGTTCGGGATCGGGCGGCGAGTCGAAGCTCCGCACGCTGACGGTGATGCGCTCTTCCTCGAACGAGACCTGTGGCGCCGACCGGCGGTCGGTAGGACCGAGCCAGACCGACACGATGTCGAGCGCCTCGACCTCGCGCTCGGACGCCTCGACAGCCGCGGTCGACGCACCGTAGAGCGGCCACGCCACGGCGAGGACGACGACCGCGACGACGGCCGACACCAGCGACGAACGCCGGAACGTCGTGGCCAGTCGGCGGGGCGGCACGAAGCCGGTCGCCACGAACACGAGCACGCCGGCGAGCACGATCGCGCACAGGTTGGTGACGTAGAGCAGGAGTGCACCCCAGGCGAAGGTGGCGTTGCCGGCCTGGAGGGTGATGCCGAGCACGGCGAGCGGCGGGACGAGTGCGACGGCGACGGCGACGCCGGGGAGCGAAGAGGACACGTCCTTGCGCACGGTGGCGTAGGCACCTGCGGCGCCGGCACCGAGCGCGACCACCAGGTCGCGGATGTCGGGCGCCGTGCGGCTCTGCACCTCGTCGGGCAGCTCGCCGTTCACGAAGATCGCGGCGAGCACGTACGACAGCACGACGGCCCACGCCGTCGCGAGGGCGACGGCGACGAGTGCCCGCATGGCGTTCTTGAACAGTGCCATCGAGATGCACGCGGCGATCGCGAGGACCGGCTGCATCAGTGGCGCGAGGAGCATGGCGCCGATCACGACGGCCGGCGAGTCGGCCGACAGCCCCATCACCGCCACGACGACCGACAGGGTCAGCATGACCGAGAATCGGTAGACCCAATGGTCTTCGCGGCGGATCGCGAGCTCGGCCATGACCCGCTTGCGCTCTTCGCTGTCGAGGTGTCGGTGCCACCACTGCTGTCGGCGCTTGCGATGGATCCCGAGACTGGGGTCGGCGGACTCGCCGGTCTCGTCGGCGAGTTCGGTCCAGACCGGCTGGCCGCTGGCGCGGGCGGGCTCCCGCTGATCCGGCGACGTGGGCACGTTCGGACTCTAGCGAGCGGGCACGCGACGCGAGCCGCGACGCGGCGATGGGTCGGACACGTCGCCTCGGACGAAGGCGACGTGTCCGACCCGGTGCGGGAACGCTCGCTACTTGGCCTGCAACTTGAACGTCTTGGTGGCGCTCGAGCCGGTGAAGTGGCCGACGTCGGCCCCGGCGGGCGTCCAGGTTGCGGACAACTGATACGTGCCGTTCTTCTGCGCCAACTTCAGGTTCGTCGACGCATCACCGGTGGCGTTGGTCGTCGCCGAGACCGTCTGGGTCCCCAGCTTGAAGACCACGGTGCGCCCGGCGAGTGGTGTCCCGGTGGCGTCGACCAGCGTCGCCGAGAGCAGCACGGTCTTGTTCGGACCACCCGTGACGGCACCGGTGTACGTCATGGACGTCGCCTTCGCCGCCACGGCGAAGTTGCCGCCGCCGTTCGCCGCCTCGTACAGGCTGTCGCCGGCGAACGCCGCCGACGTCGTGTACGGGCCGGCGTTCAGTGCCGGCGTGTACGCCGCGGTGGCGATGCCCGACGAGTTGGTGCTCGACGAGACCGGCACGTCGCCGGCGACGCCGAGCACGACGATCCGACCGTTGACCGCCTGGCCGAACTCGTCGACGAGCGACGCCGACAGGCTGGTCGGCGTGGCGTAGGTCCCGCTCGTCGCACCGAGCATCCCGAGGGCGGTGGTGCGCCTCCGCACGAGGACCTGTCGGGTGTCGGTGTGGGAGGCGCCGTCCTTGTCGCGGACGGTGAGCGTGGCGGTGTACGTCCCCGGCACCGAGTAGGCATGGGCCACGGACGGACCACCCGTCGCGCTCGGGGAGCCGTCACCGAAGTCCCACCGATACGTCAGCGTGTTCTGGTCGGCCGAGCCCGGGTCGGTGCCGGCCCCGTTGAACTGGATGGGTCGCCCCCAGGCGCCCGACCCGTCGGGACCTGCCTCGGCCACCGGTGCCACGTTGCCGACGACGACCGTGAACGTCGCGGTCGACGTGTTGCCGACGACGTCGGTCGCCGTCAGCAGGCCGGTGTAGGTGCCATTGTCGGCGAACACGTGCGACGGGTTGGGGCCGTAGGCGACGCCGCCGTCGGAGAAGTCCCACCGCAGCGTCGGGAACCCGCAGTTGTCGCTGCTGCCGGTGCCGTCGAACTGGACGGCCGTTCCCTCCAGACCGCTGTACTGGTGGAACACGCCACCGCCGGGATTCGCGACCGGCGGCACGTTGTCCGCCGCCAGCGGGCCGAGGTTCTTGCTGACGTCCGGCGCCGTCATCGTGAGCGTCGGGTACTCGAACAGATCGACCGAGAACGTCGTCAGGACCCACGGGTCGGGATCGGGGAACAGATCGAGCGAGATACCCAGGGTCGGGGAGATGTTGATGTCGAGGCTGGTGTCGGCCGTGTACGAGTTGTCGGTCATCGCGTACGTGAGGTCGTTGCCCGCCGGTTGCGCGCACGTCAGCGTGAGCGGATCGGCCACGACGGCGGGCGAGGTCGGGGCGAACGTGAGGTTGCCCTCGGCCACGCTCGACCCGCCCACGATCTCCGCCTTGCGGAGCGTCACGATGCCCGAACCGTCCACGGTCACGGTGAGCGAGAATTGCAACCCGAAGGTGACCTCGACGCCAGGAGCGACGGGGACCGAGAACACGGTCACGTTCGTCGGCGGACTGGTGCAGTCACGTGGCGACTCGCCCGGCAGGGGCATCGAGCACGGGATGCTGACCGCCAGGATCTCGGCGGACTCGTGCACGGTCGCGGTGGTCTGAACCCATTGGCCGTCGAAGTCGCCGTGACGTTCGTAGATACCGAACGCGGCGTCGACGCCGAACCTCACCTCGACGGTGCCCGCTCCGGTCGTCAGCGTGTCCTCGGCGTCGAGTGTCTGGCCCTGCTTCAGGAGGGTGTCGTTGAACGTCAGCTCGTTCGACACCGCCGCCGTCCAGGTGAGCGAACTGTCGATGCTCGCCTCGGCGCCCAGCCCGAACTCCTCGCCGGTCCGGGCCGGATCGTCGAAGAAGATGTCGGGAATGCACAGGTCACAGACCTGTGGGTCGATCGTGAGCAGGTTTTTCGAGACGGAGCCT
>JAGQSS010000046.1:0-9152 GCA_020439405.1 Ilumatobacter sp. | reverse complement strand
AGCGGCCGAGGCCGTCGGTGGTGCCACGAGCGAGGCGACCAGGCCGGCCGCACACGCCACCGCGACGTGGACTCGGGTGAGCTTCATGGGTTCCCTCCAGACCGGAACGCGAGCCGCCCGCGTTCCCCCAGAGGCCGATCATCTGCCCGGCCGGACCGGCGATCAATGCACCGTTCGTGCACGATCGATGCAGGAACCAGTTCGTCATTGACGCGTGTACTCGCGTGCATGTCGAATGGAGACATGCCTGGCGGAAGGTGGACGTTGCTGACCCCTCATGCGAACGTCCTGCTCGCGCTCGACGCCGACCCCGACACGAAGCTCGTCGACCTCGCCGACGACACCCAGGTGTCGTACCGGTGGATGGTGAAGATCACCTCGGAGCTGCTCGACGCCGGCTACCTCGACCGGACCCGACACGGGCGGACCTACCGCTACGAGGTCACCTGCCCCGGCGAATCCGATCTGATCGATCCACGCGCCGCACGCGTCCATCAGCTGTCACACGTGCTCGCGTCGAGCACGCGCGTCGTGCCGCCGGAGGAGCCGGTCGCCGAGGATCGCAGCGTCGTGCTCGCCGATTCGGCGACGACCACGCTCGCCGCCGAGCTGGAACACCTGCGGTACGAGGTCGTCCTCGAGACCCAGCGTCTCTGCCAGATCCAGGCCGAGAGTCGGCACCTCGAAGCGGCGATCGAACGGGCCCGATCGGCGCTGCGCGAACCCGTCACCTGACGGCTGCGAAAATTCTCGAACGATTCCCCATCCGGCGAGCGGTTCGCTCCGAATGTCAGGGCGACACTCGAAGAGAGAGGGGATCTCATGAGTTCACATCCATCCGCGGTGCCGACTGCAGCGGCGCCGGTGGACCGACGGTCGTTCATCGGCTACGTCGTCAAAGGATCGACGTTGGCGGTGGCGCTGTCGTACGGCGCCGACACCCTCGGCGGCGGGACGACCGCATCGGCGCTCGCTCCGACCCGACCGGTCGGGGAAGTGCTCGGAATACCCGAACTGGCCGACGGCGTCGACCTGACCGACCTACTCCTGTTGTCGGGCGATCCGTTCTACTACGACTTCCTGATCCGCATCACCGACGAGAACCGGATCCGTTTCGAGCTCCCGCGGATGGAGGTCGGCCAGGGAATCGAGACGGCCGCCGCGATGATCGTCGCCGAGGAACTCGACGTCGCGATCGACCAGATCGACGTCTCGCTCTCCCCCGCCGAGATCCGGCGCGCCACCGGGCAGATCACCGGCGGGTCGCACTCGGTCGCGTCCCTGTGGGACCCACTCCGCAAGGTGACCGCCGCCCTTCGGGCGTTGATCGTGCACGGCGCCGCGACCCGACTCGGGGTGGCGCCCGGACAGGTCAGCACGGCGAACGGTGTGGCGACCGCACCCGACGGCCGCTCGGTCCGATACGCCGACGTGTCCGACGGCGTCGAGGGTCGCAACGATCTGGCTCGCACGGCGGTGCCGAAGGACCCGTCGACCTACCGTGTGATCGGGTCGCCGACGAATCGGATCGACGCCCGCGACATCGTCACGGGCCGGATGAAGTACGCGATGGACCTCGACGTCGTGCCCGGAGCGCTGCCGACGGTCGTGGCACGGCCACCGACACTCGGTGGCACCGTCCGCTCGTACGACGCCTCGGCCGCACTGTCGATGCCCGGCGTCGTCGCGGCGTGCGAGGTGCCGACCGACGTCGAGGGTGCGTCGTCCGGCGTCGCGGTCGTCGCTCGCACGTTCGGCGAAGCGTTCCGTGGCCGCGACGCATTGCGGATCGAGTGGAACCCCGGCACCGCCGACGACCTCTCCGACGACGACATCATCACGCAGCTCCGGGCGATCAACCTGCCGACACTTCCCGCGGTGCCGATCCTCACGAAGTCGGTGTCGGGCGAGTTCATCTTCCCGTACATGGCTCACGCACCGCTCGAGACGATGACGGCGATCGCCGACGTGTCGGGTGGCAAGGCGCGGGTGTGGACCGGAGCCAAGACGCCGATCGCCGCCCAGGCCAAGATCGCCCGCGACCTCGGGATGCTGCCGACCGACGTCGAGGTGAACGTCGTGAAGTCGGGTGGCTCGTTCGGACGCCGCCTGTTCTTCGACGCCGCAGTGGAAGCCGCCCGGATTTCGAGCATCGTCGGCCGGCCGGTGAAGCTCATGTTCACCCGCCAGGAGGACACCAAGTTCGGTCGCGCCCGGCCGCTCAGCATCCACAAGGTGCAGGCGACGTACCGACGTGGTGGTCTCCTCGGTGGACCCGGCGCGGTGCTCAGCTTCGACCATCGCGCGGCCACGTCAGCGCTCGACGCCCGGCACGGGTTCGGCGAGGGCATCACGGCGTTCGCCGGTGAGGTGGGTGCGTTCGGGTTCAGCCAGACCCTGTGGCACACCACCCAACTCGTGCAGTACGACTTCGGCCTCACCTCGTTGCTCCTCAACGAAAAGGAGTTCCCCGTCGCCACGTCGTCGTGGCGCGGCATCTACTCGGGCACCGCGGTCGTCGCCAACGAGGTGATCGTCGACGAACTCGCCCGGGCGATGGGCGAGGACGAGTACGAGTTCCGGATGCGGACCCTCGACGACGACCGATCGCAGGCTGTGCTCCGTGCCGTCGCCGAGGCCGGCGGGTGGGGACGGTCGATGCCCCGCCGAACCGCACAAGGCCTCGGGCTCCACAAGGAGTACAAGTCGCGAGCGGCCGTGTTGGCCGAGATCAAGACGTCACCGAGCGCACAGCAGGACGCACGCGTCACGAAGATGGTGGTCGCCGTCGACGTGAACCGGGTGGTGAACCCCACGGGGCTCGAGGCGCAGGTGATCGGCGCCGCGACCGACGCGATCACCACGATCCTGCGCACCGGTCTCCATCTCGACAGCGGCGCGATCCGCGAGAGCAGCTACGGCGACTTCGAGATCGCCCAGATGAAGCACACACCGCCCGAGATCGAGGTCATCTTCATGCCCACCAACGGCGACCGGCCCGGTGGCGCGGGCGAACTGGTGGTGCCCGCCGCCGCAGCAGCGGTCGCGAACGCCTTCGCCCGTGCGACCGGCATCAGACCCCGACGTTTCCCACTCCGCGACTTCTACGAGGAGGCCTGAGCCATGCCCGACATCACCTTCGACATCAACGGCACACCGGTCACGATCGATGCCGAGAACGACGACGCGTTGCTGTACCTGATCCGGGACCGACTCGGCATCACCGGGCCGAAGTACGGCTGCGGCGTCGGCGTCTGCGGCGCGTGCACCAGCTTCCGGGGCGACGAACTCGTGCGCCCTTGCATCGTCCCGATGAGCGACGCCGCCGGGCAGAGCTTCACCACCATCGAGGCGCTGGCGGTCGACGACGTCCTCCACCCCGTCCAGCAGGCCTGGATCGACGAAGACGTCGCCCAGTGTGGGTATTGCCAGGCGGGCCAGATCATGACGGCCGTCAAGCTGCTCGAACGCAACCCGAATCCGAGCGACGCCGACATCGACGAGGCGATGAGCGACAACTACTGCCGGTGCGGTACGTACCACCGCATCCGCAAAGCCATCAAACGCGCCGCTTCGTCGGCGTGACGTTCGGCCCTCCCCGGCCGCGCGGCGGCGCGCGCACGATGGACGTGCCGTGACTCGCCGGTCGCGCGCACGCCACGCTCCCCGACCGTGCCCGGCACGGCATCGAACGAGGAGGCGTCGTGCGACAAGCGGCCCTGGAGGCGATCGGCGGGCTCGGCCTGTTCCTGATCGGCATGTCCGTGATGACCGACGGGCTCCGTCGGCTCGCGGGCCGCGGTCTTCGGACCGTGCTCCGCCGCTTCACCCGGAGCCCGTCGAGCGGCGCGGCAGTGGGCGCCACGACCACGGCGATCGTGCAGTCGTCGAGTGCCACCACCGTCGCTGCCGTCGGACTGGTCGGCGCCGGCGCGATGACGTTCGCGCAATCGCTCGGGATCATCTTCGGCGCCAACCTCGGCACGACCGTCACGGGCTGGCTCGTGCTCCTCTTCGGCTTCAAGGTCGAGCTGGGGACGCTGGCCTTCCCGATCGTGTTCGCCGGTGCGCTCGGCATCACGTTCGGTCGGGGACGTTGGACCGCGTTGGGATACGCCCTCGCCGGCTTCGGCCTGCTGTTCATCGGTATCGACCTGCTGCAGGGCGGCATGGCCGGGCTCGAGGGCCGTTTGACCCCCGATTCGTTCCCGCCCGACACGTGGCGCGGGCGGCTGCAGCTCGTCGGGTTGGGCGTGCTGATCACCTTGATCACCCAGTCGTCGTCGGCCGGTGTGGCGACGGCGATCGCGGCCGTGTACGCCGGGACGATCACGTGTCCGCAGGCGGCGGCCATCGTGATCGGGATGGACGTCGGCACGACCGTGACGGCGGCGATGGCAGTCGTCGGTGGTGGCACCGAGGTCAAGCGCACCGGCCTCGCCCACGTCCTCTTCAACGTGCTGACCGGGACCGCTGCATTCTTCCTCCTGGTGCCGTACGTGTCGGCGGTCGACCGGCACGCCCCGGCGATGCTCACCGAGCAACCCGAGGTGCTCCTCGTCGCGTTCCACACGGCCTTCAACCGCTCGGGGTGCTGGCCGTGCTGCCGTTCACGAACCGGTTCGCCGCCCTCGTCGAGCACCTGGTCCGCGCCCCGGCACACGAGCCCACGCACCGGCTGGGGAGAGCGCTCCTCGCCGATGCGGACGCCGCGCTCGACGTCGTCGACGAGACGATCCGGGACATCCTCGATCGGACCCTCGCCACCGCCGAGGGAATGTGGGCGAACGGGGGCGCCTCCGCCCGCGACACCGACACGTTGACGGCGCTCGCCGTCGCCACGCAGCGGACGATCGACTACGTGATCGAGATCGACGGTGGCGACGCCGACGCCTCGACCCGGCACCGAGCGCAAGCGGCGCTCCACGCGGGCGACCACCTCGAACGGCTCCTCGCGCGCCTGATCGAGGACGAGCGCCTCGCAACGGTGGCGGGCGACGACGAGCTCCGGGCGATGGCCGAGCCGCTGGCCGAACTCGTCCGCGTGGAACGCGGCTGGCTGGCGGGCGGGCGGAGCGACCCGACGACGATGGCCCGCCTCGTCGCCGAGCGACTCGCCGCGAGGATGGAGCCGTTCCGTGCGGCCGAGATCGAACGGGCCGTCGTGGCCGAGGCCGACACCGAGGCGGTCACCGATCGGCTCGACGCCGCCCGATGGCTGGGTCGCGTCGCTGCCCACCTATGGCGGGTGTCGTACCACCTGGACGAACTCGCCGGGACCCGCCACGTCGAGTCGGCGGCGTGATCGGGAGGCGGCGACGTCAGGTCGTCCGTGTCCAGGGACGTTCGGGATCGAACAGGTGGAGCGAGAACCGCCGCGAGAGCTCTTCGAACACCCGGACACCTCGCACGCTGTTGCCGTACTCGTCGACGCGGGGCGAAAAGGTGGCGATGCCGCCCACACCCGGCAGGATGCCGAGGATCCCACCGCCCACCCCGCTCTTGGCCGGGATCCCGACGGTGAACGCCCACTCGCCGGCGTAGTCGTACATGCCACAGGTGAGCGCGATGGTGAGCATGTCGCGGCACACCTCGGCGGACACGACCTGCTCGCCGGTTCGGGGATGGACGCCGTGGTTCGCGAGCGTGGCGCCGATCGTCGCCAGGTCGTCGGTCGAGACGAGGACGGCACACTGCGCGAAGTAGAGGTCGAGCGTCTCCTCGACGCGGTCGTCGATGATGCCGCGACTCAGCATGAGGTAGGCGATCGCACGGTTGCGGTGACCGGTGGCGCGCTCGGATGCCCACACCGCCCGGTCGGGCTCGGGTCGGTGACCGAGGTACCGCTCGTACATCCGGCGGACCGTCTCCACACGGTCGTCGACACCGTCGCCCTCGACGAGGTCGGTGATCGCGATCGCGCCGGCGTTCACCATCGGGTTCGGGGCGCGGTTCCCGTGCTCGTCGAGCGTGATCGCGTTGAAGCTGTCGCCGGTCGGGGCGACGCCCACGCGTTCGAGCACGCGGTCACGACCGTGCGTCTCGAGCGCCAAGCCGTACATCAAGAGCTTCGAGATCGACTGGATCGTGAACCGGTGTTGCGCATCGCCCACGTCGAGGTGTTGACCGTCGATCGTCTCGCCAGCGATCGCGAACCGGTCGGGGTCGACGTTCGCGAGCTCGGGGATGTAGTCGGCCGTCGCCCCGGTCGTGTCGGGCCCGAGTTCGCCGTGGAGCTGCTCGATCGTCGTCCGGAACCAATCGCGGCGCTCGACGGTCATCGGGGATTCGGCACGATTCACGGCCGCATCGTACGCAGCCGGGACGACGCGGAATGGACGGAGCGGTACGCTGCGCGGACCTGCACGAGATCGGATGCAACGATGACCTACTGCCTCGCCATGCGGCTCGACGACGGGCTGCTGTTCCTGTCCGACACACGCACCAACGCCGGGGTCGACAACGTCAGCACCTACCGCAAGCTGCACGTGTTCCGACCGGGCGACGACCGACTCTTCGTGCTCCAGTCGGCCGGCAACCTGGCCACCACCCAGGAGGTCCTCGACCGGCTCTCCCGCGACCTCGCCGGATCGGGCGAGTCGCTGAGCACGATCGACCACCTCTTCGAGGCGGCGCTGTACGTGGGACGCATCAGCAGCGAGGTCGCACGCAACCACTCGGCGACACTCGGCGCCAACGCGAACGCGACGTTCATCCTCGGTGGACAGGTCGGCGACGAACCGCCCGACATCCTCCTCGTCTACCCCGAGGGCAACTACATCCGGTGCTCCGACGATCGGCCGTTCCTGCAGATCGGCGAGGCGAAGTACGGCAAGGCGTGGCTCGATCTCGCCGTGCGTTCGCACGCCGACATGGCGACGGCAGGCAAGATCGCGCTCTCGTCGATGGCGGCGACGGCGCTCGCGAACCTGTCGGTGGGCCCGCCGTACGACCTCGGCATCTACCGGACCGGCACGCACGAGTTGCAGCACGCCCGGATCGCCGGCGACTCCCCGTTCCTGACGCGTCTCGTCGACGTGTGGCGCGATCACCTGCTGGCCGCGGTGCACGCCCTTCCCGAGATCGAGCCCGGTGACATCGCGACCCTGGCGCCCGAATCACGCCCGACGTGACGGAAGTGGTCGGCTCGCCCACCTCGAGCCGACCGTTCCCGCTCAGGCGATACGGGTCGACATCATCCGATGGCCCGTGCCGGGCACGAACAGGTCGCCCGCGTCGTTGATCATCTTGATGTAGCCCTCGTCGGCGGCGACAGCCTCGAGCGACGCCTGCGCCGCTGCGGCGTCGGCGGCGACGCTCAGCCAACCGAGCTGGCCGAACTCGCCGAACGACGGAGCCATCACGAGCACCTGCACGCCACCGACGTCGGCGGCGTGCTCGGCGACCTCGATGCCCCATGCGACCGCGTCGGTCATGTGACCGCCGGCAGCGATCGCAGACGTGTAGACGGCCACCGCCCCGACGGGCGGATCGTCATCGCCCAGCTCACCGTTGAGTGGCCGGCCCAACGAGTCGGAGCCCGGGGCGCCCCGGAACTCCGCACCCCCTTCGAGACGGTCGAGATAGGCCTGATCGGCCATCAACGTCGCGTTGACGGCGGCGAGGTCGGCGAGCCCTTCCGTGCGGGCGCTGAAGACCACCGTGCCGAGTGGTGCGCCGAAGCCGACGGACCACAGCCCGATGTCGCGTCCGAGGACGTCGGCGACGTGGCCGCGGATGTCGACGGCGTAGGCCATCGCCCGCGGCAGCGAACCCGACAGGGTGACGGATCGAGTGAACAGATACATGGGAACCCCCATTCCTCATCGGGCCCGACCAGTTTCGGACCCGTCTGTGTCCGACCTCGCAAACAGACCGCATTCACATGCGCGCGAACTCCCGGTGATGTCCAGGGTGTCGTTCGACACACCGCGCGAAACGGGCGCGTTCACGCGCGCCGCGTCGACACAACGACGTGATGACGCGTGCGCGGTGGTGGGGCGACTACTTGTGGTGGACCCGCACCGGCAGCTCGGTGTAGCCGTGGACGAACGACGAGAACGTTCGCGTCGGTTCACCGACGACCTCGATCCGCTCGAAGCGGTCGAGGATCTCCTCCCACAGGATGCGGAGTTGCATCTCGGCGAGGCGGCTCCCCATGCACCGGTGGATGCCGAACCCGAACGACAGGTGCTGATCGGCGTTCGGACGCTCGATGTCGATCACGTCCGGGTGCTCGAACACGTCGGGGTCGCGGTTCGCCGACACGTACCACATGAGCAACTGGTCGTCCTTGCGGATCTGCTTGCCGCCGAGTTCGACGTCGCGGGTGGCGGTACGGCGCATGTGGGCGAGCGGTGTCTGCCAGCGGATGATCTCGCTGACCATGTTGCGGATCAGGTCGGGGTTCGCGATCAGCTTGTCGTACTGCTCCGGGTACTGGTTGAGCCCGTACACGCTGCCCGACATCGTGTTGCGTGTGGTGTCGTTACCGCCGACGATCAGGAGCAGCAGGTTGCCGAGGTGCTGCATCGGCGACATGTCCTTGGTCGCCTCGCCGTGGACGAGCATCGACACGAGGTCGTGCCCCGGGTTCTCGCGGCGTTCCTCCCACAACCGGGCGAAGTACTGCACACACTCCAGCAGTTCGGCCCGACGTTGCTCGTGCGACTCGACGATGCCGCCTGGCTCGGGGATCGCGAACACGATGTCGGACCACCGGGTGAGCTTGCGACGATCGTCGAACGGGAAGTCGAACAGGGTGGCGAGCATGCGCGTCGTCAACTCGATCGACACGACGTCGACCCAGTCGAACGTCTCGCGGTCGGGCAACGACTCGAGCACGTCGATCGTGCGCTCCCGGATCATCGGTTCGACGTTCTGGAGATTGCGGGGCTGCACCGACGGGGTGACGGTGCGGCGCTGTTCTCGATGCTCGGGCGGATCCATCGCGATGAACGTCATGATGCGTTCTTCCTCGGGTGGCATCCGGTCGATCGGCACGCCGAGCACGATCCCGCTGGCGCTCGAGTAGGTCTCCCAGTCGGACTCGACCGCCTTGATGTCGGCGTACTTCGTCACCGACCAGTAGCGACCCGACGACTCGAGTTCGTTGAAGTGGATCGGGTCCTCGACGCGCAGTCGTTCGAAGT
>JAGQSS010000469.1 GCA_020439405.1 Ilumatobacter sp. | reverse complement strand
TCGCCCACGCCACCTGGCTCCGCGCCGTCGACCGCAGCCGGGCCTGGGCCGTCGATTGAGGTCGGTTCTGGTCTGACATCAACCGACCAGGAGCGGGTCGGCGACTCGCGCGAACAGATCGAGACGGATGCGCTCGCGTTCGTGGATGGGACGATCGGGACGGCCGGCGGCGACCCACGCCCCGGCGTGGGGCAGGTCCGACCAGAACAGGTCGCCCGTCGCCTGGCTCGGGTCGAGCAGGTGACTCCGACCCGCCATCAGCGACGACACGAACTCGGCGTTCGGCGTGTCGCCACGTGACGCGACCACCGCGCCCTGTTGCACCACCATCGACCACGCCGACTCGGTGAGGCGCTGAACGGCATCGACGAACCGGTCGAGCCGCTCCCCCGTCGCCGCCTCGGCGACCTCGGCGGCGAGCGACAACGCCAGCAGACCGCCGTCGGTGTAGCCGCCCTCGAGCGGACGCACGTGCTCGACCGACACCCCGTCGATCGCGTGCACCTCGTTCACCATCAGGTCGACCAACTCGTCGTCGGGCAACGCCACCACGAGTTCGTCGATCACGCGACCGCCGCCCGCCTCGAGGATCTCGATCGCCAGGACGTCGCCCTTCACCGCACCGACGCGGCTCGCCACCTGCCCGAGCGCGCCGGGTCGATCGGGGAGCCAGACGCGGACGACGACGGTGTGCACGGGCGGCAGGGTAGACACGCGATGTAACGCCTCTGTGTCAGCAGGGTGACAGTCTCGCCCAGCCGCGACGGCCGGGCGGTCGGGTCAGCCGAGCTTCGTGAGGCCCTTGCGGAGGTTGCGGATCGCCTGCTGGATGCGCTTCTCGTTCTCGATCAGCGCGAAGCGCGCGTAGCCCTCACCACCGGGGCCGAAACCGACACCGGGCGACAGTGCGACGTCGCACTCGTTGACGACCATCGAGCAGAACTCGACCGAGTCCATCTCGGAGTACGCCTCGGGGATCGGCGCCCAGACGAACATCGTGCCGCCCGGCTTGGGGACGTCCCAGCCGATCCGGCCGAGCCCGTCGATCAGGGTGTCGCAGCGGCTCTCGTAGGTCGCACAGATCTCCTTCGGGAAATCGGACGCCTCGTTGATCGTGACCGTCGACGCGATCTGGACCGGCTGGAACATGCCGTAGTCGAGGTAGCTCTTCAGCTTGACGAGCGCCTGCACGACCTCGGCGTTGCCGAGCATGAACGCGCTGCGCCAGCCGGCCATCGAGAAGCTCTTCGTCATCGAGTACTGCTCGACGGCGACTTCCTTGGCGCCTTCGGCCTGGAGGATCGACGGGGGCTGCACCCCGTTGAACCCGACGTCGGCGTAGGCGAAGTCGTGGACGACGATCATCTCGCGTTCACGACAGAAGTCGACGACGCGCTGCATGAAGTCGAGGTCGACGCACGCACCGGTCGGGTTGTGCGGGAACGAGATGACGAGGACACGCGGCTTCGGCCAGCCGACGTCGTAGGCCGTGTGGAGGCTGTCGAAGAAGTCGTCGGCGAAGTTCTCGCGTCGGTCGGGGTGGCTCAGGCCCTTGATCGGCACCTGGCGCAGGTCGGCGCCGGCGAACAGCGGACCGTACATGTGGATCGGGTAGCTCGGCGTCGGCACGATTGCGGCATCGCCCTGCTCGAGCAGCACCCACATCAGGTGGCTGAAGCCTTCCTTCGAGCCGATCGTGTTGGTGATCTCGAGCTCGGGGTCGAGGTCGACGTCCCACGTCTTCTTGTAGTAGCCGGCAATGGCCTCACGGAGCTTCGGCAGACCACGGCTGAGCGAGTAGCGGTGGTTGCGCGGGTTGAGCGCCGCCTCGGTGAGCTTCTGGACCGCGATGTCGGGCGACGGGATGTCGGGGTTGCCGAACCCGAGGTCGATCACGTCTGCGCCTGCTCGACGTGCTTCGACCTTCAGGTTGTTGATGATCGTGAACACGTACGGCGGCAGATTCGTGATCCTGCGGAATTCCATGTGCGCGACGCTACCGGCTGGGCGCCTCGCGGCCGCGAGCGGTTGACGCAATGTGAAGCACTCGTCCGACCGGGTCGTATGCTCGGCGGACATGAGCAAGACGCCCGCCGACGACTGCATCTTCGTCGTGATCGAGATCCCTCGCGGGAGCCGCAACAAGTACGAGATCGATCACGAGGGCGGCC
>JAGQSS010000468.1 GCA_020439405.1 Ilumatobacter sp. | reverse complement strand
ACCTCCCACATCGCATCGCTCTGCATGCCGTCGGCCGCGTTGATCACCGTCGCGCCGGCGTCGAGCGCCCGGCGGGCGACCTCGGGTCGCCACGTGTCGACGCTCAACTCGACGCCGAGCGACGCGATCGCCGGCACGATCGGAGCGAGTCGTTCCCACTCGGCTTCCCACGGGACGACCGTCGCGTGGTCGGTGCTTCCCTGGCCGCCCAGATCGATGCCGTCGGCACCGTCGGCGAGCAGCGCGGTGGCTCGGGCGACGGCCGTGTCGGCGTCGGTGACGATCGAATCCTCGTTGAGCGAGTCGGGGCTGGCGTTGACGACGCCGTACAGGAACATGCGACCGGACGCTACTGCCGGCCGACGTCGCGAGGCCCGGTCCGATGACGGGAGTCCGCACGTTCGACGCGTCGCCCGTCGGCCTCGTCGCCGCTGCGAAGCACGCTGCTCGTGGCCACGACGGCGGCCCGCTCACGGTCTCGGTCTGCATCCCGTGCCGTGACGAGGCGACGACGATCGGCGAACTCGTGTCGACGATCAAGGCCTCGCTGGTCGATCAGGTCGGCCTCGTCGACGAACTGGTGGTGATCGACGACCGGAGTGTCGACGACACCGCCCGTCTCGCCCGCGACGCGGGTGCCCGCGTCGTCCACATCGAGGACATCCACGACGTCCACGGGCCCGGCCACGGGAAGGGCAACGTACTGTGGGCGAGCCTGCTCGCGAGTCGCGGCGACGTCGTCGTGTGGCTCGACGGTGACCTGACGACGTTCGAACCGTCGTGGGTCGCCGGTCTTCTCGAACCGCTGATCGCGCACGACGACATCGCGCTGGTCAAGGCCGCGTCGGAGCGGCCCGACGACGAAGGTGGCGGCGGACGCACGACCGAACTCGTCGCCCGACCGCTGATGTCGCTCTACCTCCCCGAACTCACCCCGCTCCGTCAGCCGTTGGCGGGTGAGTACGCCGTCCGTCGATCGGTCGTCGAGACGCTCCCGTTCGTCACGGGGTGGGGCGTCGAGATGGCGCTGCTGATCGACATCGCCCGCGCCCACGGAGCGGGCTCGATCGCCCAGGTCGACGTCGGCGTCCGGCGGCATCGACACCAGCCGCTCACCTCGCTGTCGGTGCAGGCCGCCGAGGTGATGGCGACGGTGCTCGAACGTGTCGGGGCAGGTCGGCCGACATCGAGCACGTTCCGACGCGCCGACGGCGTCGAGGTCGAACTGAACCTCGGCGAACGTCCTCCGGTCGCCCAGGCGGCCAGCGGGCCCCTGTCGGGGAACCCGCACGCCGACCGGGTCAACTGATCAGGCCGCCCGACGGCGCCGGTCACGAACCGAGGTCGACGATCTCGTACTCGGTCGGCACGTGCTCGGACGACAGCCGCGTCTGGAGCGATCGGTAGTCGTCGACGACCCGAGGATCGGGCCGCCAGGTCCGTGCGTAGTACACCTTGACCACGCCCGCCTGGATGAGCTGCTTGCTGCACGCGAAGCAGGGCTGGTCGGTCGTGTAGACGGTGGTCGCGTCGGTCGATGCCCCGTACCGCCCGGCGGTCAGCAGGGCATTCGCCTCCGCGTGCACGCAGATGCACAGGTCGTAGTGGGTGCCCGACTCGAACCGGTCACGATCGGCACAGCGGAGGCAACCGCCGTCGAGACAGTTGGGCAGGCCCTCCGGCGTCCCGTTGTACCCGGTCGCGATGACCCGATCCTCCTTGACGAGCACGGCACCGACTCGGCGCCCACGGCAGTTGGCGCGGCGAGACGCCGTGAAGGCGAGCGCCATGTAGTAGTCGTCGCGGGCGGGGAGTGGACCGGCCACGTCGTCCATCGGATCACTGGTCGGATCACTGGTCGGATCACTGGTCGGATCACTGGTCGGATCACTGGTCATCGGGGGCAACCGTAGTGATCTGACTACGATCGGCCACGAACCCCCGGCCGGGTCGTCCGGCCGCCTCCGCGATCCACGAGGAAGTGATCATGAGCGAGCCACGCAACGATTTCGCCCCCGGTGTCATCACCGGCTCCGAAGTACAAGAGGTCTTCGCCCTCGCCAAGGCGAAGGGCTTCGCCCTGCCTGCCGCCAACTGCATCGGCAGCAACTCGATGAACGGCGTCATGCAGGCCGCGGCCGAGCTGAACTCGCCGGTCATCATCCAGTTCTCGAACTCGGGTGGCGCG
>JAGQSS010000467.1 GCA_020439405.1 Ilumatobacter sp. | reverse complement strand
GCCTTGAGGGCGAGCTTGTCGCTGAACCAGTACGACCCGCCGACCATCACGAGCGCCAGGACGACGCCGATGGTGAGCGAGGCACTGCTCCCGCCGCCGAGGATCCCGGCGACGGCCACGATCAGACCGCCCATGCCAGCGAGGAGGACTCCGGTCTTGAGCGTGTTGGTGAACATCGTGCGACTCACGATATCGACGGCCCGATCGGTACGGTGCGGAGGTGGCCGGCACCGCTGAAACGGAACTGAGACCGCCCACCGATCGCTTCCCCGGGTGGTGGGTGGTGACGGGGGCGTTCATCGTGCTGATGACGTCGGCCGGTCTCGGCTTCTACGGCCTCGCCGTCTACCTCAACACGCTGAGCAAGGAGCGTGGGTGGGAGGTCTCGTCGATCTCGTTGGCGACGACGTTCTTCTTCTTCGTCGGCGGGATCGTCGGGGTGTGGGCGGCTCGCCTCATCTCGCGCTACGACGTCCGCCATGTGATCGCGGCGGGCGGCGTCACCGGCGGGGTCGCCCTCCTCGGACTCGGGCGGGTCACCGCGACGTGGCAGCTGTTCGTCGTCTACGGCGTGTTCGCGTTCGGGTTCGCCTTTGCCGGATTGGTTCCGGTCACCACCGTCGTCACCCGCTGGTTCCATCAACGTCGGGGCGTGGCCCTGTCGGTCGCGTCGACCGGCCTGTCGGCCGGCGGCATCGTCATCACACCCGCCGCCAAGTGGCTCCTCGATCGTGAGGGCCTCGAGGCGGGCACGCCGTGGCTGGCGCTCGTCTGGGTCGTGGGCATCATCCCGTTCGCCTACTGGCTGATCAAGCCCGATCCGGCCGCGCTCGGATGGCTCCCCGACGGGCTCCGTGCGACCCCGGGCGTGGCGGCCGCAGCCCCGACCGGCACGGCGTTCCACGACGCGGTGCGCTCACGATTCTTCATCGCCGTCACCGCGGCGTACATCCTGGCGCTCGGATCGCAGGTCGGCGGCATCCAGCAGCTGGTGAAGCTGGTCGAGGAGCGCACCACCGCCGACACCGCCGCGCTCGCGACGCTCGTGCTGGCGGCGACGTCGGTCGTCGCCCGACTGATCGGCGGTCGGGTCGTCACCTCGGTCCCGATGATCGCCTTCACCGCGGTCCTCGCCGGGCTCCAGGGCGTGGCGATGTTCTCGCTGGCGTTCGCCGACACCACCACGACGATCTTCGCCGCGATCATCCTGTTCGGCGCCACCGTCGGCAACATCTTGATGCTGCAGCCGCTCCTGATCGCCGAGCGGTTCGGCGTGCGCGACTACCCGCGCATCTACAGCCGGGCCCAGCTGTACGCGTTGGTCGGCACGGCAGGTGGCCCGCTCCTGCTCGGGTGGTTGCACGACCTCTCGGGCGACTACGAGCTCTCCTACATGATCGCCGGATTGTGCTCGGGTGCGGCGGTGCTGGTCTTCCTGATGGCCGGGCCGGCGAGCGAGCCCGAGCCGGCCGCCGCCGAACACGAGTACGCGTGAGCGACCTCGTCGATCTCGGCGCCGTCGAGTTGGCGGCGATGATCCGCCGTCGGGAACTGTCGGCGCGCGAACTCCTGGCAGCGTCGCTCGAACGGATCGAGGCGACCAACGGCGATCTGAACGCGGTCGTCACCCTCGTCCCCGACCTCGCCGAAGTCTGGGCGGCCGAGGCCGATGCCGCAGTTGCACGGGGCGACCGACTCGGCCCGTTGCACGGTCTGCCCGTTGCCCACAAGGACCTCGAACCGACGGCCGGCATCCGGACGACGATGGGTTCGCCGCTGTTCAGTGACTGGATCCCCGACAACGATGCGTCGGTGGTCGAACGGTTGCGGGCAGCGGGCGCCGTCACGATCGGGAAGACCAACACGCCCGAGTTCGGTGCTGGCTCGCAGACCTTCAACCCGGTCTTCGGCGTCACCCGGAACCCGTACGACACCGGCCGGACGTGTGGCGGGTCGAGCGGGGGAGCGGCGGTGGCGCTGGCGGCCGGCATGGTGCCGATCGCCGACGGCTCCGACATGGGCGGGTCGCTCCGGAATCCGGCGTCGTTCTGCAACCTCGTCGGGCTCCGCCCATCGGCCGGACGGGTCCCGACGTGGCCCGACCGGACACCGTGGTCGCCGCTCCCGACTTCCGGTGCCATGGCCCGCTCGGTCGACGACCTGGCGCTCCAGTTGCAGGTGCTGGGCGAACCC
>JAGQSS010000466.1 GCA_020439405.1 Ilumatobacter sp. | reverse complement strand
ACTCACCGCCACGCTGGTTCGCACGGATGGCGGGTCTGCGTCGGTTGATGTCTGGGCGGTGTCGGTGCTCGGGTCGCCGGACGGCGGGCCGCCGCAGGAGGCGTGGCGCACCGTGCACGTCGATCTGGTGTTGGTCGACGGTGAGTGGCTCGTGTCCGCGGCCGACGCGGATGCCGGCCCGACGCCGCGTTCGAACGACCTGGCATTGCCGGCGTCGTGGGACGAGTTCGTCGAGGTCGCTGGTTGGCCAGCTGTCGTGCCAGGGGTGGGGCTGTGATGGACCGTCCAGTTGTGTTGGCGGCGCCGTGGGACCCGATCGTCGACGCGGTGCTCGCGCCGTTCACTGCTGCAGCGGGTTGGGCGTGGGACACCGTGGTGGGTGGGATCACCGACTGGCTGTCGAAGGGCTTCGTGATGCTCGCCTCGTTCGTGTGGGACGTGATGGATTCCACGTCGAGCCCGCATCTGCAGTCGGACTGGTTCGCTCAGCAAGCCGGGGCGCCGTACCGGACGGCGATCTCGGTCGCCGCCGGGTTGCTGGCGATCTTCGTGTTCTGCGCGCTCATCCAAGGCATCCTCGCCGGCCGCCCGATGGAACTCGTCCAGCGCATGCTGCTCGGCACCCCGACGGCGGTCGCCGGGATCTTGTTCACGGCGGCCTTCACCCAGATCGGCGTCGACCTCGTCGACGCAATGTCCGATGGCATCTGGGCGGCGACGCGACCGAACGCCGTGGACGCGATGGACAACCTGATCGTCACCGTCGTGGCGATGCCCGGGCAGACGTTCCTGACACCACTCATGTTGCTGATCGGCATGCTCGCCCTGCTGATGCTGTGGACGGTGCTCATCGTGCGCGAGGCACTGATCTATCTCGTGGTGGCGCTCGCGCCGATGGCGTGGGCGACGAGCGTGTGGCCGGCGATCGCATCGGTTCGACGCCGCACCCTCGAGCTCCTCGCAGCTCTTGTGTTCAGCAAACTGGCGATCGCGATGGCCCTCGCCGTCGGGCTGGGGGCGCTCGGCGGGCTGGGCGGCACTGGCGAGCCGGGCGAGTCGACGGCCGCGAACGGTCTCGCTGAGTTCTCGACGCTGATGGTCGGCATCGTCACGTTCGGCATGGCGGCGTTCATGCCGTTCGTCGTGCTCAAGCTCGTGCCGATCGTCGAAGGCGCCGTCCTTGCCCAGGAGATCCGCGGCGGGCCGACCCGGGCGGCCCAGTCGGGGCTTCAGTACACGTACTACTTCTCAGGCGTGAACGGCCGGCTCGCCGGCACCGGACCCGGTGTCGGCGGCGCCGAGCTGGCCTCGAAGGGCGAGTCGGGCGTTCCGCCGTCCGGTGGGCCTCGGGGCTCCGATCCGGCGACTCGATCGGTCGGGGGGCGACGGCGATGAGCACGGCACCGCGCACCTACCGGCTGTCGCCGCTCGTTCGGGCCGGCCTGTTCGGTTCGATGCCGGCGTCGCAAGTGGTCGTCTTGGGCGTCGGGGCGGCGTTGTCGTTCGCCGGGATCATGTTGCGTCTGTTCCCCTGGGCGCTGCTTCCCGTGCTCGTCGCCGCGCTGATCGCCTTCAAGCGGGTTGGGATCTGGTCACTTCACGAGCTGATCCCCATGAAGCTGCGCTGGTGGACCAGCCGCGAGCAGCACCGTTGGTTCCGTCCGGTGCCGCTGCTGGCGCCAGGGGAGCAGGCGAACGACGAGCTCCCGCCGGCGATGGCGGGACTGCGTCTGCTCGACGTCGACGCGCACTGGCTCTCGACTCCCGGCCGCCTGGCGGGCATCGGCGTGGTGTGGGACACCCTGTCAGGTGTCGTCACGGGCGCACTTCGGGTCACTGGTGATGGGCAGTTCTCGCTGCTGCCGGCGGACGCGCAGGATGCGCGTGTGGCGCTGTGGGGTGACGCGTTGGCGGCGTTCTGTCGGGAGCGGCCGACCGTGTGTCGGGTCGCATGGCACGAGTGGTCGACGGTCACCCGCCTGACAGCACCTGTCGTCGTCGAGCGTCCGGAGTCACCGGCCGTCGCTCGGGCGGCGGAGGACTACGCGGAGCTGGTGACGCACGCCGCTCCGAAGGCGGTGACACATGACGTTCTGGTGACGGTCTCCGTTGACCTCGCCGCCGTGCCAGCGCGAAGAGCGCGACCGACCGACGCACTGGCGGCCGGACTCCAGCTGCTCGTCGAGGAGTTGCGCCTCTTCAGCG
>JAGQSS010000465.1 GCA_020439405.1 Ilumatobacter sp. | reverse complement strand
GTGTCGTTCCTCGACACGTACCGCCGATCCTTCGGCGCACCCGTCCGCAACGAGACCACCGTCGAACAGGTGGCTCGGACCGACGGCGGGCACGTCGTGCGGACGAACCAGGGTTCGTGGCGCAGCCGCGCCGTGGTCGTCGCGTCGGGTGCGTTCAGCAATCCGAGCATCCCGGCGTTCGCCGCCGACGTACCGGCCCACATCGAACACGTGACGCCGAACGTGTACCGCAACCCGTCCCAGCTCCCCGACGGCGGGGTGCTCGTCGTCGGTGCGTCGGCCTCGGGCATCCAGATCGCCGACGAACTCAACCGTGCCGGACGCGACGTCACCCTCGCCACCGGCGAACACGTCCGAGTGCCTCGCACCTACCGCGGGATGGACCTGCACTGGTGGATGGACGCCGTCGGGCTGCTCGACGAACGGTTCGACGTGCTCGACGACCTCGAGCGGTCGCGACGTCTGCCGTCGCTCCAGCTCGTCGGCTCGCCCGATCGGCGCGACCTCGACCTCAACACCGTCGCCACGAACGGCGTCTCGGTCGTCGGCCGGCTCGTCGGCGTCTCCGGACATCGGGGACTCTGCTCGGGGTCGCTCGCCAACGTGTGCACCCTCGCCGACCTCAAGCAGCGGCGCCTGCTCGACCGGTTCGACGAATGGGCGGCCGACCACGGCCTCGACGCCGAACTCGCCGACCCCGATCGACCCGCGGCGACCGCACTCGACGTCACCCGACTCGAGGTCGACCTCCGCTCGGTCGGCACGATCGTATGGGCGACCGGCTACCGCCCCGACTACCCGTGGCTCGACCCAGATCTGCTCGACGCCAAGGGCCGCATCGTCCACGACGGTGGCGTGATGCGGGCGCCCGGGATGTACGCCCTCGGGCTGCCGTTCATGCGACGCCACAAGTCGACCTTCCTCGACGGGGTCGGCGCCGACGCCATCGAACTCGCCGACCACCTCCGCCTCCACCTCGACGCCGTCGCCAGCCGCTGACGCGTCACACCCTCCTCCCCGACCTCCCAACCCACCCCATCACCCCACACGACAGGGTCGCCGCGCGCACCCGGACAGGAACCACCATGAACACGAACACGACCACCATCGCCACCGACACCAGCACGCCCACCTCGCGGCACCGCAGCCGCTGGGCTGCCATCGGCGCCGCCGTCGCCGTCAGCCTCGGCGCCGGCACCGTCGGCTTCGTCGGCGCGGCCGGGCCGTCCGCCTCGGCCTACGTGCCGATCACGTCGTGTCGAGCCATCGACACGAGGTCGGCCGAGCCGATCGGGCCGAGATCGTCGCCGCTCGGCTCACGTGACGTCCTGACGGTCGCCGCCCGTGCGGGCAGCGGCCAGTGCTCGGCGCTCCCCGCCGACGCGGTCGCGGTCAGCCTGAACGTGACGGCGCTCGGTGCCACGTTGCCGACGCACCTCACGATCTGGCCGACCGGCGTCGCGATGCCCAACTCGTCGAGCCTCAACCCGTCGCCGAACCAGCCGCCGACACCGAACGCCGTCACGACGCCGTTGTCGGCCGCCGGATCGTTCGACGTGTTCAACTTCCAGGGATCGGTCGAGGTGATCGTCGACGTCACCGGGTACTACACCGAGATGCCCGCCGGCGGCACCGCGCCGCACGACCACGACGCCCGCTACTACACCAAGGAGGCGATCGACGACTGGGCGGGTGAGCTCGACGATCAACTCGGGCTCGTCGCGTACGCCCCACTGGGCGACACGACGCTCTCGGCACAGTCGTTCCGCGCCGACGTCGGCTCGGGTTGGCAGATCAGCCCGTACCTGTCGCACACGACGATCTCGTCCGTCGAATGCGTGTCGGCACCCATCGAGATCATGTCTACGGATGGGTCGGTCCTCATCACCGATGTCGTCGTCACCTACGAGGCCGCGACCACCGTCCTCTTGAACACCTCGATCACGGTCGTCGACCCCGTGACCGCACCGTCGCTCGCCGCCACGACCGAGAGTTGGTCGACGGGCGCCAACCTCGCCGCCACTTCCGGCACCGTCAAGCATGCGGTCCTCCCGATCGCCGGCTCCGGCGTCATCTCGGTCGGCAGCTCGCAGAACGTCTCGCTGCAAGTGTGTGCGTCCAAGCCGATCACCCTGGCGACCGTGGCCTACCGCGCCGGCAACTCCAACCGCTGACGCGTCACCCCCGGGTCAGGTGCCAGAGGTGACGG
>JAGQSS010000464.1 GCA_020439405.1 Ilumatobacter sp. | reverse complement strand
ATGAACAACAGGTCGTGGACCTCGCTCATCGCGTCGTCGAGTGCACTCGCCATCGTCTCAGCGGCGACGTCGCGGACGGCGAACGCAAGCACGCGGAGACCCCGCTCGGACAGCTGCCGGTTCGCGCCGAGAATATCGTCGCGCACCTGGTCGACCGGCACCTCCTCGCCGTGCCACAGGGCGTGGCTGCAACGGTCGAGCACGACGTCGGGTGCCCCCTTCACTGTCATGAAGTACGGCTCGTGGAGCACACCGCCCGAGATCCACTCGGGACGGTCGTGGTAGGTCGCCATGAACTTGTAATCGGAGTCGAACGGCACCTCGGTGCGTCGCGGCATCGAACGTCGGGTCTCCTCCGCTTCGACACCCACCTTCGCGGCGAGCACGACGAGCGCCGCTTCGGTCGGGTCGCCGATCACCGTGCCGTCGTCGCCGACCGTCGCATCGCTGCACAAGGTCAGTCCGAGCGCGAGCCGCCGGAAGTCGGGCATCGGCGCTCCGGCGACACTGAGGATCGCGCCCTGCTTGTCGTAGCCACCACCCTCGATCTTGAACCACTCACCGCCGGTCAACATGCTCGTGGCGGTCATCGCGTTCATCGTGAGCGTGCCGGTCTTGTCGCTGTTGATGACGGTCGTGCCGCCCAGCGTCTCGACGTCGGTGAGGGTGCGGACCACCGCCTTGTCGTCGGCAAGCCGACGGGCACCGGAGCCGAGGATCGTCTGAACGAACGTCGGAAGGCCGGTGGGTATCGCCGAGATCGCGGTCGTGACGCACAGGAGCGCGAGCGTCTCGAGGTCCTGGTCGCGGATCAGGCCGACGACGGCGATGATGCCGACCGCGGCCGTCGCCAGTATCCCGAAGACCTTCGTCATGCCGTCGAGTTCCTGCTGGAGCGGTGACCGGGTGCGGGTCGTCGCCGACACCATCCCGGCGATGCGGCCCATCTGGGTGGTCGCCCCGGTCGACGTGACCACGAACGTCGCCGATCCTCGCGTGACCTGGGTGTTCTGGAACACCATGTTGGTCCGGTCGCCCAGCGCGATGTCGCCCTCGGGCAACGCGCCCACCGACTTCGGGACCGGCGCACTCTCGCCCGTCAGCGCGGCTTCCTGCGCCTCGAGCGTCGCCGACGAGAGCAGACGGCCGTCCGCGGGGACGAGGTCGCCGGCCTCGACGAGGACGACGTCGCCGGGCACCAACCCGCTCGACGCCAACTGCTGAACCTCGCCGTCGCGTCGGACGCGGGCCTGGGGCACCTGGAGCTGGGCGAGTGCATCGACGCTGGCCAGTGCTTTCTTCTCCTGGCTCGTCCCCATCACCACGTTGAACGTGACGAGCAGGGTGACGACGATGCCGGTCGGGATCTGGTCGATCGCGTAGCTGACCGCCGCGACGATGATCAGCATGATGTTCATCGGGTTCGACAGCTGGCCACGGGCGATCGCCCAGGTGCTGGGCGGCGGCTCCTTGGCCAACTCGTTCGGCCCGTAGCGGGTCAGTCGTACGTCGACCTCGCCGCTGGTCAACCCGTTGACCGGATCGACATCGAGACGGCGTGCCGCCTCGTCACCGGCGATCGTCCACCAACTGGGCTCCTCACCGGCACCCGGCCGATCCATCGACTCTGCGGCGGTCATCTCGTCACGTCTCCTCTCGACCGGACAGGATCATGCCAGAGTTCGCGCCTTGGCCTGCTCGAACTCGGTCTCCGTGAGCACGCCTTGGTCGCGCAACGCAGCGAGCCGCGCGATCTCCTCGGCGGCGCTCGGCGTACCGGCCGCGGTCTGCTGGACGTACGAACGGAACTGCTGCTCTCGATCACGCGCCACCTGCATGGATCGCTCCTGCATCGAGTTCCCACGCGCGATGAGGTAGACGAACACGCCGAGGAACGGCAAGAAGATGATGAACAGCGACCACAGCGCCTTGCCCCACCCGGACAGATCATCGCTGCGGAACACGTCGCTGAACACGACGATCACCGTCCAGATCCAGAAGAAGAAGAGCGTGAACCACAGCATCGACCAGAACACCTGACCGGTTCCGAACTCGGCGAGCAACATGACGGACTCCTTCGCATCGAACCACATGCGGCGCATGCAGACGTAGGAGTCGAATGTGGCAGGGGTGGAGGTAGGCGGCCCCACCCGCGGCCGGGTGGGCGGCTGTTACCGGGTCAGGTGGCTTGTGTCACCCGCGGCGTGGCATCATG
>JAGQSS010000463.1 GCA_020439405.1 Ilumatobacter sp. | reverse complement strand
GGGTGACTTGGTATGGGATCAGGCTTGCTTCGTCGTGCGCCGGGATCGGAGCCTTTCGCGCCGGTGCAGCTCCCGATTCACAGCTTGCTCGATGAGTTCCTGGATCGAGATCTCGTCGTCGACGGCACGGCGTCGCAAGCGCTTGACGGTCGATTCTGGAAGCCGCGTAGAAAGGTTCTCGAGCGGCTCGGCTCGCTGCAATCGGGGTCGCGCCACGGGGCGACAGTAGGTCGTCGGAGCGCATCGGCCGAAACCGCCGCTCGCTTTCGGCATTCTTGCATGCTAGAACTCAGACGGGCGGAGAGAGGCGTTTCTCCGATGGTCCGAACCGACCAGCCGCCGTTTCCGACGGCGCCGACAGCACGCCGGTCGGTCCCGGCCCTGAGTGGCGTCGGCCGAAGGAGCTGGACGTTCGCCGGGTTCATCTCGCTTGCACTCGTAGCGTTGTGGTGGGCCACGCCGACCCGATGGCTGGTTCCGATCGCAGCGACGACTGCGATCCTCGCCTCCATCGTCGACCTACGCGAGTTCCGGGTGCCGAACGCACTCACTCTGGTCGGGTTCGTGTTGACTCTTGCCGCAGCGTCGCCGCTCGTGGCGAGCAGCTCACTCGACGCAGGGGACCTCGCCGTCGGGGCGGGGCTCATGGCTGGACCGCTCCTCGTCTCGCATCTCGCGACGCGTGGGAGAACACCCGGTCTGGGAGATGTGAAGCTCGCGGGCGTCCTCGGCCTGACGCTCGGAGCGGTTTCGGTCACGGCGGCCTATGTCGGCCTCCTTGCGTCGCTCCTGACGGGTGCCGTCTTCGGGCTCTGGTACCAGCGTCGCACGAGGGGACGAGGATTCCCGTTTGCTCCCGCGATCGCCATCGCGACCATCGGCGTCCTGTTCGCGGCCGGTGCAGCGGAGAGAGGCGTGGTGTAGGCGATGGAACACCTCCAGCCGCCCGAGGTACTCTCGCCCGAGCGGGCGCGCAATCCGAGTCGACCGACAGGAGTCGGTATGCGAGCGCCGTGGCGCCACCTGATGTTGGGCGGGGCTGTGATCAGCCTGGTCGCGCTCGGCTGCTCGTCAGACGACTCGGCCGACTCGACTTCCACGCCCGCGCCGCCGACAACGGTCGACGCCTCGACGACCACCGCCCCGGGTCCATCGACCGATGCGCCGATCTCGACCTCGACGAGCACGACGACGCCGCCCGACGACACGACGACGTCGTCGGCTGCCGCTTCGACGACGGCCACGACCGCAGTTCCTGCCCCGACGACGACCGAGGCGGCGCCACCTAGTACGGCGATCCCGCCGGCACCGGCTCCGCTCGACCCCGACGATCCGAATAACCAGCGGACGGTCTCACCAGAGGAGCAGCCGATCGTCGAGGCGTATCGGCGGGCGGTCGAGGCCGAACTCGTCACGTACTCCCGCTGGCCGCTCGATCCGGACAGTCCAGAACTCGTCAACGGGCCGTTCACCGCTCGCGTGATGGAGCCGATCCGCCAAGGGATCGCCGACCGCACGGCCCTCAATCAGGTGCTCGACATCAGCGGTGGGATCACCCTGAGGCCGTATGTCGTCGAGGACGACGACGGCGACCCCGACCGTGTCTTCGTATGGGACTGCCAGATCGATGCGACGTTTTGGAAGGACGTCGACACCGGCGAGAAGGCACCGCCGGACGCCTTCCCGAACGCTGGGCCGCCCGGCGTCGCGACCGGCGTGGTCGCCGTGATGGTCAACGTCGACGGGCGGTGGTTGCTCGACCAAGGCGCGCTGGAGCCGCAGGCGTGCGCTTGACGGCTGCGCGCCCGCTACTTCTCGCTCTCATCTTCTGCTGCGCGGTCCCGACTCACGTCGGCGCTGCGCCGCCGGGTGGTGGTGGGCCGGGGGTGACCCCACCACCGCAGCCCGGACCGATCACCGTGCACCACCGGAACGGGTCAGGTGGCGTCTCGGCGACGACGTCGATCCCGTACGGGTCGACGTTTCGCACGCAGGGCGGAGGTGATCGCGCTCCGTGCACATTCACCTACTACGCCGACCGCGACGGCGACGGCTCAGTCGATCCCGACGCGGTGCCTGAGCAGCGACAGTCGATGCAATGGACGTTTCGAGAGACGACCGAGCGCACCGTCGACAGCGAGCACTGGGAGGAAGCTGCTGCGCTGAGCGGCACCGAAGTCGAGGAAATCATCGCGACGTATGGCCCGGTAGACGAG
>JAGQSS010000462.1 GCA_020439405.1 Ilumatobacter sp. | reverse complement strand
CGTTCCTCGGCGTCACCTGCGACACCTGACCCGATGTGCACTCGTTCCTCGGCGTCACCTCCGACACCTGACCCGACGCGAACTCGTTCCCTCGGCGTCACCTGCGACACCTGACCCGACGGGCGGTAGCTCAGTCGTCTTTGAGGGCGACGGCGTTGGGGGTGACGTTCATCTTCGGCTCGTACTCGGCGAGCTCGACGACGCGGCCTTCGCTCCGGTAGACGTCGCGCAGCTGGTCGCGGCACGTCTCGCACGGCCCGTAGTAGCGGGCCTCGACCGAGGTCGAACAGCGCGGGCACACGAACTCCACGAGGGGCACCATATCCGCCGCGGCATTGCTACGGTTCGCTCCGTGTCGGACGGGCCAGCGAGCACCCCAGCGGACGGCGGACGTCCCCGGCGCCGCTCCACCACCGTGCCCCCGAACTACGCCGCGCGCCGGATGCTGGTCGGCACCGGCATCGTCACCCTCGTGTTCGCGGTCGCCGTCGTCGGCTGGCGATGGTTCGGCGCCGGCGAGTCGCCGCTCGACCGTGGCGACGCCGGATGGTCGACGATCGCGTTCGTCGACCGCACGTCGGGCGACGTCGTCTACGTCGATCGCGACGGCGAGGTCGTCGCCGAGGCCGCCGGACAAGGCCGTACCGGCTCGGTGTACGCCGGCGACGGTGTCGTCGCCGTCGCCAACAGTCGAGTGCTGAGCGTGCTCCCACCCGCCGGCGACGACGACACAGACGTCGTGGCGATCGACCTTCCCGCACAAGCCCAGGTGACGACGATCCGCACGACCGAGGGCACGTTCCTGGCGACCGGCGTCCCGACGGGTGGTGACGTCACCCTGGTCGACCTCGATGAGGGGACGACGATCGACATCGGCGTCGCCGCCGAGGCCGGTTCGCCCGCGACGCCGACGATGTTCGTCGAGACCCTCCGCTACGACGAGACCGGATCGATGTTCGCGATCGCCGACGCCGCGAACTTCCAGACGATCGTGGTGCGCTTCGACGAGCCCGAGCCGGTCTTCCTCGCCGACCAGCCGCTGGCGGTCGGGAGCTCGCTGATCGCCACCAGTCAGACCGTCGGTCTCCAGGCCGACGTGTCGCTCGTCGGGCTCGACCGTTCGGCGAAAGCGACCGTGCCCGCCGACATCCCCGCCGGCGGTGTCGGCGTGATGAGCGGCGAACGACTCACCTTCGTCTCGGCGTCCGGCGGCGTCTACCGCGTCGAGCCGGGCGACGACGAGGCCGAACGGATCGGCGCCGTCGCGGTGCCGGCCGGCGCCACGATCGAGTGGGTCGGCCCGGCCGCCGACGGCCGGAGGATCGTCGTCGGCGGCGCCACCTTCGAGGCCGTCATCGACCTCGACGCCCGGACCCTGTTCAGCACGACGTTCCCGACGGCGCTCCGGCCGACGCCGCCCGAACCGCGCTGGACGTGCCTCCCGGTCGGCGGCGAGGACGGGTGGCACTCGATCGTCGATCTCGAGTCGGGCGAGCAGGTGATCGAACTGACGACGGTCGACGACGTCCTCGGCATCTCGGCCGACGGGTGCACCGTGTTGGGCGACATCGACGGCACCGCGAACCTCATCACGGCCGACGGCGTGCTCGGCGTCGGCACCTACGACCGCGCCGTCCTCGCACCCGACGGACGCAGCGTCGTCGGTGTGCGGGACGACCTCATCGAACTCGTGGTCGTCGACGACGACATGAACGCCGACGACCCGATCGACCTCACTGGCGTGGCGGCGTCGAACGCCCTGATCGCGTTCGTTCCCGACTGACTCACGAACGTCACGCGATCCGTTCGCGATCCGTTCGCGATCCATGTCGACCATCGCGCGGAGCGCGCGATCGGTCGCGTAGCCTGCACGCCATGTCCGAACCGGCTCTCTCCGCGCGCGCCTCACGCGCCGACGACGAGCCCTCGTCCCGGCGCGCCACGACGACGTCGAACTTCGGTGTCTCGAAGCGCGAATCGCACGACGCGTCGGGCTTCTACGGCCGTTTCGAGCCCCCGGTCCTCGACGACGACGACACCGTGCTCGACCCGGCCCCGGTCGCCGAGCCGCTCGTGTGCGGCGACGCCCGCGACATGCACACGGTGGCCGACGGATCGGTCGCGCTGGTGGTCACGTCACCGCCGTACTTCGCCGGCAAGCAGTACGAGGAGGAACTCGAACGCGACGGCGTGCCGTCGTCGTACCTCGAGTACCTC
>JAGQSS010000461.1 GCA_020439405.1 Ilumatobacter sp. | reverse complement strand
CCTCCACGAGGGCCGAGTGCTCGAAGACGCCGCTCCGGCCGACCTGTTCGGTTCGCCCCGCGAGGAGCGAACCCAGCAGTTCCTCCGCCGAGTCCGAGAAGCCGGCCGCATCTAGCCAGATGGGGTCAGGCACCTTCTGGCCAGCCAGGTCGAAGTGATCAGGGCGCCGAACGCCAGAAGGTGCCTGACCCCATCTGTCACCTACAGTCGGAGTGTGCGCGTAGGGATCTTGACTCGGGAGTATCCGCCGGACGTCTACGGGGGAGCGGGGGTCCACGTCGACTTCCTCGTCCGTGAGCTGACCAAGCTGATCGACGTCGACGTCCACTGCATGGGCGAGCCACGCGACGGCGCCACCGCCCACTCCGAACACGAACCGTTCCTCGCCGACGCCAACGCCGCGCTCCGCACCCTCGCCGCCGATCTCGGCATGGCCGACCAGACCGCCGGCTGCGACCTCGTCCACTCCCACACCTGGTACGCCAACATGGGCGGCCACTGGTCGAAGCTGCTGCACGACATCCCCCACGTCGTCACGTCCCACTCCCTCGAACCGCAGCGGCCGTGGAAGGCCGAACAGTTGGGCGGCGGCTACGCCGTCAGCTCGTGGGCCGAGCAGACCGCGTACGAGGCGGCCGACGCGGTGATCGCCGTCAGTCACGGTTCGAAGCGCGATGTCATGGCGTCGTACCCGCAGCTCGACGAGGCCAAGGTGCACGTGGTGCACAACGGCATCGACACCGACTTCTACCGACCCGACCCCGACACCTCCGTGCTCGAACAACTGGGCGTCGATCTCCACCGGCCGTCGGTCGTGTTCGTCGGTCGCATCACCCGGCAGAAGGGTGTGCCGCACCTCCTGCGAGCCGCGCTTCAGCTCGACGAGTCGGCACAGCTGGTGCTCCTCGCCGGCGCCGCCGACACGCCCGAACTGAAGGCCGAGACCGACGCCGCGATCGCCGACCTGCGCGCGTTGCGCGACGCAGTTCACGTCGTGTCGGAGATGCTGCCGCGCGACGAGGTGCGGCAGGTGCTCACCCACGGCACGGTGTTCGTGTGCCCCTCGGTCTACGAGCCGCTCGGCATCGTGAACCTCGAGGCGATGGCGTGCGAGACGGCGGTGGTCGCGAGCGACGTCGGCGGCATCCCCGAGGTCGTCGCCGACGGCGAGACCGGCACGCTGGTCCACTACGACGCCGACGACCCGAGCGGTTTCGAGACCAGCCTGGCCTCGGCGATCAACGCCGTGATCCTCGATCCGTCACGCGCCGACGCCATGGGCAAGGCCGGCCGCGAACGAGCCGTCCGCGAGTTCGGCTGGGACGCCGCCGCCCGCAAGACCATCGCCATCTACGACAACCTGCTGTAAGCGATTGGTCGGTTTGGTCGGTTGATGTCAGACCAGAACCGACTTTCCAGCGTTCGGTGATCTGCGCAGTCCCGGTCGGTTCTGGTCTGACATCAACCGACCCCGTTACGGGCGGCCGCCGACGGTTTGGATCTCGACGACGGGGTAGGTGACCGGTTCGCCGGTGATGGTGAGCGGGGTGAGTGGGAACGGCCCGGCGGTAATCCAGCCGTAGCGGTCGAGCCAGATCTGTGCCGTCCAGGTGCCGTTCCACGTCGCGCCGAGGGAGATGAGGTGGTCGCCCGTGCGGGTCGGGGTCCACGTCGCGGCAGCGCCCTCACCATTGCTCTCGGGGTCGGGTTCGGTGCCGCAGGTGGTGGCGGTTCGGGTCTCGGTGCCGCTCGGCCCGGTGATCGTCCAGACGAGTTCGGTGATGCCGACCGCTGCGCTCGCGACCGAGCCGGTCGTACGCGCCTCGACATCGACGATGCCAGGGTCGTCGCACCAGAACCAGGTGTCGAGTTGGGTGACGCCGCCGATCCCGTCGACCGGCGGATTGATGCCGACCTCGAGCGCCAGGATCTCGCGCGTGTCGACGTCGGACTCCGACGGCGGTTCCGGCAACGGAGGCGGCTGCGGCGGATCCTCGCCCGGCCACTCGCAATAGGTGTAGATCGCGAGCAGATCCCCGGTGTCGGTGTTGTACACCGTCACCAACCATTGAGCGCCATAGGTGATGACGATCTCGTCCGCAGTCTCGTTCGTCCGACGACACGGCACCGGTTCGACAACAGCCGTCGCAGGAATGAAGTACCGGTTCCAGACGACCGGGCTGGCCGGCACCGCCACGGTCGAGTTCGCCCCACCAGGCTGCT
>JAGQSS010000460.1 GCA_020439405.1 Ilumatobacter sp. | reverse complement strand
GTTCGTGATGATGTCGCTCCGACCGAACGACGACATCAACTTCACGACGGTCGAGTTGAAGACCGCGTTCGAGCGAGCGGTCCCCGCCGACACACCGCAGGTCACGTTCGAGGCCAGGGCGACCAAGCCCGGCCGCAGCCTCGTCTTCGGCGAGATCGACCTCCTCCTTCCCGACGGCAAACGAGCCGCCGCCGCCACGACCACCTACATGTGGCTCTGACCCCTTCTGGTGGCCCGACGAAACGTATCCGACCCCGTTCGGGCACCGTTTACAGGTACTGGCAGGGTGGGTACGGTCGGGGCATGGGTGCGGACCGGGGATCCGACGGCCGACGCAAGCCGAGCAACCCGATGCAGGGCGACGACATGTTCCGGACGCGCAATCCGCGAACCCAACGCTCACCGTTCTTCGCGCTCGGCGCCGACGACAGCGACGACTTCTGGTCGAACCTCGACGAACGCAACGCACAACACCGCCAGCAACTGAGGTGGCTGATCGTTGCGTTCGTGATCGTCTCGATCCTGGCGCTCGTCATCCATACGGCGATGTTCGTGTTCGCACTGGCGCTCCTGATCCCGATCACGGTCGAACTGTTCATGATCCGCCGCACCCGCTCGCGCGTGAAGATCCCCGACTACCGCCCGCAACAACCAGCGGAGATCGACCTGGAGTCCGACCGATGAGTGGCAGACCGTCCGGCGACCCGTCGATGCGCTGGAACGAGCACGCATACGGCAGCTGGGACGAGATGTCGATGGGAGATGGGCGCCACCGGCGACTCACCATCGCCTACGCCGTCGCTGCTGCGGTCTGCCTGGCTGCCGGTGCCCTCGTGCACACGTTCTTCTTCGCGATCGCCCTGCTGGTCGGCGGAATGGTCGCCGTCGAGTACGCCATGTGGCGCCGCAGCCGCCCGACCTCCCGCATCCCCGACTACCGCGACCCAGATCCCGCCGAGATCGACCTCGACGACCACTGACCCGACACCTTCCGTCGATCGGCCGGGCGTACGCTGCAGGCATGGAGCCGCGCCGGCGGCGGCCGCCGATGCACCTCGACCTCGGGGGAACCGACGACTTCTGGACCCACCCGGAACGTCGCCACGAGAGTCACGTCCGCACCACAGTGCTGCTCGTCGCCGCGATCGTCTTCATCGCCGCGTGGTCGGCGATCCTGACGCCGTCGATCCTGATCCTCGCGGTCATGCTCGTTCCGGCGGCCGTCATGGCCGGCGGACTCGCGTGGCACACGCGGGAGCGACGGATCCCCGACTACACGGATGGCGCACCGACGCGCAGGCGCCGGTTCAGGCCATCAGGTCGGTGACGACCCGCTCCCACAGTTCGGTCGTCAGGCGCAGGCTCTCGACGTCGACACGTTCGTTGTGCCCGTGGAATCGCAGGCTGAACTCGCCCGGGTCGACCACCGGCGAGAACAGGCCCGCGCCGTAGCTGACCGCCCCGAGTTCGCGGAACACACGCGCGTCGGTGAACCCGACACTGAACTGGGGGTTGAGCCGGGCGCCCGGGAACGGCACCTCGACGGCCCGCTGCAGCGCGTCCCACAACGGCGTGTCGGTCCGGCTGATCGACGACGGATCGTCCATGAGGATCTCGACCTGCACCTTGTCCATCAGCTCGTCGCCGAGCGCGGCGCGCAGGTGGGCGGTCACCTCGTCGGTGTGCTCGCCGGGCAGGGTGCGGATGTCGACCTCGACGTCGACCACGTCGGGGATCACGTTCGTCTTCGGCCGACCGACCGTGCTGACCACGTTCGGGGAGAACGTGGTGTGGGTGCACGCGTGGAAGAAGCCCTTGCCCGACGTCACGGGCAGCTCGGCGAGCAGGCCGTCGATCAGCTGCTCGTCGAGCATCGCCGCCTTGGCCTCGTCTGGGATGTCGAGCGCCTGGACCTGGCCGCGCCAGTGCTCGTGGAAGCGGGGCGTCGGCCGGTACTCGTTGAGGCGGCTGACGACCTTCGCCGCCGAGATCAACGCGTTGTCGGCGCCGAACGGCATCGACCCGTGACCGGGGGTGCCGCTCACCCGGAGACGGCGCCAGGCGACGCCCTTCTCGCCGACGGTGACGCCGATCGACCGCTTGCCCTCCGGGCCGGAGTGGAGGCCGCCCGATTCGGTGAGGAGGTAGTCGCACCGAATCGCGTCGGCGTGGTGGTCGGCGACCCACTGGGCGCCGTACTTGCTGCCGGCCTCCTCGTCGGCGACGGCGAAGTAGAGC
>JAGQSS010000045.1 GCA_020439405.1 Ilumatobacter sp. | reverse complement strand
ACCAGCTCGCCGCGTTCTACGAGGCGGCACCCGGCGATCCGCCGATCGAGCCGATGGGCTCGGTGCTCCCTGGCGCCGCGAACGTGCCGTCCGGCGACCGGCTCGAGGTGCCCGACCACGACCCGAACCGGCTCGTCATCCTGCAGTACACATCGGGCTCGACCAGCGAACCCAAGGGTGTGATGATCCCCGACCGGGTGCTGACCGCGAACATCGACGCCTGTTGCGAGGCGGCCGTGCTGACCGAGCACGAGGTGATGACGTCGTGGCTCCCGCTGTACCACGACATGGGGCTCGTCGGGTTCCTCGCGATCCCGATGTGCCAGGGCGTCGATCTGGTGCAGGCCGCGCCGCAGGACTTCATGGCACATCCCGGTGCGTGGATGCAGTGGATCTCCGACTGGGGTGGTACCGCGACCGCAGGCCCGAACTTCTCCTGGGTGCTCGCGACGCGTGCGCTGCGCCTCGCCGCGAAACGCGGCGAGCAGCTCGACCTGTCGACGCTCACGCTCGCCCTGTCGGGGGCCGAGCCCGTCGACCCGAAGGCGGTCGAGGCGTTCGTCGCGGCAGCCGAACCGTTCGGGTTCGACGCCGGCGCGGTGTTCCCGGCGTTCGGCATGGCCGAGACGGCGATCGGTGCGTCGTTCCCGCAGCGGGGTGCCGGACTGCAGTGCGACACCGTCGACCGCGAGGTGCTCGAGCGCACCCGGGTCGCGAAGCCGATCGAGGTCACCGACCCCGACGACCTGGCGGTGCGTGCCCGCCGCCTCCCGATGCTCGGCACCGCGGTGCCCGGCATGGAACTGAAGGTCGTCGACCCCGACACCCGCGAAACGCTCCCCGAACGTCACGTCGGCGAGTTGCTGCTCCGCGGCACCTCCGTGACGCCGGGTTACTACAAGCGCGACGACGCGACACGTGCCCTGTTCCACGACGACTGGTTGTGCACCGGCGACCTCGCGTACGTCCTCGACGGTCAACTCATCCTGTGCGGCCGGATCAAGGACGTCATCATCGTCGGCGGCCGCAACGTCTTCCCCGAAGACATCGAACGCGCCGTGGGCGGACTCGACGGCGTGCGCGCCGGCAACGTGATCGCGTTCGGCATGGAGGGGTACAAGGGCAAGGAGTCGGTCGTCGTCGTGGCCGAGGTGCGTGCCGACGACCCCGACGGGGTGCGCGACACGATCCACCACCGCACGCTCGAGGTGTGTGGTCTCCCGCCCCGCGACGTGATGCTCGTCCAGCCGGGCACCTTGCCGAAGACGAGCTCGGGCAAGCTCCAACGGGCCAAGTGCAAAGAGCTCTACCTCGACGAGCAGCTGGCGCTCCTCGACGACCACCTCGACGACTCGGTGTGACTCAGCGGGTCGCGTAGTGCGACGCCACGTCGCGCCGTCGGCGCGGCGTGAGGACCGGTCGGCCGGTCGCGTGTGGCGACAGCCGGAACCAGTCGCGATCCCACGCGACGACGATCTCGCCCGATGCCGTCTGGCACGCTCCGGCGGCCGGCACGTAGTGCGCTCGACGGAGCACGCCGGGGTCGACCACCAGGTAGACCGGGTCGTAGGCGCCGTCGTCGTACACGACGTCGGTGACCGTGCCGAGCGCGAGTCCGTGGACGTCGAGCACTCGTCGGCCGGTGTAGATCGGACCGAGCTCGTCCGTGTCGGTCGTCCGGTATTGCATTGGCTGACCTCCGCGTCGGGGTCGCCCGCTGCGGCCAGTCTGGACCCTCGCCGGACCCGTGTCGAGTCGCGCCGACGTCGTGCCCGCCCCACCGGTTTCGGTGATGCGCATCTCAGTGCTGCGCCTCAGTGGTGCGCATAGTGCGCTTCGACGGCTCGGCGGTCGTCCGGGGTCAGCACGTGATCGCGCGCGGCGGTCGGTGAGAGCTTGAACCAGTGCTGATCCCACGGGACGACGATGTCGCCCTCGAACGTCTCGTAGGAACCGTCGAGTGGCAGGTAGTGGGACCGGCGCAGCAGGCCGGGGTTGACGACCAGGTACTCGGGCGTCTCGTCGTGTGGATCGAACAGGACGTCGTCGACGGAGCCGAGCGTGTCGCCGTGCTCGTCGATCACGAGTCGTCCGGTGAACGACGGGACGTTGCCGGCGGTGGTGGAGTCGGGGGTGGTGGAGTCGGAGGTGGACATGGGGTTCTCCCTTCGCCCGCTGGAGCCCGCTGTCATCATTCTGTAACATTCGGATGCGGAGTGCCAGTCACCCGATGTGGTGAAAACCGCGACGGTCCGCGGGGAGATGGCACGATGGGCGTGTGCAGGTCGTCTTCTCGCTCCGCCACCAGGCACATCACCCCCAGCGTGAGTTCGAGTCGTCCGGGTTCCAGGAACCGTTCGAACGACCGGAGCGCGCCGAGTACATCCGTGAGGCGTTGGCGGCCGACGGCGCGTTCGAGTTCGTGGCGCCCGACGACTGGGGGACGGCGCCGATCGAGGCGGTCCACGATCCCGGACTCGTCCGCTTCCTCGAGACCGCCTGGGCGGACTACCAGCAGGCGCACGGGCCCACCCACGACGTGATCCCCGACGTGTTCGCGATGCCGCAGTTGCGCGAGGGGATGGGCCCGGCGACCGAGCCGACCGACGTGTCGGCGCGGCTCGGGTGGTGGTGTTTCGAGACCACGACCCCGCTCACGCACGGCACGTACGACGCGGCGCGTTCGTCGGTCGACGTGGCGCTCACGGCCGCCGGGTTGGTCGTGGCCGGCGAGCGGGCGAGCTATGGCTTGTGCCGCCCGCCCGGACATCACGCGGCGCGTGCGGTGTACGGCGGGTACTGCTTCTTCAACAACGCCGCCGTCGCCGCGCATCACCTCGCGACGACCACGTCGGGCAAGGTGACCGTGCTCGACGTCGACTATCACCACGGCAACGGGACCCAGCAGATCTTCTACGGACGCGACGACGTCCAGTTCGTGTCGCTGCACGGCGACACCCGACGCGCCTACCCCTATCTGACGGGGCACGTCGACGAACGGGGGAGTGGGCCCGGGGTCGGCGCCACCTCGAACTTCCCGCTCCCAGAGGGCACCGACGACGACGCCTACCTCGACGCGTTGGCCGACGCGTGCGCCGACATCGATGCGTTCGGCCCCGACATCGTCGTCGTGTCGCTCGGGCTCGACACCTTCTTCGACGACCCCATCTGCGACTTCGACCTGACGGCCGACGGGTTCGAACGATGCGGTGCGCTCGTCGCCGAACTCGGCCGTCCGACCGTCGTCCTGCAGGAAGGCGGTTATGCCACCGACGATCTCGGAGAGAACGCCCGGCGCTGGCTCACCGGGCTGTCGCCGGTCGCTTCGTCCGGCCCGGGTTGAGCACACGGACCGCGGTCGCTGCGACGGCGAGCATCGTCAGGAGCAGCGCCACCACCTGGTACACCCGGTTCGTGACGTCGGTGCCGGCCATGCCGGCGTGGACGGCGGCACCCCACACCAAGCCGTACGACAGCATGTGGATGCCGTGCCAGAGCCGCTTCGACAGCTTCGTGCGGAGGTACGACGTGACCTGGACCGCGACCAGGACGTAGAACGACACCACGCCGATCGCGACGCCGATGGTGCGGTACTCGCTGGTGCCGGGGACCAGGAGCTGTGTGGCCCCGTAGCCGATGTAGCCGTCGAGGTACAGACCCAGCATGTGGAACCCGGTCATCACGAGTGCGGTCCCGCCCAGCCAGCGGTGCAGATCGAGGAGCCAGGCCGGTCGATCGTGGGGCTTGAGGACCCGGGTGTGCAGGAGCACGCCCCAGACCACGGTGGCGACGAGCAGGACGAGCGCGACGATGCCCGAACTGCGGGCGAGGTACCACCAGAACGTCTCGTTCATGCGAGGAACTCCTTCCATCGTGACGTGACGACCGTCGATCCGTCGGCGAGGGTGAGCCGCGCTGCGAGTCCGTGTGACTCGTACCGAGCGAGCGACCGCACGGCCCCTTCGACGAACGCCGGCTTCGTGAACACCTCGGCCCACGCTGCGGTGCCGGCGATCACGGTGCACGCGACGACGTCGTCGGTGGCGTCACCGCGATCGGTGTGACCCGTCGGTCGGCCGGTCGAGGGGTCGAGAAGGTGATGCCGCTCCTCGCCGCCGGAGCGCCAGGTCCGCAGACGGGTCGTCGACGTCGCGATGCCACCGTCACGGAGCCTGACGTATTCGGCCCGGCCGTCGGGATCGACGACTGCGACGGTCCACGCGTCGTCGTCCGGCCCGACGCCGCGGACGCGGACGTCGCCGCCGATCTCGACGATCGCACCGACGGCGCCGCCGTCGACCGTCAACTCACCCGTGACGAGGTCGGCGGCGAGGCCTTTGCCGATCCCGCCCGGGTCGAGGGTCAGCCCCGGCGGGAGGCGGACGATCGATCCGGCTCGGTCGCGGCGGATGAGATCGACGCGTCGCCCGTACCCCGTGCCGGGGAGGAGGGCCGGAGCGGCCGAACCGTCGACACGGCTGTTCGCGTAGCCGAGTTCGACCAGCGGACCGAGCAACGACGGATCGAAGCTGCCGTCGGTGGCGTGCCACCCGGCGACCATCGCCTCGACCAGCGCGAGCGTGTCGTGGCTGCACCGACGCGGTGCGCCGTCGGCACGGTTGAGCCCGGTGATCTCGCTGTCGTCGAGGAATCGGCTCCACCGACGTTCGAGTTCGTCGATCCGCAGGGCCGCCCGATCGAGCCAGTCCTCGATCCGTGGCGGCGGCGTGCCGTCGTCGGCGATCACCGCGACGCTGCTGGTGCAGCTCATCGCGCCGAACGTCCGGCGGGTGAGGGTGTCAGCTGCCACTGCTCGTCGCCTGCGGTGCGGGCGCCGGGGCGGGGGCGGGGGACGGGGCAGCGACCGTCGCCGAACCCCCGGTGTTGCCCGAGTTCCCGGACGAGCCGGTCGGACGGGGCGGTGCGGGGACGGCGAGGTCGACGGTCTGGGGCACGGGTACCGGGACCAGTTCGGCCAGCGTCGTCGACGGCGTCACCGGGTCGGCCGACGTCGCCGGAGCGGCGGCGTCGTGTGCCGCCTGGGCGATCACGTCGTCGATCGTCGAACCGGCCAGGGCGTGCTCGACCGTGGCGGTACCGCCTCCCGCGTCGACGACGATCACGACGATCTGCGGTGCTGCGGGCGTGGCCGCGGACGCAGCCGGCACGGCGTCGGCCGAGCCGAACACGGCGGGATCGACGGCGGGCAGTGCCTGTTGGGTCGCGGCGTCTGGTTCGCCAGCGGCGTCGGCCTGCCGCTCGGCGGCACCGTAGAGGGCGATCAACCCGAGTGTCGCCGTGGCGGCGGCACCGGCCGTGACGATCTTCGCGCCCGCCGCCGGTGACCGGCGACGCGCCGTCGAATGCGTCGTCGAATGCGTCGACGTCGCCGGTGCCGGGTCGTCTGCCGGTGCTGCCGTCGATGCCGCGGCGCGGCGTGCACGCAGTTTCGCCAGACGCTCGGCGGTGGCCGGGTCGACGCCGCTGGTGTCGTCAGTCGTCATCGCGATCGTCCTCCGAGTGGTCGTCGTCGGGTTCGTCGTACTCGTCCTCGTCGTGATCGTCGTCGCGGTCGTCGAACTCGTCGTCATCGTCGTCGTGCTCGTCGAACAGGGTGGTCGACGTCGCCGCCGAGCCGCCCGAGCCGCCGATGAACGAACTGTCGACCGAGGGGACGATCCGACCGTCGACGAGTTCGGCCTCGAAGTCGACCTCGATCGTGGCGGACCGGAACTCGACCTCGACCTCGTTCTCGAACTCGTCCGAGTCGTCGTTGCTGTCGTCTTCGGCCTTGGTCACCGTCCACCCGGCCTTGGGCTCGGCCGACACCAGGACGAGGCGACCGTCGACCACGTCGACGGTCACGACACCGGACGTCCCGACGTCGAACGAGGTGAGCATCTCGGACGTCGGGGATGCGGCCAGGATGGTCGGGGCGGTCGTGGTCGATGTCGTCGTGGAGGTGAGGTCGGGTACCCGCAGGTCGACCTCGATTGCGGTGTCGTCCGAGGCGGTCGGGACGGTCAGTGCGATCGAGGACGCCGGCGGCAGGACCGCCTTCGAGGCACCTGACTCGGTCGGACCGCCGTCGAGGATCTGGGTGTTCACGAGGGCGGCCGCAGAACCGGCGGTCAGGACGCCGATGAGGGAGAGGGCGGTGGCGATCTTCGCTTTCATGTCGTTCACGGTACGAATTGGTCGGCCAACGCTCGGTCGGACCTGATCCAAGGAATGTCGAAGAACGAGCGCAGGTTCGCCAAGTCGGGCCGATGGACCCTGCATCGGGCCCGTGACGCGGCGACAATGGTGTCGTGCACGTGCTCCTGGTCGAAGACGACGCCTCCATCGCGTCCTCGCTCTCCGACAGCCTGCGTGGCGCCGGGTACGACGTCACCCACGTGGCGAACGGTGCCGCCGCCATCGCGGCCGACCCGACCGACCTGGTGCTGCTCGATCTCGGGCTCCCCGACATGGACGGGTACGACGTTTGTCGGGAGCTGCGTGCCACATCCGACGTCCCGATCATCGTGATCACCGCTCGCGGCGAGGAGCTCGATCGTGTGCTGGGGCTCGAGCTCGGCGCCGACGACTACGTGGTGAAGCCGTTCGGGTTCCGCGAGCTCGTCGCCCGCATGCGGGCCGTCAGCCGTCGGGCACGGTCCGCCACCCCCGATCAGGGCAACGACGCGAATGGCGGCGCCGTCGGCGAGACGGCGCTGATCGAGGTCGGCCCACTCTCGATCGACCTCCGCACCCACCGCGTCACGTTGGCAGCTGCGGGCGGCGCGGCGACCGAACTGCGGCTCACGCCGAAGGAGTTCGAACTGCTCTGCTACCTCGCGGAAGACGCCGGGGCGGTGCGGAGCCGGACCGACATCATCGAGCACGTGTGGGACGCGAACTGGTTCGGGCCCACGAAGACCGTCGACGCCCATGTGGCGAACCTGCGTCGCAAGCTCGGCGACCACGAGTGGATCGAAGCGGTGCGCGGCGTCGGCTTCCGCCTCGAGGTGCCGGCGGCACTCGCGTGAGGTGGCGGCTCATCGCCGTCATGGTCGGCGTGGTGGCGCTCGTGCTCGCCGTCCACGACATCCCGTTGGCGAACCATCTGGAGTCGGTCGAGCGTGATCGGCTGGCCACCAAGTACGAGCGCGACGCCTTCATCCTGGGAGGCCGTTCGGAGGAGGCGCTCGAGGAGGGCGTGGCGGCGACCGACACCGGACTCAACGCGATGGTGCTCAGGTACGCGTCCGAGGAGGAGGTCGACGTCGTGGTCACCGACTCGGACGGTGTCGGGGTCGTCGCGTCGGACGCTTCCAAGATCGGCCAGGACCTGACCAATCGTGTCGAGATCTCCAGCGCCCTCGCCGACGGCGAGCCCCAAACGGGCGAGCGGTACTCCGGGACGCTCCGCGGCGATCTGTTCTTCGTCGCCGTACCGGTGCTCTCGGGCGACCGGCGGGTGGGCGCCGTTCGGATCTCCGCGCCGGAATCGATCGTCGACGATCGTGTCAACGCGCAGGTGCGCGGTCTGCTGTTCGTGGCGTTGCTGTCGCTCGCGATCGCATCGGTGGTCGCATGGCTGTTCGCCGCGAGCGTCGTTCGGCCCTTGCGCCGCCTGCACTCGGCCACCGATCGGCTCGCCGCCGGCGACCTGTCGACGCGGGCGCCGACCGACGCCGGGCCGCCCGAGATCCGCGACGTCGCCGAGTCGTTCAACTCGATGGCCGACCGGACCGAGCAGCTCGTCGAGCGACAGCGGGCGTTCGCCGGCACCGCCTCGCACCAGCTCCGCACACCGCTCACTGCGCTCCGACTCCGTCTGGAACAGCTCGCGATCGAGGTCGACGGCGACACCGAGATGGAGGACACGGTCGAGAGTGCGCTCGCCGAAACCGATCGCTTGCGTCGGATGATCGAAGGTCTGCTGGCGTTGACCCGCGCCGAGGACGCCGCGGTCGGACCCGTCGTCGTCGACCTGTCGGCCATCGTCCACGAGCGCGCCGAGCACTGGCGACCGCTCGCGGACGAATCCGACGTGCGGCTCGACGTCGCAGCGCCGACCGGCGTGTTCGTGTCGGTGCTGCCCGGTGCGGCGGAGCAGATGATCGACAACCTGGTCGACAACGCACTCGACGTCTCGCCGACCGGCTCGCGGCTGACCTTGAGCGTGTCGGCCGGGACGACCACGACCGAGCTCCACGTCATCGACGACGGACCCGGGCTGTCCGACGCCGACCGAGAGGCGGCGTTCGAACGGTTCTGGCGGGCCGAGGGCGCGACGCCCGGCGGCTCCGGGCTCGGTCTCGCGATCGTCCGGCAGCTGGCCAACGCCAGCGGCGGACAGGCCGAGTTGCGCGCCGCGCCCGGTGGCGGCATCGACGCGACGATCACGTTGCCGAACGGTCGCCCGCGGTCGGCGTGAGCCGGTGCGGTCGGATCAGAGCGACTTGATGCCGTCGATGACGGCACGCCAACGATCGGCCTCCGACTCGTACGGCGCGTAGAACGAGATCCGGCTGATCACGTCGCCGTAGCGGCGGCCGAGTTCGGGCGCGACCTCCTCGGGGGCGCCGACGACGGCGAACGTGTTCAGGATCTCGTCGTCGATCAGGTTGCCCATCTCGTCCCACTTGCCCTGCTTCGACAACGCGTTGAGTTCGTCCTGCAGGCCGCCCCAACCGTGCAGTTCGAGGACACCGCGGTAGGCGGGGGTCGAGCCGTAGAACGCGATCTGCTTGCGGACCGCGGTCGCCGCCTGCGCCATCTGCTCGTCGGTCGTGCCGGTTACCACGAACGACGGGCCGACGAGTTCGAACCCATCCATCGTCTTGCCCGCCTTGGCGCGCCCGGCCTCGAGCGCCGGGATCGTCACCTCGCGGAGGAACCGCTCGGTGGTGAACCCGTGACAAAAGAAGCCGTCGCACACCTCACCGGCGACCTCCGTCATCAGCGGGCCGACGCCGGCGAGGAAGATGCGTGGCACCCCGAAGTCGCCGAGCTCCTTCGCGGACGGGGTGAAGAACGGGGTCATCAGGGTATGGCGGTAGAACTCGCCGCGGAACTCGAGCGGCGAACCGTTCTCCCAGGTGTCCCAGATCGCTCGGATGGCCAGGATCATCTCCCGCATCCGCGCCGCGGGCTTGCTCCATTCCATGGAGAACCGCTTGGTGATGTGAGGCTTGATCTGGCTGCCGAGACCGAGGACGAAGCGACCGCCGCTCAGCGCCTGCATGTCCCAGCCGATGTTCGCGAGCAGCATCGGGTTGCGGGCGAACGCGACGGCGATCGACGTCCCGAGCTCGATCTCCGAGGTCGCCTGCGCGGCGAGCGCGAGCGGCAGGAACGGGTCGTGGGCGGTCTCGGCCGTCCAGGCCCCCGAGTAGCCCTCGGCCTCGAGCTGCGCGCCCTTCGCCGCGGCGTCGGTGATGGAACCGGTGAGACTGGCGTCGACCTTCATGGCGGCTCACCGTACGCGACCTCCTCGCCCGACGACGATGCGGGACCGGGCCGCGCCGGTGGTGTGTCAGTCCTGGTCGCGCAGGAACTTCTCGACCTCGGCGGCGAGTTCGTCGCCGCTCCGGTACTCGAGGCTCGGGCCGGCGTTCTCGACGTCGGCGACGTCGTCACCGGCGTCGTACAACTGCTCGAGCTGGTGCAGCATCGACTCGTGCTCGGGGTTGTTCGCCACGAGCTGATCGAGCCGCCGCCCCTGGGTGATCACCTCGGCGCGGAGCTCGGCTGCCTCGAACACGAGCCCGGTCGCCTCGCGGACGCCGTCGAGCAGCGCCACACTCGCCGACGGGTACGGCATCGACGAGATGTAGTGCGGTACCTGGGCCCAGATGCCGAGCGTCGGGATGCCGCGCTCGTGCAGCTCGCGCTCGAGTGCCGACGCCGCGCCGCCGGGAACGTCGATCGTGCTGCGCAGGAACGGCACCTGCGACAGCACGTCTTGGGACGGGCTGCTCATCGACAGGCGGGCGGGTCGGGTGTGCGGGACGGCGAACGGGTAGGCGCCGAGGTGGGCCATGCGACGGACGCCGAGTTCGACGGCGAGCTCGCCGACGAGCCGGGTGAACCGGTGCCAGGCCATGTCGGGCTCGGGGCCGTGCAGGACGATGACGTCCTGGCCGGTCTGGTCGGTGCCGGCCGACACGAGGATCCGCTCCCAGTGGAGCACGGAATGGAGGCCCTCGCGGAGTTCCATCGTGGGTCGGCGGGCGCGGAAGTCGACGTAGGTGTCGTCGTCGAACTCGAGGAACGGCGTCGCCTCGGCGTCGGCCACGACGGCTTCGATCGCCGCCTTGGCGGCCCCGCTGGCGTCGATCCAGCCACTCAGACCGACGAGGAGGACGGGGTCGGTGAGCTCGGGTCGGCTGCCCAGCCAGCGTGCACTCGCGTCCTCCACGTGGCCGAGAGTACCGCCGATAGGGTGAATCCATGGCCATCGATGTCACCGATGCAACGTTCCAGACCGACGTGATCGACAAGTCGCTCACGACCCCGGTGGTGGTCGATCTCTGGGCGACGTGGTGCGGCCCGTGCCAGACGTTGACGCCGATCCTCGAGAAGGTCGTCGGCGAGACGAACGGCAAGGTCGAGCTGGTGAAGATCGACATCGACGCCAATCCCGGCGTCGCCCAGGCGTTCCGCGTCCAGTCGATCCCGATGGTCGTCGCGTTCGACGGCGGCCAGCCCGTCGACGCCTTCATGGGCGCGCAGGGCGAGCACGAGGTGCGCGAGTTCGTGCAGCGGCTCCTCCCGACCGACGCCGAAGCGCAGCTCGCCGCACTGATCGAGGCGGGCGACGAGTCGTCGCTGCGCTCGGTGCTCGAGGTCGACCCGGGTAACGAGGACGCGATCGTCGCGCTCGCGGAGCTGTTGGTCGACCGCGGCGACGTCGACGAGGCACTCGCCCTGCTCGAGCGGATCCCGGAGAGCGACCGCACGCGCCACGTCGCCGCCAAGGCGCGGGTGCACCTCGCCCCCGACGACGACTACGACGACCGGCTCACCACCCTGCTCGACCGGGTGAAGACCGACGACGAGGCCCGACAGGAGTTCGTCGACATCCTCGAGCTGATGGGCCCGCACGACCCGCGCACCGCCCCGTACCGCAAGCAACTCACCGCCCGCCTGTTCTGACGAGACCCGGGCGGCGGTCGTGTCGGTTTCGAGCGACCGCTAGGCTCGGCGTCACCGGCTTCCTCTCGTTCCGTGTCGCGCGTCTGCGCGACCGACCAGGAGGCCGTCGATGGCACACACTGCCGACCCGACCGATCCACCCGAACCGCCCGGTGTCGGCGTCCCCCGTCCGGTCCCCACCGTCGATCTGAGCGAGCGCGCCCGGGCGTGGCTCGCCTGGTTCGGGCTCGGGCGACTCGTGCTGACCGCGCTGGCCGTGGCGATCGTCGCGGGCGGCGGGTTCTGGCTGGTCCGTGCGCCGGCGCCGTCGGCCGAGGCGACCCTGCCCGTCGCGACGGTGCCCGCGGGCGGAGCCTCCGTCACCCTGCCACCCCCGAGCACGACGACGGCACCGGCGACGACCGGACCCGTTCCGACGGTCGGTCCGATGACCGTCCATGTCGCCGGCAGCGTGGCGGTACCGGGTGTCTACGAGTTGTCGGCGGGCGAACGGGTCCATCATGCGATCGCGCGAGCCGGCGGGGCCACCACCGACGCCGACCTCGACGCGCTCAACCTGGCCGAACCGCTCGCCGACGGGCAGCGCCTGTACGTGCCGGCCGTCGGCGCGCTCGATCATGCGTCGATCCCGGTGCTCACGCCGTCGCCAGGGGCCGCAGCGACGGGCTCGGACGCCGGCGCGGTCGACACGGCACCGGCGGGTCCGGTCGACCTCAATGCCGCCGGTGTCGACGAGCTCGACGCGCTCCCCGGGGTCGGTCCGGCGACGGCGCAGGCGATCGTCGACGACCGCGAGCGCAACGGACCGTTCGTCTCGGTCGACGACCTCGAGCGTGTGCCCGGCATCGGGCCGTCGAAACTGGCGGCGCTGCGCGACCTGGTGACCGTGTGAGGACGCTCGTCGTCAGAACACGAGCGACTGGCCGACCACCTGGGCCGCGATCACGAGCGCCAGGCCGACGCCGACCGCGACGGCGATCGTCAGGTAGGCGAGTTCGCGGGCGTAGTCGCCCCACGATGCGATCGAACGGCGCGTCGCCCGCCAGGCGGCGATGTAGCCGAGCAGCATCCAGAACGGGACGCTGGCGACGATCGCGAGGAGGTAGTGCGATTCCTCGCCGAACGGGGCGCCGGCGACGAGCAGCCCCGGGGCCGCTGCGGCTCCGAGGAACAGGCCGAGCAGGCCCGACGTGCGGCCGTTCCCGACCTGGAGCGCGACGAGCGCGACCACGCCCAACACGATCATCGGGATCGTGCCGAACAGTGGTCCGAGCGTGCGGATCCGCCGCTTGTACCACCGCGGGCCGGCGGTGAGCGGAGCGGTCCGGGGCGCATCGGTGCGCTGGTGGCGGCTCATGGTGTCGATCCGCCCAGCCTACGGCCTCATCCGTCCCGCCGACCGGCACCCGGTCGGCGACCGCGAGGTGGTCGGACTGACCGTGATCGTCGCCCTCGCCGTCCGAACGGGGCCCTCGGCGGGGACCGTCGTGGCGGTGGTGATCGCCCTCGCCGTGGTGGGTGCTCGGCGTGCCGGTTCGGTGAGGGCGGTGACGGTCGCCGGTCTCGTCGTCGTCGGTCTGGCCGTCGTCGGTTCGTGGCGGTCGGCGGATGCGTGGGACGACCTCGCACCCGACCGGCTCGGCGCGTTCGAGGGCTGGGTGCGCGTCGTCGACGATCCCCAGCCGTACCCCTCGTCGACTCGGGTGATCGTCGAGATCGACGGGGAGCGCTTCGAGACGTGGCACCGCGGCCGTGCCGCACGCATTCGGGTTGACCGGTGGCGCGCAGGGGAGTGGGTCCTGGTCTCGGGCGAGCGGGTCGGCCTCGACGCCGATCGGCGCGACCGGGTGTCGTGGCAGCACGTCGTCGGACGATTCGACGTCGAGTGGGCGAGCGACGTCGTGCCGGGACGACCGGCCGACCGGGCGTCGAATCGGGTGCGGGCGACGATCGAACGCGGCGCCGACGTGCTGCCCGGAGACGACGGTGCACTGTTCCGGGGATTGGTCGTGGGCGACGACCGCGACCAACCACCGGAGATGATCGCCCGGTTCCGGGTATCGGGCCTGTCGCACCTGACGGCGGTGTCGGGCCAGAACGTCGCGTTCGTCCTGGCGGCCGCCGGACCGTTCCTCGTGCGGTTGCGCCCGTGGTGGCGGTGGGCGGTCACGCTCGGACTGATCGGCTGGTTCGTGAGCCTCACCCGGTTCGAGCCCTCCATCGTGCGGGCGGGCGTCATGGCGGGACTGTCGGCGACCGGGTTCGTGCTCGGACGCGAGCGGACGCCGATCCGGATCCTGTCGTGGGCGGTGACCGGTTTGCTGCTCGTCGACCCGCTGTTGGCCTGGTCGATCGGGTTCTGGCTCTCGGTCGGCGCCACGGCCGGGGTCGTGGCGGTGGGTCCGTGGCTGTCCGACCGAGTGTCGATGCTGGGGTTGCTCGCCGAACCCGTCGCGATCACCCTGGGCGCACAGGTCGGCGTGGTCATGCCCCTCGTCTGGGTGTTCGGCTCGGTCCCGCTGGTGAGTGTGCCCGCCAATCTGCTGGCGGTGCCGGTCGCCGGATTCGTGATGCTGTACGGGCTTCCGGCCGGTCTGCTCGCGGGCGCCACCGCCGGACCGCTGCCCTGGGTTGCCGACGTGGTGATGCTGCCGTGCCGGCTCGGTGTGCGATGGGTCGACACGGTGGCGGCGCTGGGGGAGCGGCTCGAACCGGGCGGCAGGGCATCGTGGATCGGCTGGGGCGTCCTCGTTGTCGCGATCGTCGCGATCGCTGCTAGGAACAGGGGTCGCCATGGGAGTGCATCTGCTGACCGGTGACGACGAGTCGATCCTGCGCGCCAAGGCGCACGATCTCGTGCACCAGCTCGTCGGCGACGGCGACCGGTCGTTGATGGTCGACGAGTTCGACGGCGACGAGTACGAACTCCGTGAGGTCGCCGACGCCGCCCAGACGATGCCGTTCCTGACCGACAAGCGCGTCGTCGTGGCCCGCGACGTCGGTCGCTTCAACGCCGACGACCTGCCGCCACTGCTCGGCTATCTCGACAACCCGCTCGATTCGACCGACCTCGTCCTCGTCGCCGGGGGCGGACGCCTCGCCAAGAAGCTGACCGACGCGGTCAAGGCGGCGGGCGGCCACTCGGTCAACACGACGCCGCCCAACCGGGCCAAGGATCGTCAGTCGTGGGTGAAGGTCGAGGCCGAGGAGCACGGGATCCGCCTCGACGCCGCCGCGGCGGCACGCATCGCCGATCAGCTCGGTGAGGACGCCGGGCGACTCGAGGGGCTGATCTCGGTGTTGCGGTCGACCTACGGCGAGGGCGTGCGGGTCGGCGTCGACGACGTCGAGCCGTTCCTGGGCGAGGCCGGTGGCGTCCCACCGTGGGACTTCACCGATGCGATCGACGCCGGCCAGACCACCAAGGCGCTCACCCTGCTCGCCCGCATGATGCACGGCGGCGGGCGCCACCCGTTGCAGATGATGGCGATGCTGCACGGGCACTACGCCAAGCTCGCCCGGCTCGACGGCGTCGACGTCCGCAACGAGCAGGAGGCGGCCGACGCGATGGGCATCAAGGCCGGGTTCCCGGCCAAGAAGGCGCTCGCGAACTACCGGCGGCTCGGTGGTGGTGGCGTGCGTCGGGCGCTCGAGCTGTTGGCCAAGGCCGACCTCGACCTGCGCGGCGACAGCGAGCTCGATCCCGAGCTGATCATGGAGGTCATGGTCGCTCGCCTGTCACGCCTCGGCCGCCGCTGATCCGGCGACGGCGCCCGTTCAGCCGGCGGCGTGGGCGAGTTCGGTCTCGCTGAAGGGTCCGAGCGCCCGGTGCTCGGCGGAGAAGTGGTAGAGCGCCACGCCGAACACGCCCTTGGTGGCACCGGCGGCCAGGCCCGCCATCACGGCGATCACGATGCCGACGACGACGAGTCCGATGCCGCCGCTCGTCGCTGCGACGCCGCCCGCGACGATCAGGACGCCGCCGAGCACGCCGAGGGCGATCCCGATGAACATCGCGATCGACGCGATGCCCCCGATCACGACGTTGCCGGTCGCCTGCTGGCCCCAGCGCTGCTTGACGAGGTTGCCCGAGCGCTTGACGGCGTCGATCGGACCGATGTCCTCCAACGCGATGACCGGGATGACGAGGAACGTGACGAACCCCCACGCCGCAGCGCCGATGGAGCCGAGGATGTTGCCGACCGCACCGCCCTTGTCGCGGATCAGCGAGAACACGAGGCTGACGATGGCGGACACGATCGCCCAGCCGATGATCGTGCCGCGGCGCCGGCCGGCGATCGCCTTGGCAGCGGCGATGTCGGGTTCGCGACCCTGCAGCGCCTGATCGGCGGCGGCCGCGAGGATGACGTTGTAGTAGATGACGATGCACGAGGCGACGAACGAGCCGAGTGCGATCAGTCCGTACCCGAGGTAGACGAGCAGGTCGTCGGACGTCTCGGCCGAGTCGGACGCCACGAGGAACAGGCCCGGGCCGGCGATCAGTGCCACCGCGATCAGGGCGAGGACGCCACCGACGAGCGGCAGACGGAGCAGTTTCGGGTGTTCTCGGATGACGCCCCACGACTTCTTCGTGAGTTCCCACCCCTGGCGCATACGACGGAACATGCCGTCCACGGTACTGGTCGGACCGGGTCGGCTCAGAACAGGGCGAAGCGCAAGAGCAGGGTGAGTGCCGCGAAGAAGACGAACACCGCGACGCCGAACCAGCGTCCGTACGTCTGGTAGAGCCAGGCCGTGAACGACCACTTCACCTCGTAGTCGGGGTCGTGCACCTTGCGGAGCTGGCCCGTCAGCCACATCACCGGACACCCGAGTGTCGCGACCTGGAGGGTGACCATCAGGGTCAACAGGAACACGAACACCGGCCCGGAGAAGTACATCGCCCCGAGCACGACGAGGGCGATCACGATCGGGAAGTGGATCAGGTCGATGACGTTGGCGAGGTGCCACCAGATCACGGTGTTCGGTCCGTCGTCGGCCGCGGCAGGGGTGGCGCCTCGACGCGTACCGGCGGCCTTGCGCGCCGCGGCGCGTCGCTCGATCGTGGTCATCGAGTCGGTGCCCGCCGTGCCCTGGTCGGTCTGCGCCACGGGATCATGCTACGACGGTCGGGTCGTGTCGGGACGCGACGAAGCCCGGGCACGTGGCCCGGGCTTCGTGATCGATCGCACTGGTCGGTGCCGAGCACCGACGGAGGTCAGCTGGCTGCGTTGACCTGCTTCATGAGGCGGCTCTTCTTGCGGGCCGCCGCGTTCTTGTGGATGATGCCCTTCTGGGCGGCCGTGTCGATCCGCTTGATGGCGGCCTGGACGTCGGCCTCGTCGCCCGAGTTGAGCGCGGTCTTGGTGCGCTGCTTCATCTCGCTGCGGACGGCCTTGTTGCGCTCGTGCGCCTTGGCGTTGGTGATGTTGCGCTTCTTCTGGCTCTTGATGTTGGCCACGGGACGATCCCTACCTTGGTGTTTCGTGTGTTCTGTGCGATCGATGCGTGCGATCGACGTCCGGACGGTCGTCCATCACACAGCGCATTGAGGCTATCGGGACCTTGACGGCAACCCCAACGCCCCGTGGGACGTGCTGCGGGTATGGTCGGCGGCCGTGGGCGCCGCCGAAACACCCTTCGCCGAGCGCTCGACGCGGTCGCAGGTGTCCCGCCTCCGACGGGTCGCCGAACGGGCCGTCGCCGACTACCCGTTCGACGTCGACCGGCTACGCCTCGTGCTGCACGGCTACAACACGACGTTCCGGGTCGACACCACCGACGGACGGACGTTCGCCCTGCGTGTCAACGTCAACAGTCGGCGTGCCGACGAGCACCTCGCCGCCGAAGCCGCCTGGTTGGCGGCCCTCGGCGCCGACCCGGTCGTGTCGGAGCGGATCGCGGTGCCGGTGCCCGTTCGCACCCGGGAGGGGTCGCTCCGGACCTCGGCGTGGAGCGACGATCTCGAGGCCGACCTCCCGGTGTTGGTGACGTCGTGGCTGCCGGGGCGCGACCTGCGTGAGCCCGACACCGACGGGGCGTTCGCGCTCGGCGTCGCGACGGCGACGTTGCACGACCATGCGGCTCGCTGGACGCTGCCG
>JAGQSS010000459.1 GCA_020439405.1 Ilumatobacter sp. | reverse complement strand
ATCGCGGCATGTCGCTGCCCGACATCCGCGGTCTCGGCGCCTCGCAGCGACTCGCCCGTGTCATCGCTGCGGGCCTGCTCGTGGTCGTCCCGATGATGTCGCCGACACGGGCGGTGGCGAACGACCATCCGCTCTTGATGCCAGAGGGGCGAGCCGTCGCGACGGCCCCCGATCACAGCCCCCGACCCGACAATGCCTGGGTCGACGACGTGTCCACTGCCGAACCGCGGGTCGACGACGTCGTCTCGGCACCTGCGTCGCAGCCCGCCGAGTCGACGAGCCCCGGCACCTATGTCGTCCGGCCGGGCGACTCCGTCTACGGGATCGCCGAACGGTTCGCCGGGCCCGAGATGCGCGACGTGTCCACCTTCGCCGACGGCATCCTCGAGCTGAACCTCGGACGTCAGATGGTCGACGGTCAGCGCTTCACCAACGCGGCCTACATCGACATCGGCTGGGTGCTCGAACTGCCGACGGACGGCGACGCGACGTCGGTGGAGGACGCCGCCCCCGCCGCCCCCGCCCAGCACGTCGTCGAGGAGGGCGAATCGTTGTGGTCGATCGCCGACGACGAACTCGGCGACCCGTCCCGTTGGCCCGAACTGTACGAACAGAACCAGGGGCGGACGTTCGACGACGGTCGTCAGCTCACCGACCCCGATCTGATCCAACCCGGCTGGGACCTCCGTCTGCCGGCCGACGGCACCGCCGACGATGCGCCGGTCGACGCCCCGGCGGTTCCCGACCTCCCTACACCGCCCGCCGAACCCGTCGCAGAACGACCCTCCGATCCTTCGGGTACCGACCCGAGCCGCGACGACGCATTGGGAGACGAGGCAATGGTGGAGGCGTCTCGAGCCGACAACGCCTGGGTCGAGGCGGAACGGTCGCCCGCTGCGGACGCCGTCGAGCCCGGCGAAGCGCAGCTCGCCGTTCCGATAGCCCCCACGACATCGGCACCTACCCCGTCCGTCGCGGCTGCCGTACCGGCACCGGAGGTCGTCGATGTAGACGGTGCCGACGGCGATGAGGGCGAGACGCCCGAGGTGCAGCTCCTGACGATGGAGCGTGCCGCGATGCTGTCGACCGGTGTGCTGTTGCTGCTCGCGATCCGCCGCCGTAACCGGATGCGGCGAGCGCGAGCCGGGACCACCCTCCCGACACCGTCGCCGATCGTCGCGCAGGCCGAACGTGCACTCCGGTCGTTCGATGCGGGTGACCGCTTCGCGCGGGTCGACATCGCGATCAGGTCGGCGGCGATGTCGCTCGTCGAGACCGGTGCGCGACCGCTGGCCGTCGCGATCGCCACCGACGGCGATGTCGAGCTCTGGGCCGATGCGCCGACCAGGCTCTCGTCGCCGTGGGAAGCGGGTGCCGACTCGACTCGCTGGACATTGCCCGGCAGCACCCCGGTCGAGTTGCTCGCACCGGAGGCGCGGCGGGTCGGCGCACCGACACCGACGCTCGTGCAGCTCGGGACGTGCAGCGACGGACGCGACCTGTACGTCGATCTCGAAGCGGTGCAGGCGATCGAGGTCGGTGGCCCGGGCGATCACGCCGACGCCATCGTCACGGCGGTTGCCTCGACGCTCGCATCGTCGGTCCTCGCCGAGGTCACGACCCTCGTGGGGATCGGCATCGACGATCGAGTCTTCCTCGGCCATCGCCTGCACCGTCCCCAGCGCGACGCGACGGGTGCGTTCGCCGCCGCTGCGGACGCGATCGGCACCACCGCCGCGGCCGAACGGTCGACGTTCGAACTGCGTGCCCGGGTCACCTCGGGAGAGGCGTGGGAACCGGCGGTCGTGCTGGCGTCGTCGTCGGTCGGGCCGATGACGCTGCCGGCGAACCGGCGCGGTCTGGCCGTGGTGTCGGCCTCGCCGATCATCGGCCCGTCGTCACGACTCGCGCCGGACGGCGACGCATGGCAACTCCTCCCGCCCGGCATCCGGTTCCTGCCGATCGGGCCCACGCCGGACGCGGTCGACGCATTGGCCGAGCTAACCGACGTCCCGGCCGCCGTCGATCGTCCGGCACTCCCACCGCACCGACCCGACGACGATCGCACGATGCCGCCGTCGGCATTCCTCGATCCGGACGGTGACGACGCCGACCCTGATGTCGACGAGCCGGTCGAGGCCGATGTCGATATGGAGGTACCCGACCACCGACTCGTCGTCCGTCTGCTCGGCCCGGTGTCGGTCGAGTCGCGCGACGGGGTGCCGGTCGAGTTCGAGCGA
>JAGQSS010000458.1 GCA_020439405.1 Ilumatobacter sp. | reverse complement strand
CGACAAGTGAGCTTGACGTTCCGCCACGAAACCGGGGCAGTGGAGCTCGGCAAGAGTTCCACTGCCCCGAGCCGGAGCGTCTTGCCGACGACCGGGTTGGGAAGATGTCATCCATGGGATTCTCGGAGCGAGGGATCGAGCCGGCCGACGGGTTCGTCGGCGACGGCTTCGTGGTGCGACCGCTGGTGCCGGCCGATGTCGAGCTCGATCACGCTGCCGTGATGGCAAGTCGCGAGTTCCTGTACCACTGGGAGCAGGAGCCGCCGTACCCGCCGGAGGACTTCTCGGTTGCCGACAACCTGGCCGACCTCGAGCAGATGGACGAGGCCCACCGATCGGGGTCGCGCTACACCTACTCCGTCCTGAACGCCGACGAGTCGGAGGTACTCGGCTGCGTCTACCTCCTCCCGAACGACGACCGGATGTACCGCAGCGCGCACGTGACGTCCCACGACGGCACCGACTTCTCGACGATCGACGCCACCCTCTCGTTCTGGGTCCGCCCGTCGACCTGGGCCGACGGTTTCGAACGGTCCCTGCTCGCGGCGTTGCTCCAGTGGCTCCGCGACGACTGGTCGTTCGAGCGCCCGGTGATCCTCACCAACGAACACCTCGACCACCAGATCGCCACGATCGAATCGCTCGGTCTCGTCCGCCGCTTCGACTACGACCGCGACAAGGACATGTACACCTCCCACGCGTATGCGTGAGCCGCTCCGTCAGCTGAGCAGTGCGAGGTCGCGTCGGGTGTAGCGAAGGTGGGCCCACTCCTCCTCGAGGATCACCCGGACGCAGTCACCGACCGTCGGGTGCCAGTCGTCGTCGCCGCTCCACGGGTTGTTCCGCTCCTCGGCGAGCAATGCGGGCGTGGCGGTCGCCAGGAAGTCGGTCACCATCTGCTGTCGCTCGGCCCTGACCCCGAGGATCTCGTCGAAGGTCGGTTCGTCGGTTCGGAAGATCGACATGTCGAACCCCATCCGCTCGGCGCCGGTGAAGATCTGGCCGATCTCGTGGAACGGTTGCTCGAGCCGCATGATCCCGCCGCCCAACCACGCATCGGTCGCCAGCACGAGATGTCGGAGCGTCTGTGCCAGCGACCACTCGTCGTCGACGTGGGCGTCGCGCAGCTCGGCCGGTGTGTCGGCGATGGTCGTGGCCCACGCCTCCTGCACCGCGACCCATCCCTCACGCAGTCCCTCCGGCGTCTCGGCCTTCTGGAGTTCTCGGCCCGGGAACACGCGGTTCAGCTCGGCCTCGACCAGCGGCACCACGTCGACACCGTTGACCACCAACGTTCCGAACATCAGGTCGTGGCTGTCGATGTCGAGTCCGCCGACCTCGACGCTCCGCATCGTCACGTTGCCCACGTCGCACGAGCGGAACGTGGCGCCCCGCATGCTGACCCGTGAGAACGTCGCGCCCTCGAACTCGTCGGTGCCGGAGTAGCTCGCCATCCCCGCATTCTGATCCGTCCGAGACCACCTCGCCCGCCGCCCGGCAGGAGAAATCCCGGTGAAGGGGTTGATCTTGCCGTCGGGGGCAAGGTGTACACCTGGACGCATGAACGATCTCCTGACGCCTGAACCCGCCGCCGATCCGCAGCAACGTCGTGGGAACGACGACGCCCCGACGATGCGCGCCGTCGTCCAGGACCGCTACGGCTCGGCCGCCAGCTGGGAGATCCGCGACGTCGAACGCCCGGCGATCGGCCCGGACGAGGTGCTCGTCCGCGTCGCCGCCGCCGGGCTCGACCGCGGCACCTGGCACGAGATGACCGGGCGCCCGTATCTGATACGTGCCATGGGGTTCGGTCTGCGTGCGCCCAAGCGCCGCACGCCCGGACGTGCCGTCGCCGGCGTCGTCGCTGCGGTCGGCGCCGACGTCACACACGTCGCGGTCGGCGACCGCGTGTTCGGCGCGGCGGTCGGCAGCTTCGCCGAGTACGCGGTCGCCTCCGCCGACAAGCTCGCGCTCGCACCGTCGGCGATAACGGCCGAACTGGCCGCCGCCGTACCGATCTCGGCGACCACTGCGCTCCAGGGGCTGCGACCGGGTGGTATTGCTGCAGGCCGACGTGTCCTGATCCTCGGCGCCTCCGGGGGCGTGGGCACCTCCGCCGTCCAGTCGGGCGCCGTGCGCGGCAAGGTCGTGATCGAGGTGGCGACGACGGCGCGAGACTCGGTGTCGTGAACCGCACCATCAACCCCTCGTCGATCGCCCCGCCCGCCGCCAACTACGCCCAC
>JAGQSS010000457.1 GCA_020439405.1 Ilumatobacter sp. | reverse complement strand
GACCACGCCGCGACCGCAGATCCGGGCCCGTGGGTCGCGCTGCTCCCCGGTCTCGACCCGACCGCGATGGGATGGAAACAGCGTGCGTGGTACCTCGACGACGAGACGAATCGCCGGGTGACCGACCGCAACGGGAACATCGGCCCGACGGTCTGGTCCGACGGCCGGATCGTCGGTGGCTGGGTGCAACGCCCGGACGGCACCATCGCCCACGACGTCGAACCGTCACTCCTCGACGACGATCACACCGAACTGCTCCGGACCGAGATCGAACGCCTGCAGCACCTGGTCGGCGAGACGAGGTTCACCCCCCGCTTCCCCAGCCCCAACCAGCGCGCGCTGCTCAGCTGAAGGGGCCCGCGACCAGAAGGGGTCAGGCACCTTCTGGCGTTGCAGGTCGGACTGATCAGGGCGTCGAATGCCAGAAGGTGCCTGACCCCTTCTGGCGGGGGGTGAACAGGCGGTCGAGGGTGGCGGCGGCGTGGGTCAGCTCGGTCCAGTCGCCGTCGAACGACAGCGAAACGACGGCGCCGGTCGGGAGCTTGTGAGCGAGCCGGGCACGTTCATCGTCGTCACCCTCGCCGACCAGGCAGCACGCCAGGTCGTGCAGGGTCGGGTTGTGGCCGACCACCATCACCGTGTCGTGATCGGCACCCTCGGCACGGATGCGATCGAGCAGCGTCGACGCATCGTCGTCGTACACGCCTCGGTCGTGTTCGATCGTCGCGTCGTCCGGGAGCGACGGACGAATCCCGTCGAGCGTCGCCTCGGCACGGACCGCGGTCGAGCAGAGCACGAGCAGACGCGACAACTCCAGGTCGGCGACGTGCGTGCGTATCTTCTCGAGCGCACGCTCACCACGCGGCGCCAATGGGCGGTCGTGGTCGTCGAGCGTCTCGTCGTCCCACGACGACTTGGCGTGGCGCACCAGGACGAGACGGCGCCGCACGGTCAGACCGCCGGCACCTGCTGGGTAACGCAGTGGATGCCACCACCACCGATCGCCAGGATCTCACCGACATCGAGACCGAAGGCATCGCGGCCGGGGTACTGCTCGGCGATGATCGCGAGCATGTCGGCGTCGGCCGGGTGTCCGCACGTCGGAACGGCGACGAAACCGTTGCCGACGTAGTAGTTCAGGTATGGCACGGGCACACGAACGCCGTCGCGCTCCCGGAACGGCAGCACCGGGACCTCGACGACCGCGACCGAACGACCACGCGCATCGACCCACCCGTCGGCGATCCGCCGGTTGACGTCCATCAGCAGGTGGTCGGGTTCGTCGGGGTCGTCGCATCCCTGGACGACCAGCACGCCAGGACGGGCGAACGCGGCGACGTTGTCGACGTGGCCGTCGGTGTCGGCGTCGAGCGCCAACCCGTGCGGCAACCACAGCATCGACTCGAGACCCAGCGCGGCAGCGAGGGTCTCCTCGATCCGGGCCCTGGTGAGCGTCGGATTGCGGTTCGGGTGCATCAGACACTGGATCGTGGTGACGAACGAACCCTCGCCATCGGTCGAGATCGAGCCACCCTCGAACACGAGGTCGACCGACGTCGTGTCGTGTCCGGCGTGTTCGGCCCACCGCCGGGCGACGGCGGCGTCGTCGTCCCAAGGCGGGAACTTCTCGCCCCAGGCGTTGAACGCGAAGTCGACCGCGGTGCGGGCGCCTGCGTCGCCCGTGACGTAGATCGGGCCGCTGTCGCGGAACCACGAGTCGTCGATCGGGATCTCCACCACCTCGACGCCGCCACCGCACCGCTCGGCCGCGTCGTCGGCGGTGCCGGGCGGCGCGATCATCGTCACCGGTTCGTACCGGGCGATCGCCTGCGCGAGTTCGGCGTGGGCGGCACGGGCCTCGTCGAGCAACGGACCCGGGTAGATGGCGTCGCGGGTCGGCCAGCAGATGACGGTCCGCTCGTGTGGCGCGAACTCGCCGGGCATGCGCATCGGGTCGTTCACAGCGTGCCGCTCCGGCGGCCCGTCTCGCCGTCGAGGGTGAGCACTGCGACGACGTACGGCCGGGCGTCGCCGATCGCCATCGCGTGGCCGATGATCGGGGACTCCTTGAGGTAGCTCTCGATGTTCGACGGTGCGATGTTCTTGCCGGCCGAGGTGATGATCAGCTCCTTCTTGCGGTCGACCACCGAGAAGAAGCCGTCCTCGTCGAGGGTGCCGATGTCGCCGGTGTGGACCCACCCGTCCTGGTCGATGAGGGCACGGGTCGCGTCGTCCTGCCGGTG
>JAGQSS010000456.1 GCA_020439405.1 Ilumatobacter sp. | reverse complement strand
CAAGCCACCGGCGGCAAGGGGGTGACGCCACTGACCGACTGACCCTGCTGGGGCAGAACACCTGGCCACCACCGGGCAGTTCTGTTGGCCACGGCCGGGCAGTTCTACTGTCCGCCACCGGGCAGATCCCACTGGCCCTTGACAGGCTGCCCCATGATCAGCGCGCGGTCGTCGTGTTGCGCTACTGGCTCGGTCTGTCCGAATCCGAGATCGCCGACGCCCTCGATTGTCGACCCGGGACCGTGAAGTCCCGTCATGCCCGTGCTCTTCGCACACTTCTAAAGGAACTGCCATGAAGACCGACGACTTGCTCGACCGTTCCGGCTCGTTCGAACAGCGTCTCCGTGACGGCCTCAACCATCTGGCCCACGCCGACCCGGTCTCCGAGCCGGGTCGATTCGACCCCGACGTGTTGCGGATCGACCGGCCAAGCGTTTCCGGCTCTGGCCGCTGGATGGTCGGCGCCGCCGCGGCGGCAGTCGTCGCGATCGGTGTTGGCGGCCTCCTCGTGGTGGACCGTGACGCGTCGGCGCCGAACGCGCCCGCCGACCAGCCCGTGACAGGCCCCGACACGAGCAACGCTGACGGCGCGGCGATTACCGCGCCTACGAAAGAGTCGGATCCGGTCGAATCTGCCGTGTCAGTGTCGGCACCCGCCCCGGTCGCGTTCGGAACCGATGAGTTGTGCGACGACTCCGGTTGTGACAACTTCGACCCGCTTGCTCTGGCCCCTGGTGCTGCGACCTACTACCGGTCCGACAGCGCTACCGCGCATGGTGCCGAAGCGACCGACCTCGACTTGTTCACGCACCTCGCACGCTGCGCCGAGCTCACACCAGACGGCACGGCGTGCGCCCGGATCGAGGGCGTCGCCGGGGTCAGTGTTGTCACCTACGGCGGATCCCAGGGCGCGCCGCTGATCGAGATCGGCACCACTTACACAACCATCACACCGGCCCAGTACGCAGCCAACTGGGGACCGACAGGGGACGGTCCAGGCAACACGTCGCCGGTCGCCGTGCGCGGCCACGACGGCGTGCGCTACGACAACGAAATCCGTGACGCCGTCGTCTGGCAGGAAGCGCCCGGGGTACTGATCTGGGTGGCCGTCGACCCGTCACTCAGCGACGACTTGCTCGAACTCGCCGAAGGCGTGCAGCCCGCCGATCCGACCAACGTGCCAGCCACGATCCCGCACCGAGTCGTGGTGCCCGGGCTCGGCGAACCGTGGGGAGCGGAAGACAATGACGGCGACGGTGTGATCGTCGGCGTGCACGACGGGATCGAGTGCGTCGGGTTCGGCTACATCGACCACTGCGGAACCGAACTCGAGAATCGGGTCGTGGTACGCACGGCCGGCGATTCGATCCGAGTGTCCGGCTCCACGCCCGCCGATGTGGTGAAGGTCCGTGTGACGACGTCCCCCGAGGTAGAAGCGGTCGGCGACACCATCACCTTCGCCCCGTATCAGAGCCGGTTCTTCTCGCTCGTCGTCGCATCTGGAGACTCGCTCAGCGTCGAGTGGCTCAACGACTCCGACCAGGTGATCGACTCGGCCGTCCTGACCGACCTCGTCACCGGCATCGACGCGGGCACCGGGCCCACCACCACTGTCACCGCGAACACCGTGCCCGGCTCGAATGGCTTGGTGATCGCTTTGGTCGACGCCTCCGGAACACCCGGAGCCGCCGCTGCAATCGCAGCCGACCTGACCCAACGAGGCTACGTCGTCGTCTCGACCCAGACCGCTACACAGACCTTCGACGAGTCGATGCTCATGCCGGTGGAGACCCCATCAGACGGTTCGAACGAACTGCTTACCGTCCTCGGCATCGGCGGCTTTGACACCTGGACCCCCACCCTTATCGAGACCTCGCTCGCCGAGACCGTGACGGACGTTGTCGTCATCGGCACCGGCGGACTCCCCGCCATGACACCACCACCAGGCACGGTCCCGTGAGAGGCTCCGGTCGATCTAAACGGTCCTCGACCACGCCGACCCATTCGGTCAGGAATGCCCGAGCTGGACTCGTCGACCCGGGCGGAAGATGGCGCACGCTCGGGAGTCGATGGGCTTGGCCTCATCGACTTCCGAGCCCCAGTCCGCCGAACCTCCACGCATAACGACTCGGCCTGAGGCTCCACGACCCACGCGGGAACCGGCAACTCGATCGTTACGTAGGTCGAGGCCGATGACCGCCGATGGTGGTCATCGGCTGGCGCCGGCGACGAAGGTGGCGACGATGTAG
>JAGQSS010000455.1 GCA_020439405.1 Ilumatobacter sp. | reverse complement strand
ACGTCGTCATTCGCCGCGGCCAGCGGCCGGATCGACGCAGACACGCGCACGTCAACCGTGCCGCGCACGGGTTGCGATTCGCCGTCGCTCAGCTCGACGGTGACGGTTGCCACACTTCCCTTGGGGGTGGATGCCCCGGCCGAGGCGCGCAGCGTCCCGCCGTCGATCGACACGTCGAATCCGCTCGGCGCCCCGCCCACGAGGCGATACGTCATCCGTTTGACGTCGCCGTCGTCGGGATCGCTCGTGGAGGCGCGCAGGTCGAGTTCTGTGGCGGCCTCGCCGGGCGCCACGTCGACCGTGCTGTCGGCGAAGGTCGGCGACTGGTTATCGGGCGGCAGCACCGTGACGGGGATCGTGAGGACGGCCTTGCGCCCCTCCGGGTCGTCCGGGCCCGTGCCGTCGGTGACCTCGAAGGTGATCGCGTCCTTGCCGAAGTATCCCTCAGCCGAGGTATAGACGAGCGCGGACTGGTCCTTCACGAGGGAGGCGCCGTTCGAGTGGTTGGCCGTGGCCTTGGCCGCCTCGGTGATGATGGCCTTGCGGCCCCCGGCGACGGTGACGTAGTCGGCGAGCCGCAGCTCGATCGTCTCACCGCTTTTCACGACGACCTCGCCCGTCGATTTCAGCACCGGCCGCAGGTCTTTCGACCCCGGAACGAGCACGAAGGCGCTTGCCGTGAGGCCATCGACATCGGTGACCGTGTACGTGATGATCTGGGATTCCTCGGCCACGGTGACGCGGACGATCCCCTCGGGCAGCACCTTCGCCGTGGTGGTGCCGACGAGCGAGACCTGCAGTTCGGCCGCGACGCCGTCGGGGTCGACGTCGTTCTCGAGCACGAGCACGTCGACCGTCGATTCCTCGCCGACCTGCGGCGCGGTGACACGGTCGTCGCGGGCAAGCGGCGGCTGCAGCGGGACGTCCTTCTGCACCAGCACGAGCAGCGCGCCCATCGCGGTCGCACCGCGCGCATCCTTGATCCGGTACGGAATCGTGAACTCGCCCGGTTCCTCCGGGGTGGAGACGATGATCTGGTTGCCCTTGACCTCGGCGGCGATCCCGTCGGGCACCTCGAGCCCCTTGGCGTCGAGGTCGATGCGATCGCCGTCGGGGTCGGAGTCGTTGGCGAGCACCGCAACCGCCGCCGAGCGGTCCGGGCGCAGGATCACGGTGTCGTTGACGGCGTAGGGTCGCTGATTGCTCGACTCGATCGGCGCGATGCCGACGCGGATGGGCGCGATGCCCTCCTTGCCCAGGCGGTCACGGACCAGGTAGGTGAACGAGTCGACACCGGTGGAGTCCTCGTATGCCTCGTACACCAACCAGTTCTGCCCGACCTCGACGATACGGCCGAGCGCGGGCGCCGAGGCGGCGCCGATCAGCTCGACGGAGTCACCATCGGTGTCGATGCCATCGAGGGTGATGGGGATGCGCACGGTCGCGCCGCTGAGCACGCGCGCGGTCAGATCGCGCGGTCGCGGCGCGGCATTGTTTGCCTCGTCGACACCGAGAATCTGGATCGTGACGTAGCCTGCGTCCTTCTGTCCCTGGGAGTCGACGACCTCGTAGGTGGCGTACACCGTCTTCGGTGTGTCACCCGCACGGAAGCGCAGCGTGTTCTCGGCGACGAAGATGTCGCCGTCGGCGGGGTCGATGATGGGGTCGATGAGCGTCGGCGAGACGGTGATCAGATCCCCGTTGGGGTGATAGTCGTTGGCGAGCACCGGGATCGTCACGATATCGCCGGCACGCACGACCACGGAGTCGTCGCTCGCCACCGGCGGCTTGAGCTTGTTGGGCGCGGGCACCGGGATGACGGTGACCTCGCCTTCGGCCGTCTTGCTGCCGTTCGAGATCCGGTACCCGATCGTCACCGGCCCGGTCAGGCCGCCCTGGTCAGAGATGCGGAGCACCTCGTGGTTCAGGACCGCAACCGACACGCCCGCGCTCTGCGGCACCGAGACCGACTGCACCACCAGGATGCCGCCGGCCGGATCGGAGTCGTTGGCCAGCACATCGACGAGCACTTCGCTTCCGCCCGGGAGCATGGCGATGTCGCGCACCGCGATGGGCGGGAGGTCTTCGGCGAGCGCTTCGTGCACGTCCACGCGCACAACGCCGACGACGGTGTTGGGGCCGTCGGTCACGAGGTACTGCACATAGTAGGTGCCGTGCGTGTCGGCGTGGAATGAGAACGTGCCGGTATTGAAGTCGGGGGTGATCTTCGCGCCGACGACCTCGTCGAGACGCG
>JAGQSS010000454.1 GCA_020439405.1 Ilumatobacter sp. | reverse complement strand
TTACAGCCACGTTGCCGGCGAAAGTGCCGTCGCCAACATTCACCGTCGCGCCTGCGGCAGCCACGTCGACCGCGTCCTGTAGCTCCGCACCGCCGGTCGAGCCGATGACATTGACCGTCGTCGCCGTTCCCGTGATCCCATCTGCAACGGCACTCAGATTGCCGTCGAGATTGACGGTTGTTGCATTGAACGCGAGCGTACCGGCAGGCGAAGTGTTGACGGTCACGCTGTTCCCGACCGTAATGATTGGCACGGTGAAGGTCGCGTCACCCGTGCTGCTGGTGTCCACCGCGAAGGTCAGCTCACCGCTAAGGATCTCGATTGCCGTGGTCGTGCCCGCATTCGACGAGGTGGCAAGGCCGTCCACCGCCGCGATCGTCATGTCGGTGAAGCCCTGGATGCTGACCAGGCCGGCCGCGTTGGAGAACGCCAGGTTGCTGACCTCGACGTCGAGATCGTCGAGTGCGGTTCCGATGCCGGTCCCGGCGCGGATGGCAAGGTTGGTCACCTCGATGGGGCTGACGGAGAAGGCGTCGCCGTCGAGCACCTTGCCGCCGGTCTCCAGATCGACCGTCGAGACGTTGGCCGGGTTGATGCGATCCAGGACCGTGATGTCGCCCGAGTCGGGATGGCCGATCTGCAGCACGCCGGCGGTGGTGACGGTATCGAGCTCGGCATCGGTCAGGCCTAGCGTGTTGACGCCGTCGGCGCCGCCCAGGTTGATGGCGATGGTCGAGCTGGAGGACGGGTCATCTTCCAGGATCACCCGGTTCGCGGCGGAGATGGTGCTGCCGGCCGCCAGCGTCATGTTGTTGGCGCGGATGTCGATCTGGGCGTTGTTGGCGTTGCCGCCGCCGTCGCCGTTGACGATGTTCGCGTTGTTGGTGAACAGGCTGTCGCCGGCACCGCCGTTGCCCTGCTGCGCGACCAGGCAGATGTTGCGCCGCGAGTTGTAGATGTCGTCGTTGACGGTCAGGTTGCCGTCGGTGGTCTCAAGCTGAATCGCGAGAGTCGGGTTGAAAACGTTGTTCGCCCCTGTCGCTTCGTTGCGGAGGCCGACGACGCCGTCGACGGTGCCGACGATCAGGTCGCCACCAGCGAACCGCTCCAGAATGGCGATGCCGCCGTCGGTCGTGTTCAGGGCGGCCACCGTGTCGACTAAGGTTTCCAGGAGTTCGTTGTTGGCGATGCCGTTGACCGATTGCAGCGCAAGGTTGGCGACCTGCACGTCGGCCGCGTTGACGTTGTGGTCGTCGAGGATCTGATCGCCGGTGATCAGCGACAGCGTGTCGGTCAGCGCCGGGCTGATCAGGTCGGTGAACGTGATGCTGCCGGCGGTGGCACTGCCGATGCGCAGGATGCCGGCGGTGATCAGGTCGAGCTCGGCGTCGGTCAGCGACAGGCTGGTCGCCGTTTCGGTGCCCAGGTCGATCTCGCGTCCGGCGGTGCGCGGGCGCAGCGTGACGATGCCGGTGCCGGCGTCGATCGCGGCCGCGATCGCCATCGTGTCGGCCTCGAACGTCACGGCGCCGTCGGCGGTCGTGATCGGGTCGGCGAAGATAATCGCGCCATCGGTGCCGACGGAGAGGCTGGCCAGTGGCGTGGCGCCGCCCACCACATCGCCGAACGTCACGTCGCCGCCGGCATCGACGGTCAAGCCGAAGGCGCCATCGACCGTGTTGTTGAAGCTGACCCCGCCCGCGTCGGTGATCAGCGTGTCGGCGGTCAGGATGACCGCATCATTGAAGGTCGCGGTGTTGCCGGACAGCGTGATCGCCGCCCCGGTGAACACCGTGGTGCCCGCCGCATCGGTGGTGATGCTGGTCAGCGGCGTCGTCGCGCCGACCGGGGTGAAGAAGTTGGTGGCGCCGCCGGTGTTGACCGTCAGTGCGAATGCACCGTCCAGGCTGCCTCCGGCGGCGGAACCGAGGGAGTAGGCGCCCGTGAACGAGATGTCGGTGTCGCCCGTCGACGTCAGCACGGTGTCTGCCTCCAGAACGACGTCGCCGAACCAAGTCTGCAGGCGGGAGTTCGTCACCGCACCCCCGTTCAGGAAGACGCCGTCGACGCCACGAACCTGGATTGCCTGCAACGGCGTGGTCGCGCCGATGGCACCGTTGAACGTCGCCGTTCCGAAGAGATTGATGACGATCTGATGCGCGCCGTCCACGGTGCTGTCGAACCTCACCGAACCGGAGTCGACATTGCCGTTGCTATTGGTCGGGTCGTTCATGATGAAGTTCCCGAGCAGCGT
>JAGQSS010000453.1 GCA_020439405.1 Ilumatobacter sp. | reverse complement strand
TGAGCCACAAGGGGCACACCGCCGGGCGGTGCGCCTTTGGACCAGCCCTCGCCCCGCGACCGTAGCGCAGTCGGGTTCGCGGCCCGCGATCGCGAGCCGGTCGCGGCCTGGTTCGGCGGCGCTGGTGCGGACTACCGTCGCCGGGGATGGGACGGGGGTTCGTCGCCACCGCGGCCGTGGTCGGTCCGCTGCTCGGCACGGTCGTCCTCGCGGCGTGTTCGCCCGGTGGCGACGCATCGACCGCGACCACGCAACGACTGGCGCCGAGTCAGATCGCCGCGTCGACCGTCGCCCGGCCCGACACCCTCGCTCCGTGCGACCCGGACGACCTGGCGTGGTGGACCGCACAGGCGATGTCGATCGGGTCCGACTCGTCGTCGGCCGTCGTGCGGGTGCGCAACGAGGGTGCGGTCGCGTGCGAGGTCGACATCGCCGGCTCGCCCACCCTCGGCGACGACTCCGAGCCGAACGTCTGGCTCGAACCGGGGGAGTGGGGCGAACTGCTCGTCGGGACCGACACCGACCGCTGCTCGCCGACCGTGTTCGACGAGGTCGAGGTCGTCGTGGAGACCGTGCCGGTCGTCGTGCCGTCGATCGGCGTCGCGGCGTGCGCTCCCGCACTGCTCGCGTTCTACGTCGCCGACACGCCGGCCGGACCCTGTGACGACCTCGACCTTGCCGTCGTCGTCGGCGTCGTCGTGGTCCGAAACGCCTCGTTCCGGTCGTGCGAACTCGGCGAGGTGGTCGGTGTCGACGCCGAGCGACCTCCGGGTGGGCCGCTGGTGGCGGCGCTCGCCGGTGGCGATGTCGTGGCGGTCGACACGCTGGCGGTCGGCGAGGGGTGTGCGGCCGAGGCGACGTTCGTCGAGTTCACGGTCGCCGGCACGTTCGAGGTCGCCGGGCTGTCGGGCTGCCCCGTCGCCGGAGCCGCCCGCCCGTGGTACGGCACCGGGGCCCACAGCGGCTCGGTCGCTGCGGTGCTCGCATCGCTCGACCCGTTCGAGGCGTAGCGTTGCCCACGTGAGCTGGATCGAGCGCATCGTCGAGGAGCGGCTCGCCAAGGCGGCCGAGGACGGCGAACTCGCCGCGCCCCACCTGGAGGGCAAGCCGATCGCCGACCTGCACTGGGAGCGCCCCGCCGGATGGTGGGCCAAGCAGTTCGCCGAACGGGAGATGAGCCACGACCGTCGCGCGGCCGCCCTCGAGGCGGCCGCTGCGTCGCGGGCGGGCTTCTGGCGGTGCGCCGACGTGGCGGCCGTCCGTGCCGCGGTGGCCAAGGCGAACGCGGCGATCGACCGGGCCAACGTCAACATCGTGCCCGACCAGCGGGTCGACCGGTTCGACGTCGCCGACATCGTCGAACGCTGGCACGGACTGCAGCGCTGAGGCGGGTGTCGCGGAAACCCCGTGACACCCCGTCGGCATGCTGGTGGGTGATCGGGTTCACGCCCCCACCACGCTCTCGAAAGGACCCACGCACATGCTCGTCCTCATCGCCACCGACGAACTCGCCACCGACCAGCTCGGCAGCACCCCGTCCGACCACCATCACGCCGTCGACGGCGAACTCGTCGCCCCCGTCGTCATCGAGTGTCCCGACGACCATTGCGACGTCTGCAACCGGGCCTGGTTCGGGCTCGTCAGCCACGGCGGCACCACCACGGCCATGGTCGTCGACCGACCGGGCGTCACCGAGCACGTGCTGCGCACCCGCATCCACGACTGGCTCGACTGCAACGGCACGATCGATCTGGTCGTCCAGGCGGTCGAGGCCGGTGAGTACGAGGTGAGCGGTCAGGTGTTCGACGATCCGGTCGCCGCCGTCGACGATCTGGTGTCGGCCCACGTCGACGAGATCCGCGAGATCTGCGCCAACTTCGCGGTCGGCACGATCCTCAGCCGGATGGGCCAGTTGGTCGCCCCGCGGTCGTGGGCGGCCGCCGCCTGATCGACGCTCAGTCCTTCATCGGGAGCACGGTCGCCCACTCGCCCGTGGCGGCGCGGCGCGCCGCGGCGACGGCGGGGGCGGTCGGCACGAGACCGATCTCGCCGACGCCCTTGATGCCGTACGGCGAGCGCGGCTGGGGCACCTCGACGATCCGCACCTCGATCTCGGGCACGTCCTTGGCGCGCAGGATGCCGAGCGAACGCAACGTCATGTTCGTCGGGAAGCCGGTCTCGGGGTCGGTCGGGAACTCCTCGCTCAGCGCGTAGCCGAGTCCCATGTGGACCGAGCCCTCCACCTGACCCTCGACCAGCAT
>JAGQSS010000452.1 GCA_020439405.1 Ilumatobacter sp. | reverse complement strand
TGCCGTCATGCGGCGCCTCCTCCGAAGAACGAACTGTCGTCGTCCGGTCCACGTGGACCGGGTCGGAAAACGACGAAGCGGAGGCCGAACATAGTCGACCTCCGCTCCGTCTCCTGATTCTGTGATCACGCCGTCACCGGTCGGAACCGGCGATCGGCGACCGATCGTGTCGGAATCAGCCTTCCGGCGTCGTCGGGACCTCGATGGTGCCGTCGACGATCTGGGCCTTGAAGTCCTCGAGCTGAGCGATCTGGTCCTCGGTGAGGAAGTCGCCCGACGTCGAGTAGCCCACGCCGTCGACCGAGAGGTCGTAGACGGTGTTGCCGGCGGCGAAGCTGCCGTCGGCCTGGGCGCTCGTGATCTCGAACACGGCCACGTCGACCCGCTTCAGCATCGAGGTCAGGATGTACTCCTGGACCGCGGCGTCGGCGGTGTTGTACTGGTCGCTGTCGACGCCGATCGCCCACACCTTGGTGCCGGACGACTCGGAACGCTCGGCGGCGGCCTCGAACAGGCCGGCGCCCGAGGCGCCGGCAGCGTGGTAGATGACGTCGGCGCCCTGGTCGTACATGGCGAGCGCGATCTCGCGGGCACGGTCGGGGGCGACGAAGCCGTCGAAGTCGGGGGCCTGGGTGATGTACTGCGGGATGATCGTGATGTCGGGGTTGACGGCCTTGGCGCCCGCCTCGAACCCGGCCTGGAACTTCTCGATCAGACCGAAGCCACCGACGCCGCCGATGAAGCCGAGCGTGCCGCTCTCGCTGTTGAGCGCCGCAGCGGCACCCACGAGGAACGAACCCTGCTCTTCGGCGAAGGTGAGGCCGGCGCAGTTCTCGCAGATCGGCACGCCACCGTTGTCGAAGTCGAGCATCGCGTCGTCGACGACGGCGAAGTTCGTGTCGGGGTTCTCGGCGGCGACCGTCGCGACGTCGCCGGCGAAGAGGAAGCCGACGCCGATGACGAGGTCGCTCTGGTCGGCCTGGAGCTGGAGCAGCTCGGCGCGGTTCGAACCGTCGGCGTTGGGCTCGGCCTCGGTGAAGGTCACACCCAGTTCGTCGACGGCGCGGTCGATGCCCTCGGCGGCCGAGTCGTTGAACGACTGGTCGCCACGGCCACCGATGTCGAAGGTCAGACCGACGTTGAACGACTCACCGGCGGGCTCCTCGGAGGGCTCTTCGGCCGGCTCCTCCGCCGGTTCCTCGGCGGGCTCCTCGGTCGGCTCGTCAGCCGGCTCGTCGGCGGTGTCGTCGTCGTCGCCACATGCGGCGAGGACGAGCGAAGCAGCGAGGCCTGCGGCGAGCAGGCGCTTGCTCTTGATCATGTTCTCCCCCTTCTCGGGAATTGAGTGTGCTGGATGTTCAGCTGGTTGTTCACGGGAACGGCGAAAGGCTACCCGCTGGTTCGGCGGCGCCGTGCCCAACCGATGTGAACGCAGATGAACATCGGGAAGCGACCGATCGGGCGCTCCGACCGGTGGTTTGTCAGACTGGCTGCATGTCGATCGTGCTGACCAGCATCACCGAGGGTGTCGCCACCCTGACCCTGAACAATCCCGACGAACGCAACACGATGACCGCGCCGATGGTCGAGGCGATCGTCGAGGCGATGGACGCCTTCGAGGCCGACGAGTCGGTCGGTGCGGTCGTCGTCACCGGGGCGGGTTCGGCGTTCTGTGCGGGCGCCAACCTCGGCAACCTGCAGACCGCGACGCGCGAGAGCCTCGGCCACGTGTACGAGGGATTCCTCCGCATCGCACGCAGCCCACTTCCCACGTTGGCCGCGGTCAACGGTCCGGCGGTCGGCGCCGGCATGAACCTGGCGCTCGGGTGCGACGTCCGGATCGCTGCCGAACGAGCGAAGTTCGACACTCGCTTCCTCCAGATCGGCCTGCACCCCGGTGGCGGCCACACCTGGATGCAGCGCCGCATCGTCGGCCCCCAGGCGGCCATGGCTGCAGTGGTGTTCAGCCAGGTCCTCGACGGTCGCGAAGCCGAACGGGTCGGGCTCGCCTACAAGTGCGTCGCCGACGACGATCTGTCGACCGCGGCACACGAGTTCGCCCGCGGCGCGGCCACCGCGCCGCGCGAACTGGCGATCCTCACGAAGCGGACGATCCAGGACATGGCCGACATCGACTCGCACCGCGACGCGGTGCAACGCGAGTTCGACCCGCAGCTGTGGACGGTCAAGCAGCCGTGGTTCGAGGAGCGGATCGCGGCACTGAAGGCGAAGATCTCTTCCAAGAAGTAGGCCCGCGAACTCGGC
>JAGQSS010000451.1 GCA_020439405.1 Ilumatobacter sp. | reverse complement strand
GGCTCCGACTTCGCCGGTCTGTCGTCGCGTGGCGTCAAGGACGGCGAGGAGTGGATCGTCAACGGCCAGAAGGTGTGGACGACCCTGGCGCACGTCTCCAAGTGGGGCCTGCTCGTGGTTCGCACCGACCCCGAGACGGTCAAGCACGCCGGTCTCACCGCCTTCGTGGTCGACATGGAAGACCCGACGGTCGAGACCCGTCCGCTGCGCCAGATGACCGGCGAGGCCGAGTTCAACGAGGTCTACTTCACCGACACCCGCGTCCCCGATGCCGAGATGCTCGGCAAGCCGGGCGACGGCTGGCGCGTCTCGCTCACGACCCTGATGAACGAGCGCACCTCGATCGGCGGCGCGATCCCGGCCCAGGGATCGGGCACGATCGCTGACCTGATGAACGTGTGGGCCGAACTGCCCGACGACCGCAAGGACGCCGCGTCGCGCGACAAGGTGATGGAACTCTGGATCCGCGCCGAGGTCCACCGCCTCACCAACATCCGCGCCAGCCAGAACCGACGGATGGGCGACCCGGGCCCCGAGGGTTCGATCGGCAAGATGGAGTCGGCGAACCTGAACAAGGCGATCTACGAGGCGATGATCGACCTGATGGGCGCCGAGGGCATGCTCTACGGCGAGTACGCGATGACCCGTCCCGAGACGGCGATGGGTGGTTCGAGCCGCCAACAGCGCTTCCTGCGGTCGCGTGCGAACTCGATCGAGGGCGGCACGACCGAGGTCATGCTCAACATCCTCGGCGAGCGCGTGCTCGGCCTGCCCGGCGATGTCCGCGTCGACCGCGACGTCCCCTGGAGCCAGGTCCCCCGCAACTGACCCTCACCGGTCACCCGAGCTGCGAATGCGTGAACAATTTGCGGGACAGTCCCGCAAATTGTTCACGCATTCGGCGTTCTGAGCTGGTCAACGGCCGGTCAGCGGCCGGTGGTGAGGATGAAGCCGACGTACATAGCGGCGAGGGCGGCGAGGAACCCGATCGCACCGCCGGCGGCGAGGGCGACCTTGGAGCGGCCGAACTGGTGGACGGCGACCGCCACACCGGAGATCGCGACGAGCATGATCTTGACGCCGAGGGTGATCTGGTAAGCGGCCCAGCCGCCGGCATCGACCTCGAACACGTTCCAGATACCGGTCACGACCGCGACGACGAACGCCGGCCAGGCGATCTTGCCGAAGCCGTTGGCGATCGTCTTCACGGCCTCGGGGTGCGTCTTGCGCACCTGGGGCACGAGCCCGACGAGCACGATCTGGCCGCCGACCCAGACGGAGGCGGCGATGACGTGCAGGAACAGGCGGATGGTCTCGGCGGTGGGGGAGAGCACAGGTCAGCTTTCTAGTCGGTGAGGGCGGCGAGGACCTCGCTCGCCGGGAGGCTGCGGTCGTCCATCGCCGGGCGTTCGAGCAGGGCGCCACCGAGGAGTGCGGTACTCGCCATCTCGATCGAGTTCTGGAGTTCGCGGATCGCGCGGGGCGGCGGGAAGTACTCGTCCTCGTCGGTGATCGAGACCACTTCGATGCCGTTCGCCGGGGCGAGCCGGGCGAGCACCTCCTCGACCAGTTCCTCCGGCGCCGACGCTCCGGCGGTCACACCGACGGTGCCCTCCAAATCGTCGGGCACCTGATCGGCGACGTTGATCCGGTACACGCGCTCGCACCCCGCCTCGCGGGCCAGCTTCTCGAGCGCCCGCGTGTTGGACGAGTTGGACGAGCCGATCACCACGATCGCGTCGCAGTCGGGCGCCATCGCGAGGAGCGACGACTGGCGGTTGGTCGTGGCGAAGCAGAGGTCGGAACGGCCGGGGGTCCACACGTCGGGGAAGCGCTCGCGCACCCGGACGGCAACGCCTTCCCAGTCGCGATGCGACAGGGTGGTCTGGGCGAGGAGGGCGACCGGCTGGTCGAACTCGGGCAGCGCGTCGACCTCGCCCACGCTCTCGACCCGGTTGATCGAGTCGGGCGCCACGGCCATCGTGCCCACCGCCTCCTCGTGGCCCTCGTGGCCGACGTAGACGATGCGGTAGCCCTTGCCGGAGCGGACCTTCACCTCGTGGTGGACCTTGGTGACGAGCGGGCAGACCGAGTCGACCACGAAGCTGCCCCGCTCCGCCGCGGCCGACACGACCTCGGGACCCGACCCGTGCGCCGACAGCATGATCGGGCGACCCTCGGGCACCTCGGCGATGTCGTCGACGAAGACGACGCCCTGCCGTTCGAAGCGCTCCACCACGATCTTGTTGTGGACGATCTCGTGATAGC
>JAGQSS010000450.1 GCA_020439405.1 Ilumatobacter sp. | reverse complement strand
GCACCATGGCAGAGCCAATCACGATCCAACTGAGCGCCGCCGGTCCGTTGACAGGCGTCGGTCTCATCGACCTCGGCCGCGAGGCGTTCGCGTCGTCGGCCGGTGGTCGGCTTCGGACGGCGACGATCCCCGCGGGGAGCCGCGTCGCCGCCGATGTCTTCGGCTTCCTCGGCGAGGGCGGCGTCAAGGCGGTGACGGTCTCCGCGACGACGCACAACCCCCGCGACGTGCTGAGGGTCTACCTCGGGTCGACCGTGCGGACGGAGCTCCGCCTCGACGGCGGCCCCCAGACCGTGACGCTCGGACCCGGCGAAGAGCTCGCGTTCGTCACCGAGGCGGCCGCCGTCTTCCAGCTCGTGGTCAACGACCTTGCGGAGGGCGAGCAGGCGTCGCGGAGCGACGACAGCCCGGCGCGGGTGCTCCGAGCGCGGCTGACATCGACCACGGGGTTCACCTCGGCGGGCGTCATGGCGGCGACGCTGAACTGGTCGGCGTCGGCCCGCGTCCTTGAGGCCACCGACGTCGGCGGCGGATCGCTGCCGCTGGAGGCCCTCGACCCTCGGGAGTCGCGCTTCGCCGGCTACTACTGGCGCGTGCGCGTCTCGGGCTGCGACGGCACCGCCCTCGCGGGCCCGGCGAACCGCCTCACCGGCGACGCCGCGCTCGAGGAGCTCGCGCCGGGGCAGTGGTCGCGGCTGCGCCGCGTGAGCCACGATGATCTCCTCGTGGTCGAGTCGCCGGCCGTTCGCGCCGGGTGCCCGACCGTGGTCGCGGAGCACGAGCTCCTGGCCGCTAGCGAGGCCGTGATCAATCTCGCCGAGAGCACGGCGACGTCCACCGGCGTCGCGCCGATGCAGCCGGGCGGCGTGATCCCTTGGGCGAGCTTCTCCAACCTCAGCGTCAACGCGGCCGGCGCTCACCACGTTGAAGGCTGGGAGATGTGGACGCACGCGATCGTCGGCAACCCCAACGTCGCCGGCAACAAGGGCTTCCACGGTACCGGCGCCGGCAACAAGGCGATGCTCGGGACGGACTTCGTCGACGGGATGCCCCTCGGTGACTTCACGGCGCTTTCGTTCCGCTACGCGCTGCGGACCGCCGGGAACGATCACATCCTCGGCCGCCCGTACGTCAACCTCCTGATCGACGTCAACGGCGACGGGTCGCTCTACAAGATCGGCGTCCTCGATGCCGCGACCAACCCCCAGCTCAACCTCCTCACGGATGTGGCTGACGCCGGCGCCACCGATCACGAGTACACGCGGTCGTGGATCGGCGGCGGCAAGATCAAGATCGTCAACGAGCTCGCCGGGGTCACGCCTTCGATCGACCTCGGGGCGGGCTGGCTCAACAAGGTCTTCCTGATCCCCGATATCCTGGCGCAGTACCCCGACGCGAAGCTCACGCGGGCGTTCCCCGCCGACAACGGCCTCCCCGCCGACTTGACGATGCCGCCGCTGTGGCTCGTCGTCGGTGACTCCAACTACACGCGGTACTCGCGGGTGATCGTCCGCGAGGTCCGCGTCAACGGCTAGGAGCGAACGATGGCACGGTGGGAACAGCAAGAGGACCTGACCGCGACGCTCGTCAAGCGGGCGGAGGTCTCGGTGCTCCGGCTCACGAAGAACGATGCACGGCCAGCGCCGAAAGAGCCCAAGGCCGACGCCGAGGTGAACGAGTGGCGCGTCGGCGTCGGTCCTGTACCGCCGGTGCTGCTCATCCGCCAGTCTGGCGATGACATCGAGCTCTCTGTCGACCTCGTGTCGCCGGCCCTGCAAGCGGTCGAGGCCCTGCACGACGAGCCGGGCGGCTACGTCGCGGCCTCCGCAGGGGTCGGTGCGCTCTTCGGCGCCGTCGTCGGGCGCACGCGCAAGTCGGCCGCGATCGGCGGAGCGATCGGCGGCGTGCTCGGGCTGCTGTCGGCTCTCGCAGACCGGGAGAAGAAGTAGCCGCGATGGCACGCACAGCGCAGTGGGAACTCCCCGAGATGGCCGAGGGCGATTCGTCGCCCGCGTGGCCGCTCTCCGGTGTCGCGCCGAAGTTCGCCCTGTGGAGCTTCGGCGGCGGGCGCCCGTTCGGCTGCAAGGAGCCCTCCTGCGAGCGCTGGCACGCGGGCGTGGACCTCACCGGCGCCCAAGATCGGACGATCGTCGTCGCCCCGGAGAGCGGGGAGATCGTGGCCGTCGATCGGGGGTGGAGTGGCGCGAGCAAGGCCGTCGATCTGCGGACCGACACGGGGCTCTTCGTCGTCCTCGGCGGCTTCATCGAA
>JAGQSS010000044.1:15745-17605 GCA_020439405.1 Ilumatobacter sp. | reverse complement strand
CCCGAGTATCGGTCGACGGATCGCGCGCCAGACTCTCGGGCATGCAACGTGCTCTGCCGCTCCTGGCCGTCGGCCTCGTCCTGGCGGCGATCCTCGGGGTCGCCACACCGATCGGGTGGGTGCCGTCGTGGATGATCGGTCTCGGCGTGACGACGTTCGCGACCTACGGCTGGGACAAGGCCCGCGCCCGCTCGGGTGGCTGGCGGGTGCCCGAGGCGGCGCTGCACACCCTGGCACTGGCCGGCGGGGTCGTCGGCGCATGGGCCGGGCGGTACGCGTTCCGCCACAAGACCCGCAAGCCGATCTTCACCGTGGTGCTGCTCGTCGCCTCGGTGCTGTGGGCCGTCGTGCTCGCCGTGACGACGTCCTGACGAACGATCAGGCGGTCCGCAGGATCTTCTCCATCGCCTTGCCCTTGGCGAGTTCGTCGACGAGCTTGTCGACGTACCGGATCTCCTGCATCAACGGCTGTTCGGCGTTCTCGACCCGGACACCGCACACGACGCCGGTGATCTTGCGCCGGTCCGGGTTCATCGCCGGCGCGGTGTCGAAGAAGGTGCGGAAGTCGGTGCCGTCGTCGAGCCGGGCGTCGAGGCCGGCCTGGTCGTAACCCGTGATCCAGCACAGGATCTCGTCGACCTCGGCCTTGGTGCGGCCCTTGCGCTCCGCCTTGGCGACGTAGTGCACGTACACGTCGGCCACCTTGGTGGAATAGATGCGATGGTCGTCGTCGGCCATGGGTTCCCTCGCTCGATCAGTGGTGTTCGCGGTCCGATTCTGCCACCGCGCCGGTGCGAACGCGACGAGCCATCGTCGCCGCGTACGATGCCGCATGCTCGTCGGGGCCGGGGTGCCGCTTCCGCCGCTCGGCGACCACGAACTGCTCGTGTTCTGGTGCCAGCTCGTGGTCCTGCTCCTGGCGGCGCGAGCGGGTGGCTACGTGGCGCGTCGGGTCGGCCAGCCGCGGGTCGTCGGCGAGTTGCTCGCCGGCGTCGTGCTCGGTCCGTCGGTGTTCGGTGAGGTCTGGGTCGAGGGGTGGGAGTGGTTGTTCCCGCCCGACGAACGACAGGCCGGTCTCCTCCTCGGCTTGGCGTGGTTCGGCATCGTGCTCCTGCTGATGACGACCGGCGCGGAACTCGACCTCGAGACGGTTCGCGACGCCGGACGGCCGACGATCCTCACCACGGTCGGCAGCCTGGTCGTACCGCTCGGCGTCGGGTTGGCCGTCGGCGCCTGGCTGCCCGCCTCGTTCCTGGGTGACGACGGCCGACGGTGGGTGTTCGCGCTGTTCGTCGGCGTCGCGCTGGCGATCTCGTCGCTGCCGGTCGCCGCACGGATCCTCGGTGACCTCGGCTTGTTGCGCCGGCCGGTCGGCCAACTCGTTCTCACGGTCGCCACGCTCAACGACATCGTGGGTTGGCTCCTCCTCGGCGTGGTCGTGAGCCTCGTCGAAGGCGGCTCGGTCTCGTTCGGTGACCTGGCGATCGCCGTCGTCGGCATGATCGTCATCGGTGTGCTCGTGATCGCGCTCGGGTCGCGATTCCTCGACCGCGCCGTCGTCGAGGTCGAGCGCCGCGACGGTGGTCCGGCGGCGATGACGAGCGTGATCGTGCTGTTCACCGTGGCGATCGGTGCTGCGACCCACGCGATCGGCGTCGAGGTCGTCATCGGGGCGTTCTTCGCCGGCATCGCCCTGCGCCGGAGCCGGCTCGGCGGCGGCGACGACCTCCACCACATCGAGGTGATCTCCAACGCGGTGTTCGCGCCGCTGTTCTTCGCCGTTGCCGGGCTGCGTGTCGATCTGCGCGCACTCGACGGTCGGGCCGTGCTCGTCGGCACGCTCGTGATCGTCGGCGCAGC
>JAGQSS010000044.1:0-15645 GCA_020439405.1 Ilumatobacter sp. | reverse complement strand
GCCGGGCTGCGTGTCGATCTGCGCGCACCCGACGGTCGGGCCGTGCTCGTCGGCACGCTCGTGATCGTCGGCGCAGCAACCGTGGGCAAGCTCGCCGGCGCGTACGGAGGTGGACGGGTCGGCGGGCTCCCGTCGCGCGACGCGTTCGTCGTCGCCGCCTCGCTCAACGCCCGCGGCGCCCTCGAGGTGGTCGTCGCGACCGTCGGCCTGTCGGTCGGCGTCCTGAATCAGGCGTCGTATGCGGCGATCGTCGTGATGGCACTCGCCACCACGGCGATCGCCGCACCGCTCATCTCGTTGGCCCGCCGGGGCGACCGAACCGATGGTCTGGGATGATCGGGATGTGACGTTCCGGCTCGAGGCGGTCTACGACGAGTTGGCTCCCGCGGTGACCGGCTACTTCCGGACGCGCGGAGCGGCCGACCCGGAGGCTTCGTGCGGCGACGTCTTCGTCGACGTCGCTCGCCGACTCGACACGTTTCGAGGCGATGCCGCGGCCCTGCGCCGGTGGGTCTTCACCATCGCCCACAACCGACTCGTCGACGAACTCAGGTCGGCGGCGCGGCAGCGGGAGGTCGTGACCGACGCGCCCCCGGAGGTCGCCGCGCACGACGACGTGGCCGTCGACCGCGACCTCGTCGACGCGCTCGATGCGCTGACCGATGAGCAGCGCGAGGTGCTCGTCCTCCGCTTCGTCGCCGACCTCCCGATCCGCGACGTCGCCGAGATCCTCGGCAAGCGGTCAGGCGCGGTGAAGATGTTGCAGGCGAGAGGGCTCGACGAACTCCGAGCCCGATTGTCCGACGGCGCGTGACTTTTCGCCCGCCTCGTTCGTTGACGTCGGTGTGAGCCACAGCACCGATCCCGTCGAGGAGCGACTCCGGTCGCTCGGGAGCCAGTCGATCGACCCGGAGACCCGCGCCGCGCACCTGCGCCGTGCCGAGGCGGTGGTGCCGATCCCGCCGACGCGGCGACGCTTCGGACCGATGGCGATCGCCGCCGCGGCCGTCGTCGGTTTTCTCGCCGGCTCGGCGGGTCTCGCTTCGGCGGGCGCCCTGCCCGATCCGGCCCAGAACGTCGCCCACGACGTGCTGGGGGTCGTCAAGGTCGAGGTCCCCGAGGGCGGCAACCGCGGGGCGTGTGTGGCGCAGGCGGCGAAGCTCGACGACAAGGAGGCCAAGCAGGCTGCGAAGGCCGCGTGCCCGAAGGGTGGCGACGCCACTGACGACGACCAGGACGGCGACGACACCACCGACACGACCGACGACACGACCGAGTCACCCGGCAAGTCGGGCGAGGCGCCCGGGCAGGTGAAGCACGCCGACGATCCCTGTCGCGGCAAGCCGGCGTGGTCCGGTCCGATGTCGAAAGAGGAGCGGGCGGCGCTGAAGGAGCAGTTCGATCGCAGCGCCTGCACCGGCGACACCGACGACACCGACGACACCGACACCGACGACACCGACAGCGACGACACCGACACCGGCGGCTGAACGCGGGTGAGGCCGGAGACGCCCGTCGTCATCGACGTGGCGTCTCCGACCTCTCGGCGTCGCTTCGGCGGGAGCCGGTCGGACGACCGGCTCAGCGGCGCACCGGGGTGACGGGCCGGCGGAAACCCTGGGGCCCGGCCGGTTGGTCACACGATTCGACCCGGGTGCCGACGGACCGGACCCCGAGGACGACGTCGCCGTCGAGTGTCACCGTCGTGCGGGCGACGAGCCGGGTCGGGTGGACCGGGCTCGACACGACCACGCCGTACTGGTGCAGCACCAGAGGATCGGCGCCGTCGACGACGGCGACGTACCCCGCGAGCCGACCGGCGGGACGAGCCGTCCACGTCCCGTCCACCGGGGCCTCGGGTGCGGGGAACGCGGGGTCCGACCAGGTGCCGACCTCGTGGAACGTGTAGCAGTTCTCGAACGACGCGCCGGCGGGCAGGTCGGGGAGCGACGACCGGAGCACCGTCACCTCGACGGCGAACGACATCCCGGCCAGGTCGACCGGGTCCGGGCCGCCGGCATCGACCGGCGCAGCGAGTGCGACGGTCGCCGCGGTGGCGGTGATCAGTGCAGCGAGCTTCTTCACGGCGGTACCTCCCCTGGGTCCGGGCTCGGACGAGCCGATGTCATCGTCCGTGCGACGGTGGGGTCGGGTCTGTGATGTCGATCACGCTGCGTTCGTCCGAGGCCCGCGGTTCGGTGCGTCCCGACGACGGCCGATCGGCGAGACTGTGCCCGTCACCAGCCCTCCCGGAGGAACCCCTGATGTCCATCTCCCCCAGCCGACTCGCCGAGCCGACGTTCTGGCATCAACCACTCGACGTCCGCATGGAGCAGTTCGCCGAACTGCGCGAGCAGGGGCCGGTCCTCCCGGTCCCCGTCGAGAACGTGCTCAGCGGGGGTCAGGACACCGTCTACGCGCTCACCCGCTACGACGACGTCGTCCAGGTCAGCAAGCATCCGGACGACTTCTGCTCGGGCAAGGGAGCGACGGCATTGTTCGACCTCCCGATGGAGATGCTCGAGTTCTTCGGCGGCTTCATCAACATGGACAATCCGCGCCATGCGCACCAACGACGGATCGTCGCCAAGACGTTCACGCCGACCGAACTCGCCGGTGTCCTCGACAAGGTCGAGTCGATCTGCACCGAAGTGATCGACGGCTTCTGCGAGCAGGGTGAGGTCGACCTCGTCCAGGTCCTGTCGCAGCCGTTCCCGCTGCTGATCATCTGCGACATGATGGGCATCCCCCGGAGCGAGTTCAAGACGGTCCTCGACGCGACGAACGTGATCCTCGGTGGCGGCGACCCCGAGTTCATGGGCGAGGACGGCGGCATCGAGAAGCTGATCGAAGCGGGCATGGCGCTCGCGACGCTGATGGGCGAGCTGATCGAGGAGCGGCGGGCCAACCCGACCGACGACCTGACCTCGAAGCTCGTCCACAACGACCTGTCGGACGACCTGCTGACGCCGGCCGAGATCACCTCGTTCTTCGTGCTCCTCGCGGTCGCCGGCAACGACACGACCCGGAACGCGATCACCTACGGCGTCGACCTCCTCTCCCGCCACCCCGACCAGCGCGAGATCTGGCGTGCCGACGTCGCCGGGGTCACGCCGACGGCGGTCGAAGAGATCGTCCGCGTCGCGTCACCGGTCACGTTCATGCGTCGCACCGCGACCCGCGACCAGATGCTCGGCGACCACGCGGTGAGCGAGGGCGACCGGATGGTTCTCTTCTACGGCGCCGCGAACCGCGACCCGCGGGTGTTCGAGAACCCGGAGGGGTTCGACGTCTTGCGCCAGCCGAACCAGCACGTCGGCTTCGGCGGACCCGGCCCGCACTTCTGTCTCGGTGCGCACCTGGCGCGGCGCGAGGTCGCCGTGGTGTTCCGCGAGCTGTTCTCCCGCCTCCCCGATCTCGAGGTCGCCGGCGATCCCGTTCCGCTGCAGTCGCAGGGGATCCCACTCGTGGCGGGTATCAAGCGGTTGCCGGTGCGGTTCACGCCGTCGGCACCCATCGGTGCCGCCTGACCGGCTCGCCGGGTCAGGCCGACCCGGCGAGGAGCTGGTCGACGATCGCGAGGGCGTGATCGATCGAGATCGCGAAACCGATGTTGGAGGCCTGGATCGTTCCGCCGCTCGACGCCACGGCGGTGTTGATGCCGATCACGCGTCCGTCGGCGTCGACGAGCGGACCGCCCGAGTTACCGGAGCTGATCGCCGCGTCGGTCTGGATGAGTTCGGTCAGCGTGCCCGACTCCGTCGCGATCGACCGGTCGGTGGCCGACACGATGCCGCTGGTCACCGTCATGCTGCCTTCGAGGGCGAGTGCGTTGCCGACGGCGATGACCTCGTCGCCCACCGAGACGGTGTCGCTCGACGCCGTCTCCGCGGCGACGAGTCCCGTCGTGTCGGCCACTCGGAGCACGGCGACGTCCGACGCGGCATCGCTGGCCACCACCGTCGCGGCGCGCGGCGTGGTGTCGGCGTCGAGGGTGACCTCGACCTCGGTGGCGCCGTCGACGACGTGGGCGTTGGTGAGGATCAGTCCGTTCTCGGCATCGATGACGACACCGGTCCCGGCGCCCTCGCCGCGCTGTACGGCTTGACCGCGCGGCGTCTGGAACACGGTCTCGATCGTGGTGCTGACCGACACGACCGACTGGTCGACGTGGTCGAGCACCGCGGCGACGTCGAGGTCGCTGCTGTCGATCGATGCGGTCAGTGCCGTCGCGGTCGTCGCCGTGTCGACGGTGGTGCTCTCGGACGACGCGACGAGGTAGCCGGCGGCGGCGCCGCAGAACACGGAGGCGCCGACGGTGAGTGCGGCGATCGCGGCGATGCCCCACGGTCGCGGACGGCGCGGGGGCTCCGGTGCTGCGTCGGAGGGCGACGGGGCACCGTACGGCGGGGGCGGCGGCGGTGCGAGGGGCTCGCCGATGACCGGCGGGTTCGTCCGTGCCGGCGGTGTGGGTGCGGGACCGTCGGCCGGCCACCACACGTCGTCGGCGTCGCCCTCCCACCACGGCACGGGCTGTTCGTGCACGGGAGATTCCTGGGTGTCGGTCCGGGTGGTGGAGCGGGTGGGCGTTGCCATGGTGGCACCGTGCTCCCCGAATCCAAGAGGACTGCAAACGTCAGCCGAGAGTTCGCCGAGAATCCTGATTCCGTCGAGGTTTCCTCAAGCGGCACCCGATTCGTGCCGATACGACTTCGTGAACGTGCACCGCCCGCCGTTTCGACCGCCCGCCCCGACGATCGCCACCTGACGTCGGATGGTGACGTCGTCCCTCCTCGCCGTCGGCATCGACTCGTCCCTCGACGCGTCGCCGTCCGAGGACGGCCGGCGCGCCCCATTGCGCGTTCTGATCGGTCGCGACCATCGAGCGATCGAGGTGTCGGATCGGGTGCAGGAGCTGACCCCGCTGCGACCGGGCGACCGCATCTCGTTCCATCCCGACTCCTTCCTCGATCCGCACGAGGGCGCCGCGTTGCGCGACGCCTACCGGAGGGTGCGACGACGGATCGGTGCCTCGGAGCGGCTGACGGTCCGGATCGTCGACGTCGAGGGTCGGCGCCGGGAGTTCGATCTCGTGCTCTCGAACGGGTTCGCCGACCCGTCGGTCGGAGCGATCGAACTGGTATCGGAGGACGTGACCGGCCTGCGTGGCCGCCGGGTGATCGACCGCCTGCGCTCGCGACTCCTCGACCTGCTCCCGACCGTGGTGACCGTCGTCGATGACGTCGGCACGATCGTCTACTGCAGCGAGCGCTCTCGTTCCGTCCTCGGCATCGACCCCGCCGACGTCATCGGCCGGTCGATCGCCGAGTCGAACCTCCTCCCGATCGCCGCGGACCAGGTCGAGGCGATCCGCGTCGCCGCCGAGACGACCGGCCGATGGGAGGGCGACGTCGAACTCCGTCGCGCCGACGGATCGACCGTTCCCGTCCAGCTGGTACTGGAGCGCATCGACGACGACGAGATCGGTTTCCACGGGACCGTCGGGATCTCGTTCGACGTGACCGAACGACGCAAGCTCGAGGATCATCTCGACTTCCAGGCGAGCCACGACGCGCTCACCGGGCTGTACAACCGGCAACGATTCGTGCGGATGCTCGAAACGGCCCTCGACGAGGCCAACGACACCGGCGGTCGTCTCGCCGCCATGTTCATCGACATCGACGACTTCAAGGCGGTCAACGACCGGATCGGCCACGCCGCCGGCGACGCGCTGCTCGTCGCGGTGGCCGACCGACTCAGGTCGGCGTTGCCCGACGGCAGCATCATCGGCCGGTTCGGCGGTGACGAGTTCGTGGTCTACTCGACCGGTGTCGACGACGTCGCCGGCGTGGTCGACGTCGCTCGCGGTCTGGTCGACGCCCTGTCGGTGCCGATCGGATCGGGCACGGATGCCGTCGTCGTCTCCGGCAGTGTCGGGATCGCGCTGTCGGGTCAGGGCGCACCGGCCGAGGAGCTGCTGCGGCGCGCCGACATCGCCATGTACGTGGCGAAGGAGCGCGGCAAGAACCGGATCGAGGTGTTCGACGACGAGGTCGGTCTCCGCAAGCGTCGGCGACGCGAGATGCAGGACGAGCTCGAACGAGCCCTCGACGCCGACGAGCTCGACGTGCATTTCCAGCCGGAGCTGTCGCTGATCGACGGGCGCGTCGCCGCACTCGAGGCGCTCACCCGATGGCACCATCCGGATCGCGGCGCGATCTCGCCAATCGAGTTCATCCCCGTCGCGGAGGAGAGCGGGCTCATCCATCGCCTCGGAGCGCTCGTCATCGAGCGATCGTGTCGGGCGATGCGGTCGTGGCTCGACGCCGGGCTGGGCGATGGGCTGCTCGTCGCCGTCAACGTGTCGACGCGCCAGTTCCTCGATCACGGATTCCCCGACACCGTCGCCCGACTTCTCGACGAATCCGGGGTGTCGCCCGAGCACCTCTGCCTCGAAGTGACCGAGTCGGCGCTCGTCGACGCCGACGTCGCACTCAGAGCGCTCGGCCGCCTCGACGAGATCGGGGTGTCGATCGCGCTGGACGATTTCGGCACGGGCTACTCCTCGCTGAGTCGACTCAGCAAGTTCCCGCTCGACTTCATGAAGATCGACCGGAGCTTCGTCGCCAACCTCGACGTCGATCCCGCCAGCGCGGTGATCGTGCAGATGGTCGTCGACCTCGCCCACGCGCTCGGTCTCCAGACGATCGCCGAGGGTATCGAGACCCAGGAGCAGCTGCAGCGTCTGGCAGCGGCCGGGTGCGATATCGGACAGGGTTTCCTGTGGAGTCCGAGTGTGACGTTCGACGAGGCGACGGCGCTGCTCCGGAACCACGATCGGCGACGGGTCGCCCGCGGTCTCCGCGCCGGTTCGTACCGCGGCGTCCAGCTCGACCTGCCGATCGGTCGGCAGGCCACGAAGCGTCGCTGACGTTCAGCCGTCGGCAGCAGCGTTGCGTGCCGCGACGTTCTCGACCAGATCGTCGAGCACGGCACCCAGTTCGGGGTCGGCGGCGCTGATCATCTTGGCGAGCAACGACCTCAAGGTCGCGAGTTCGTGGTCGTCGAGGGGGTCGACCACGACCCGGCGGACTTCGGCCACGTGGCCGGGTGCCGCCTCGACGAGTGCGGCATGGCCCTCGTCGGTCAGCCGCACGACGTTGTGGCGCCGACCGCCGGAGCCGGCGCACCGCTCGACCCAGCCCCGTTGTTCGAGCCGCGAGGCGGCGTGGGACAGCCGCGACAGCGAACCGAACGCGACCGACGCGAGGTCGCTCATCACCAGCGTGTGATCGGGGTCCTCCGAGAGCATCGCCAGCATCGTGTACTCGAACCGGTTGACCCCGGTGTCGCGCTTGAGCTGGTTGTCGATGGCCGACGGCACCGTCTCGAGGAACGCCGCCATGGTGACCCACGCACGGAGCTGATCGGGTGACAACCAGGCCGGGGACGTGTCGACACTCGAGTCGACACTGGACGTGCTGCTCGGTCCGTCGGTCATGTCGTCATCGTAGGGGTTGCAACTTGAATGTTCAACACATACTCTGAAGCCATGATGAATCGACTCCCCGTCTACGCGATCTCCCACGGGGGCGGCCCGTGGCCGTGGATCAAAGACCTCATGCCCGTCGACTGGGCACCGCTCGAGCGCTCACTGCAGCAGATCCCGACCGAGACCGGTCCGGCCCCGAAGGCCGTGCTCGTGATCAGCGGTCACTGGGAACAGAACGCCTTCACGGTCCAGACGAACCCGAACCCGCCGATGCTGTACGACTACGGCGGCTTCCCCGACTTCACCTACCGGATCCAGTACCCGGCGCCGGGCGCACCCGAAATCGCCGAACGCACGTCGCAGCTCCTCGCCGACGCCGGTCTGCCCGTCGCGAGCGATCCCGGTCGCGGGTTCGACCACGGCGTGTTCGCACCCCTCTACGTCATGTACCCCGACGCCGAGGTGCCGGTCTTCCAGCTCTCGATGCTCCGCAACTACGACCCGGCCGCACACCTCGCCGCCGGCCGGGCACTCGCCCCGCTGCGCGACGAGGGCGTTCTGATCGTCGGGAGCGGGCTGCCCAGCTTCCACGACCTGTCGAAGTTCGGCCCGGCATCGCACGCGCCGTCGATCGAGTTCGACGACTGGCTCACCGAGACCATGGTCGACCACGTCGGTGCCGAACGCAGCCGGCGACTGCTCGAGTGGGCGAAGGCGCCGAGCGCCCGCGTCTGCCACCCGCGCGAAGACCACTTCATCCCGCTCCTCGTCGCCGTCGGCGCCGCCGAGGACGAGCCGGGCGTGCGGCAGTACCACGAGGACGGGTTCATGGGCGGCCACACGGCGTCGTCCGGCTATCGCATCGGCGAACCGGCGCTCGTCACGGCGTGACCCGACGAACGAACCGATCCGATCACAGCGGGTCGGTCAGTTCGACAATGCGCCACGTGGGTCCGGACGCCTCCAGCCGGATCGAGCCACCGTCGACCGACGCATCGGCACCGGCGATCACATGAGCACCGCCGACCCCCAGTGCACCGAGGCCGACCCGCACCGGCGGGTGGCCGGTGCGTGACACGTGCACGAGCAACCGCTCGTCGCGGCTCTCGCGCACGAAGACCAGATGGTCGTCGCCGACCGAGATCCACCGCTGCCCGCCGACCGCCAGCGCCGACGAACGCGTTCGCAGGGCGATCAGCTCCCGGTACGTCTCGAGCAGGTCGTGGTTCCACCCACTGCGGTCGCTCCACGGGAAGGTCTGCCGGGCCGTCACATCGTACGACGCGTCGGTGCCACAGCCGATCTCGTCGCCGTAGAAGACCGACGGCGAGCCCGGCCACGTCATCAACAGAGCGACGCCGACGGCGTGCAGTTCGGGGGAACCCGTCGCGTAGGCCCACCGAGCGGTGTCGTGCGACCCGAGCAGATTCATGTTGGTGAGGGCGACGGAGTACGGGATCCGCGACTGAAAGGCGCGTGCGGAGCGGACCGCGTCGCGACCGGAGCGGATCGGCAGCGAGCCCGGCTCGCCGAAGGCGCTGATCTCGACGTCGTCACGCAGTAGCCATGTCCACACCGGTCGGGTGAACCCGGTGTAGTTCATCGTGCCGTGCCAACCGCCGCCGTCGAGATCGGACGACGCATCGTGAAAGTGCTCGGCGACGAGCCAGGCGTCGGGTCGCACGGCACGCATCGTCGCCCGCAACGTGGTCGAGCAGAGCCGGTTGAGGTCGACGTCACGGAGCCGGCCCGTCATGTTCGCGACGTCGATCCGCATCGCAGCGAGGCCGAACTCGTCGCCGAGGTATCGGCCGGTGATCGAGTCGGGCCCGTCGTACAGCGCGGCACGCAGCGCGGACGACCGGTGGTCGAACTTCGGGAGCGACGGCACGTCGAGCCACGCCTCGTACGAACCGTCCTCGCGCCACGAGTAGTACGACCGGGTCGGTGCCTCGGGATCGTTCATCGCACTCGTGAACCACTCGTGGTGGTTGCCGGAGTGGTTCGTCGTCAGGTCGCCCATCACCCGGATGCCGCGTCGCGCCGCCTCGGTGACGAGTCTGCGGAGCGCGTCGTCACCACCGAGGAGCGGATCGACACGGTCGAACGCGCTCGCGTCGTAGCGGTGGTTCGAGTGTGCCGGGAAGAACGGGCACGAGTAGAGGCCGTTCACACCGAGTGACTCGAGGTGGTCGAGGTGCTCCGTGACGCCGTTGAGACTCCCGCCGTACATCTGCGTCATCGAACCCGGTTCGCCGGTCTCGATCGCGTCGTTCCAGCCGCTCTCGTGCGCCCACGCGGGCAGCGGTGCCTCGAGGCCGCCGTCGGAGCGGCGGGCGAATCGATCGGGGAACACCTGGTACCAGACCGTTTCGCGCACCCAGGCGGGCGGGTCGTGCTCGGTCGTGAGCCGGAAGTCCGCCGTGTCCGGGACGTCCCACGCCTGGAGGCCCTCGCCGGTCAGCCACGTCGTGCGACCGGCGCCGTCGGCGAGATGGAATCGATAGCTCGTGACCGGGTTGTGAGCGCGCAGGTCGACCCGCCACCACTGCTCGGTCGCGGACGTGCGGTCGAGGGTGGCCTCGAGCCGGAACGGTTCGGCGTCGTTGACCGTTCGGGCGACGACGCGCCGGACGTCGGCGTCGTTCGGGACACGAACGAACGCCGTGACCGTGTCACCGAGTTCGGGGTTGGGGTCGGAGAGGTACGCCTCCGAGCCGTCGTGGTGCGCGCCGGAGCCGAAGGGGATCGACACCCGAGATCAGCCCTTCACCGCGCCGGCGGTGAGGCCGGACACGATCCAGCGCTGGAGGAACAAGAACAGCAGCACGACCGGGATGCCGGCCATCACCGAACCTGCCGCGAACTGACCCCACTCGCCGCCTTGGCCGTCGATGAAGCGGAACATGCCGACGGCGAGCGTGTAGTTCTCGTCGTCGCCCTGACCGAGCACGACCGAGGCGACCAGGAACTCGTTGATCGTGAACACGAACGTGATGAGCGCCACCACCGCCAGGATCGGCGCGGCGAGCGGCAGGACGACCTTGAAGAAGATCTGCGAGTGCGTAGCGCCGTCGATCAGTGCCGACTCGTCGAGCTCGCGTGGGATCGTGTCGAAGTAGCCCTTGATCAACCAGGTGTTCACACCGAGGGCGCCACCGAGGTAGATGATCAGCAGCATCGTGCGCGAGCCCAGACCGAGTGCCGGGAACACGGCGCCGATGTCGGTGACGAACACGAACAGGGCGACGAACAGCAATGTCGTCGGGAACATCTGGATCAACAGGATGCCCAGCAGCCCGGTCCGGCGCCCCTTGAACCGCATCCGGCTGAATGCGAACGACGCCAGCGCCGCTAGCCCGGTGTTCAAGATGGCAGCCCCACCGGCCACGTACATCGTGTTGATCATCCAGTCGACGAACGGCGCGTCGGTGCCGTTGAGGAGGTCGCGATAGTTGATGAGCGAGACCTCGGACGGCCAGAGCTCGGAGGCGCCCAACGTGCCGGCCGGGTTGAGCGACGACGAGACGACGAAGAGGATGGGGAATAGCGCGAACGCGAGCGCGGCGAACCCGACGACGTGCCGCCAGCCGACCGTTCGGAACCAGCGCTTGAACGATCGCGGCGGGCGCGGAACCGTGTACGTCGACGCGGTCGGCACCGCTTCGGTGGTGTCGCTCATATCTCCTCCAACCGGGCGGTCTTGCGGAAGCTCCATGCGCTGAACAGTGCGACGTGCAGGAAGATCAGGATCGAGATCGCCGTCGCGAAGGCGAGGTCCTGGCCGCGTCCGCTCTCGAAGGCGAGTCGGTACGTGTAGGTGACCAGGATGTCGGTGTTGCCGGCCGGAGTCTCGGCGCCCGGAATCGGTGGACCACCGCGGTTCAGCATGTAGATGACGTTGAAGTTGTTGAAGTTGAAGGCGAACGAGGCGATGATCAGCGGCGCCACCGCGACGAGCAACAGCGGCAGCGTCACCGCGCGAAATGCCTGGGCGCCGTTCGCGCCGTCGACCCTCGCCGCTTCGGTCAGATCCTCGGGGATCGACTGGAGCGCGCCGGTCGAGACCAGGAAGAAGTAGGGGAACGTCAGCCAGGTACTGACGATCAGTACCGACACCCGCGCCATCCACGGGTCGGTCAGCCACGGGGTGTCGAGTCCGGTGAGCTGGTTGATGATGCCGAAGTTCTGGTTCATCATGCCCTGCCACACCAGCACGGTCAGGAACGACGGCAGCGCATACGGGAAGATGAGGAGCGATCGGTAGAGCTTCTTGCCGCGCAGTTTCGGATGATCGAGTGACATCGCGAGCAGGAGCCCGAGTGCGAAGCCGAACGTCACGGTGCCGGCGGCGAAGACCCAGTTCCAGATGAAGACCCGGAAGAACGGACCGCGGATCGCCTCCGACTGGAAGACGCGCTTGTAGTTCTCGAAGCCGATGTTGATCTGCCAGCCCGGCGTGAGTCGTTGGCCGTCATCGGAGACGAAGTAGCCGTCGGACGGGGCGTACACGACGCCGGTCGCCGTGTCGAGCATCGTGTCGGTCGCCTCGTCGTACTGGATGCGGTACTCGACGAGGGCGGCGCGGTTGAAGGTGCGGAGCCGGATCACGCCCTCGTCGGCGGGGACCTCGAGCGCTGCAAGATCTTGTTCGTAGTCGGCGGCCTCGCCGAGGGTGAGCGCGGTGAACCCGGCGGCGCCGGTGATGCGGTCACCGTCACGGGTGACGTCGGACTCCTCGATCGGCGTCAGTTCCTCGCTGGTGCCGATGTAGAGCGACGGCGGATCGGTCGCCTCGTCGAGGAGGATCAGACCGAGCGTGCCGTCGTCGTCGATCGCTGCTTGGGAGACGTACGTGGTGCCGCTCTCGGTCGTGCCGATCGACGTCGCCACGACCTGGTCGATCGCCTCGTCCTTGTCGAGAATGTTGCCGGTGCCGAGGTTCGTGGTCGAGATGTACGCGGTGTAGATCACCGGATACAGCTGGAACACCAACAGGAAGATCGTGCCCGGCAACAGGTACTTGTAGGGGATCGACCATCGCTTCGTGTTGAGGTAGATGACGTCGATCGCGACGGTGGCGACCACCAGGAACGTGACCGCCAACCACACGCCCTCGACGACCATCTGGGTCAGCGCCCAGAGCGAGAGCGCGTTGACCGTCGCGAGGAACGCGACCTTGACCAGAAGGCCGAGCGTGAAAGCGGAGCGGAGTGGGGGGCGTCGCCCCCCACTCCGCTGGTCGGCAGCAGGAACCGTGTCCGAGTCGTCCACCGACACTCCGCTCACGGATCAGCCTTCTGCGATCAGAGCACGGATCTGGTCGGCGGCGTCCTGGAACGCCTGCTCACCGCTGCTCGTTCCGTTGAGGATCAGTGCGTACGCGTCGGTCCACGCCGACCACACCGAACCCATCTCGGGGATCGCCGGCATCGGCTGGCCGTTGATACCCGACTGGCCGAAGCCCTCGATGTCGGGGTCGCCGGCCGCAGCAGCCTCGAACGCCGAGATGTTGGCCGGGGGACGGCCACCTGCGACGAACAGATCGGTCTGGACGTCCTCGGTCGTCATGACCTCGGTGATGAACGTCTGGGCGAACAGCGGGTTCTCGGCGAACGCTGACACCATGAAGCCCTGGACGCCGACGAACGGCGACGCGGTCGTTCCGTTCAGGGGCGGGATCGGCTCGACGACGTAGTTCACGCCGGTGGCCTTGAAGCCGCGATCCGGGTCGGCGACGGCCCACGGGCCGGTGATCGCGAACGGCGCCTCACCGTTGCCGAAGCTCTCGATCATGATGTCGTAGCTCAGGCCGGCCTGCAACAGGCCCGACTCGGCCCACGCCTGGAACTGTGCGCCGGCGGCCAGGCCGCCTTCGCTGTCGAGGCCGAGGTCGTCGGGGTTCAGGCTGCCATCCGGGTTCTGGCCGAACAGATAGCCGCCGGCAGCGGTGTACAGGGGGAAGTTGTGGAAGGGGTCACCCGGGTCGTTCTGGATCGCGAGCGGGATCTCGGCCTCACCGGACTCGACCAGGCCGAGGGCGATCTGCTCGAGCTCCTCGAGCGATGCCGGGGCCTCGGGAACGAGGTCGACGTTGCGGAGCAGTGCGATGTTCTCGATCGCGTACGGCACGCCGTACAACTGGCCGTCGTAGCTCATGGCCTGGACCGCGACCTCGGAGAAGTCGGCGGCGTTCGGCAGGTCGACCGGCGCGAGCAGGCCGGAGGTGACGAGCTGGCCGAGCCAGTCGTGGGCGCCGATGATGACGTCGGGACCCTCGCCGGCGGGGCCGGCGGTGGCGAGACGGTCACGGATGTCGTCGAAGTTGACCTCCTGGACGGCGGTCGTGATGCCGTTGGCTTCGCCGAAGGCCTCCGCGAGCGGCGTGATGACGGGCGTGCGGGTGTCGTCGGCCCAGATGACCAGGTCGGCCTCGGCACGGACGACGGGTGGCACCGTGGTCTCGGGCGTCGTCGCCTCGGTCTCGGCTTCGGTGGTCTCGGTCTCGGCTTCGGTGGTCTCGGTCTCGGTCTCGGCTTCGGTGGTCTCGGTCTCGGCCTCGGTCGTTTCCGTTGCGGCTTCGGTCGTGTCGACCTCGGCTTCGGTGGTGTCGCTCTCGTCGGCGCTGGAGTCGTCGTCACTACCGCAAGCGGCGGCGATGATCGACAAACCGGCCACGACGGCGATCAGGCGGCGTGATGCTCGCATGATTGCTGTTCTCCCTCTGGTGGCTCCTGGACGGAGCATGAACGGGTCATCGAACGATGATCCGTTGCGCGACGATACGCCGGTTGCGGACGATCTGCAAGAAACTTGCGACCCTTTCACGTCTTGCAATGGTCCGGGGAACGAGCGTACGTTGGACGCCGCGGCCTCCGCGGCCGCCCACCCAGCGACATCCCGCCGAACGAGCGGAAAGAAGGACTCCCGTGCGAATCAAGCTGCAAGACGTCGCGCAGCGTGCCGGGGTGAGTGAGGCGACCGTCAGCCGAGTCGTCAACGGTCGGCCCGGGGTCAGCGAGCGCACCCGAACCGCCGTCCTGGATGTGCTGGTCGAGATGGGGTACGAACCGGTGTCGCTTCGCCGATCCGACCCTCGGCGCACGATCGGGCTGCTCGTCCCCGAACTCGACAACCCGATCTTTCCCGCCTACTCCCAGGCGATCGAGGCCCAGCTCGCGAAGGCCGGGTGCCTCACCGTACTGTGCTGCGCGGGGCGGAACGGTTCCGCCGAGGCCGAGTATCTCGCCACCCTCCTCGACCGCAACATCGACGGCATCATCGACGTCTCGGGCCAGCACGCGATCCTCGACGGCACGCACGAGATGTACCGGACGGTCACCGAGAAGCACATTCCGATGGTCTTCGTCAACGGTGCCGTTGACGGTCTGCGCGTCCCCTCGGTGTCGGCCGACGAGGCCGAAGCGGCGTATCTCGCGGTACGCCATCTGGTCGACCTGGGGCATCGATGCGTCGGCTTCCTCTCCGGACCGGCCAACCATCTCGGCGTCCGCCGTCGCGCGATCGGTTTCGACGCCGCGCTCGACGCAGCGGGGCTGCGCGGGGTCACCGCCGAGTCGACGATGTTCAGCGTCGAGGGTGGACGAAACGGCGCGCATCGACTGCTCGCCGCCGGGGCGACCAGCATCGTGGCCACCAGCGACGTCATGGCGCTCGGCGCCGTCCGAGCCGTGCGTGAGGCCGGCCTCGATGTCCCTGCCGACGTGTCGGTCATCGGCTACGACGACACCGACCTGATGGCGTTCACCGACCCGCCGCTCACCACGGTCCGTCAGCCCGTGCAGGTGATCGCCGATCACGCCGTCGACCTGCTCGTCGGTCAACTGGCAGGCCGGAGCGTTTCCTCGAACGAGATCCTCGTGCGCCCCGAACTCGTCGTGCGCGGTTCGACCGCCGCGCGCCGGGTCAGCTGAACCTCGCTCCGATTCTCGGTCGGGCGACACGCCGCGAAAGACTGCGTGCCGCACCCCCGGAGAACAGGAGCAGACATGGCCGAGGCCTACATCATCGACGCGGTCCGGACCCCACGCGGGATCGGCAAGCAGGGCAAGGGCGCGTTGGCCCACCTGCACCCGCAACACCTGGCGCGCACCGTCCCCGCGGCGCTCGTCGTGCGCAACGGGTTCGACACC
>JAGQSS010000449.1 GCA_020439405.1 Ilumatobacter sp. | reverse complement strand
TGGGTGTCGTGGTCGGGATGCGCGTAGCGCGCGATCCCGAACCCACCCTCACCCGGCTCGAACCTCGAGCGGATCAGCGTGTAGCCCTCCGGCGGTGTGTCGAGCAGGAGCGGCGTGAACGCTGGCTTCGGCACCACGCCGAGGTCTTCCAACGAGATCTCGGTCTCGGGCGCCGGATCGGTCGCCGGCGTGGAGGTGTCGACGAACGGATCGGGCAACTCCTCGACCACCGGGACGGTCTCGGGCGTGTACGGCGGCGGGACGGTCTCGGCGCCGCCGTCCGGCTGCTGCGCCGGAACCGAGTCGTTCGGTCGCGTCATCACCACGATCACGGCGGCGAGGCCCAGCCCCACGATGAGGATCGCGGCGATCGACACCCAGTACCGGCGATCGATGCGACCCTGCCCTTCTGGTACCTCGCCGCGCTCGACGGGGCCCTCGACCTGCCGTGCGGACGGTTCCGTCGCGGTGGCCTCATCGCCGACGACGCGAGCGCGCAGGCGACGACGGGTCGCGTCGTCGAGTGACGGCTCGTCGGGGCGGGCGGTGCGGACGATGTCGAGGACGTCGTTCATCGGAGTGCCTCCGGGGTCGGGGCGCCGAGACCGACAGCGGCCTGCAGGTCGCGTCGGATGCGATGGAGTCGCGAGCGGACGGTGCCGACGGGGATACCGAGGACGTCGGCGCAATCCTGGTACGTGGCGTCTTCCCACGCGATGAGCAGGAGCAGGTCCCGGTCGTCGGGGGCGAGGTCGCCCACGGCGGCGAGGACACGCTCGGCGTCGGTCGAGGCGTCGAGGCGGTCGACGACGTCGAGCAGCGGATCACCCGGCACGACGGATCGGCCGGCCGCACGCCGTGTCGCCCGCAGGCGTCGCTGTTCCGTTCGCCAATGGCGGCGCACCAGATTGGTGGCGATGCCGAACAACCACGCCCGCTCACTCCCACGCGCCGGGTCGTAGCGGTCGAGCTGGCCGACGGCGATCTCGAACACGTCACCGACCACGTCGGCGGCGAGGTCGGCCCCCAGCCGACGCGCGACATAGCCGTACACGACGTCGACGTGTTCGTCGAACAGCCGGGCCGCGATCTCGTCCACGCCCTACTCTTGCCCGCTCGCCCGATCGAGTTCACGCAGCCCGCCGACGATCGCACTCTGGCCCGAGCTGTGGGTCTACGTCGTGCTGTTCACCTGCTCCGGCTTGCCGGGCGCATCGCTCGCGGTCGGCCTGTTCACCACGCTGCAAACGACCAGCCCACGCCGCGCGCTCGGCAGGGTGACCGGCATCATGACCGCCGGCGAGGCGGTCGGCATCACCACCGGCTCGATCCTGACCGCCTTCGCCGTCGACCACCTCCCCCTCGAGGCCCTCCTCGACACCCAAGCGTCGATCTACCTCGTCGCGGGCGCCCTCGCCCTCTGGCTCGTCCGCCCCACGGTCGGTTGATGTCAGACCAGACCAGATGGGGTCAGACCAGATGGGGTCAGGCACCTTCTGGCCAACAGGGTCGAGGCCATCGCGGCGTCGAACGCCAGAAGGTGCCTGACCCCATCTGGTCGACCTGGTCGGTTCTGGTCTGACATCAACCGACCGCCGCCGGCAAGGTCTCAGGTGAGTTTGACGGCGGTGCCGTAGGCGAGGAGTTCGGCGGCGCCGCCGGTGACCTGGGAGGTCGTGAAACGGACGTTCACCACGGCGTCGGCACCGACCGCCTGCGCGGCTTCGATCATGCGGGCCTTCGCCTCGTCGCGGGCCTCGGTCAGCATCGCCGTGTAGCTCCGCAGCTCACCGCCGACCATGCTCTTCAGGCCGGCACCGATGTCCTTGCCGATGTTCTTCGAGCGGATGGTGTTGCCGGAGACGACGTCGATGATCTCGCGAACGTCGCGGCCCGGCACGGTCTCGGTCGTGGTGATGATCATCCGATCACCGTACGGGCCTCAGGCGAGTTCGGCGACCGCCGCACGGTGCAGCTGCTCCACGACCACCAACTGATCGTCGGCCCGGACGACGAGCCGCTCCAGGTCGGCCGGATCGAGCAGGCCCGCGAGCTCGGGCGACGAGGTCATCTGCTGCAACGTGGTCCACAGACCGCGCTTGACGAAGATTCCGGCCGACATCGCCTCGACCTCCTCGACCGGCGACAGCGGACTCGGGTCGAACAGGTGCCCGTTCAGCTTGAGCCGACCGAGCTGTTCCCCGGCGACCGCCAGCACCCGCTTCACCCGACCCGACCAACTCCCGTCGGCGTCGAGCTGTTCGATGATCCG
>JAGQSS010000448.1 GCA_020439405.1 Ilumatobacter sp. | reverse complement strand
GCGAACGCGTCGACCGGCAGCCCCGCCTGCTTGGCCAACTCGACGTACGCGAACCCGTTGGCGAGCGTGAACGCCAGCTCCTCGACGGCGGTCGATCCGGCTTCACGGATGTGGTAGCCCGAGATCGAGATGCTGTGCCAGCGCGGCATCTCGGCGGCCGTGAACGCGATGGTGTCGCGCACGAGCCGCATCGACTGGCGGGGCGGGAAGACGAACTCCTTCTGGGCCTGGTACTCCTTCAGGATGTCGTTCTGGAGGGTGCCACCGAGCCGGGCCCTCGGGATGCCGGCCTGTTCGGCCTGGGCGACGAACATCGCGAAGATCACCGCGGCGGGGGAGTTGATCGTCATCGACGTCGTGATCTCGCCGAGGTCGATGTCGCGGTAGAGGTCGGCCATGTCGGCGAGCGTGTCGACCGCCACGCCGCAGCGGCCCACCTCGCCGAGCGACATCGGATCGTCGGAGTCGAGGCCGAGCAGGGTCGGCATGTCGAACGCCGTCGACAGGCCGGTGCCGCCCGCCTTGATGATCTCCTTGAACCGCCAGTTGGTGTCTTCGGCCGTGCCGAACCCGGCGAACATCCGCATCGTCCACAGCTTCGAGCGGTACATCGACGAGTAGGGGCCCCGCGTGTACGGGTACTGGCCCGGGAACTCACCGTCGTCGGGGCCGTAGACCGGATCGACGGGAATGCCCGACATCGTCTCGAACGGGGTGTCGCGGCGGGGAGCGCCGTCGAACGCCTCCTGCCAGAGTTCGCGGTTCGTCGCCATGGCGGTCATCTTAGTTTGACATCAAAGTAGAAGTACAGTGGGGGCGTGAGCTCGATCGACCACCGTGCGACCCCCGAGACGGCATTGCGGACCGATCCGATCGAGACCGCACGCCGGAACTGGACCGACGCGGGATGGGCCGACGTCGCCGACGGCATGGCGTTGGTCACCTCGATCATGCGGGTCCAACAGCTGATGCTCGGTCGGGTCGAGGCCGTCCTCAAGCCGTTCGAGCTGACGTTCGCCCGGTTCGAGGTCCTCATGCTGCTCCACTTCAGCTCGCGCGGCGCACTGCCCGTCGGCAAGATCGGTGAGCGCCTGCAGGTCCACCCGGCGAGCGTGACGAATGCGGTCCAGCGGCTCGTCGCCGCCGGCCTCGTCGAGCGGTCGGCCAATCCCGCCGATGCGCGCAGTGTGATCGCCTCCATCACGCCGTCCGGGCGCGAGCGGGTCCTCGCCGCCGCGGCCCGACTGAACGCCGAGGTGTTCGGCGACGTCGGCGTCGAGGCGGACGATCACGACGCCCTGTTCGCCCTGCTGGCCGACTGGCGTGCCGCGCACGGCGATTTCCGACGCTGACCAGGACGAACGGGCTCAACTTCCGGCTCGGTCGTGCCGATGGAAGGGCGTGTCCCGCCCGATGACGCCGCCCACGTCCACCACCTCCGAGTCCCGTGCCCGCAACGGCGGCACGTCGGCGCCGTCGGCCGGCTCGGTCTGGGACATCGCTCCGGCCGCACCCGTGGTCGACGACACACCCTCCGCCCAGGCGCCACCCGAGCCCGAGATCGTCCGTCCTGCGCCGGTACCGGCTGCGCCGATGCCACCCGAACCCGAGGTGGTCCGGCCGACCGAACCGCTCCTCGGGTCGGCGCCGGCCACACCGAAGCCGGCCCCCGTCGTTCCGGCCCCGGCCCCCGAACCGAAGCGGGCCGTCGCCCAGACCCCCAACGCACGCCAGCGAGAGAAGGCCCGTCAGGCGATCGCCGCTGCCGCCGCCGGCCAGAAGGTCCGGCGCGGCCCCACCGGGCGCACGCTCGTCCTGCTCGTCGCAGGTGTCATCGGCCTGATCGCCATCTCGGCGGTCGCCTGGTTCGTCCTCCTCGGCGGCGACGACACCCAAGCCCTCACGACGGTCGGTACCCTCGCCGATCCGGAACCCGCCGCGGTCACGACGCTCGCGGTCGCCGAACTCGAGACTGCGGTCGACGAGCCGGAGATCACCGTGGCGGCCGAACCCCCGGCGCCCACGACCACGATCGCACCGAGCACGACCGCGGCGCCCACGACTGCGGCACCCACGACGACCGCAGCGCCCACCACGACCGCCGCCCCGACGACGGTGCCTGCGGTGGTCGCCGGGCCGCAGATCGTGATCGAGCCACGGCGCGAACCCTGCAAGTTCGGCAACGACTGCCTCGTCGCCGGGTTCTCGCTCGTCGACTTCCCGACGCAACCCGACTCGTTCGTCTGCGAGTTCGCCGACGGCTCGCGGTACACG
>JAGQSS010000447.1 GCA_020439405.1 Ilumatobacter sp. | reverse complement strand
GCCGTGTCCCGGGTCAGGTGACCAACGGTAACGGGCTCGGCTGGCGCCTCGCCGGTCACCTCTGGCACCTGACCCGATGTGCGTCACCTACGGCAGCTGACCCGACGCCGTGGTGAGGTGGGTGAGGAGGGCGGCGTCGAAGGCGGCGGGGTTCTCGAGGTTGGGGGAGTGGCCGGCGCCCGGGATCTCGACGAAGGCGGCGTGGGGGATGCCCTCCCGGAGCGCCTCGGCGCCCTTGCGTAACCGGGCGAACTCGTACTCGCCGACGACGATCGTGGTCGGCACGTCGATCGCTCCCAGGAACGGCCGCACGTCGTCGTGACTGGCCAGGCGATGCCCGAACGCGACGAACGCAGCAGGGTCGAGCTTCGCCACCGAGCGTTCGAGGTCTGCCAGCGCCCGCTTCCGGACGGCGGCTGTCTGACCGGGCGGCGAGCCCACGCTGACGTGCCGCAGGACCGGCGACGACCACCGCACGAGGCGTTCGACGCCGACCCGATAGCCGACGAACCGTCGGATGCGGTCGGCGCGCGCCGAGTCGCCTGGTCCGGGGAGCGGTGAGCAGTCGACGAACACGGCCGAGCGCAGCCGTTCGCCGTCACGTGTGGCGATGAACTCGGCGACGAGTCCGCCCATCGAGTGTCCGACGAGATGCACCGGTCCGAGCCGGAGCCCGTCGATCACGGCGAGCGCGTCGCGGTACAGGTGCTCGAACGTGTACGACGTCTCGTCGCCGGTGTGGGTCGAGCGTCCGTGGCCGCGGTGATCCGGACGCACGACCCGGTACCCGGCTGCGACCAGGACCGCTGTATTGGCATCCCACTGCTCTCCACTCCCGAGGAAACCGTGGAGGAGGAGCACCGGGTCGCCGTCCGCCGGTCCGTCGACTCCCGGCGTTCTTCTCCGATCTCGAGAGCCTGCAACTGCTCGTGAGCGGCGTCGGTCTGCTCGTCCTGCTGCTGTACTTCCCGGACGGCTTGGCATCCGAAGGTCGTCACCTCCTACCTCGGCACGGTCGATCTCGCCATCTCGCGTTCGGGCTGACGGCTTCCGGCGATCACGTCAAGGCGTTCCGGTGTTGCGCTGAGGTCGACGGCCGACCGCGTCGCTAGCGTGACACCGGTGGGGGAGATCGGTACGGGGTATGCCGGGGTCGACGAGGCGCTCGGTGGGGTGATCGTCGGCGACAACGTCGTGTGGGTGGTCGAGGACGAGAGCGTCTACGAACGCATCGTCGACACGTTCGTCGACATCGGCGCGGCCGGTCGGCGCGGCCTGTTCGTCGACTTCGGCGGTTTCGGCACCCGCGCCGACCGGATCGACGCGACGAGCGGCGGGACGTACCGATTGCCCGGTCCGCTCCTCGACGAACTCGAGCGCCGGGTACGAGATCAGGCACCCGACTACGTCGTGATCGACGGGCTCGGTCGGGTCGCTCGCCGCTGGGGTGTCGACGCCACGTCCCAGTTCTTCGCCCATGCCTGTCCGGCGATGCTCGATCTGGGTGTCACGGCGTACTGGAGTTTCGACAGCGGCCTCGGTCGGCCGTTCCTCGACCACGCACGCCAGATCACGCAGTGCATGCTCGACGTGCGCGAGGGGCGACTGCGTGTGCTCAAGGCCGAGGGCCGGCCCGACGCACTCCAGGACATCACGTATCAGGTGCGCGTCACCGACGGTGACGTCGTGATCGAGTCGCCGCCGGCAGGTGGTCGTCTCGCCCGCGGGCTCGGTGCGGTCCGCCAACAGTTCGGGCTCACGCAGCAGGAGTTGGCCTCGTTGGCCGGGGTGACGCCGAGTGCGATCTCGCAGGCCGAGGGCGGCGCGCGCGGTCTGTCGCTCGAGACGGTGGTGCGGATCGCCGATCGTCTCCACGTGACCGTCGATCGCCTGCTGTCGACCGGGCGCGACCGGACCTACACGCTGTCACGGCACGACCGGGTGTTGCGGACCTCGACCGACGGGGTCACCGCCCTGGCGTCCGACTCGACCGTCGGGTTGCGGTCGTATCTCGTCGATCTCGGCCCCGGCGAGGTCACGTCGCCGCCGTTCGACCACCGCGGCGTGTCGGTGGTCGCGCCACTCCGCGGCCTGATCCAGGTCGAACTCGACGACGACCGGCCGGTCCTGCGCGTCGGCGACGTCCTCGTCGTCGAGCGCGGTGGCGTCCGCAGCTGGCGCAACCTCCGCAACCAACCCGCACGAACCCACTGGATCCTCCGCGACTGACCGCGACCGGGTCGGGTGTCGGAGGTGACGCCGAGGAACGAGGCGTTAC
>JAGQSS010000446.1:1655-2278 GCA_020439405.1 Ilumatobacter sp. | reverse complement strand
GTCCTGCGCCCGTCGACCGTCACGCTCATCACCGTGCTGGGCCTCAACATCGCCCAGCTCGTGAACGGCGCTCTGGTGGTCGAGTTCATCTTCGACTTCGACGGGATGGGCAGCTACCTCATCGAAGCGATCTACCGACAGGAGTTCTTCGCCGTGCAGACGCTCGTCGCACTCGTCGCGATCATCTTCGTCGTGACCAATATGGTGATCGACGTCTTCTACACCGTGGTCGACCCCCGAGTTCAGGCGCAGGCCTCATGAGTAACGTCGCCGACAACCTCGCCTACACCTCCCAGGCCGGCCGCCCCGACACCGCGCAGCAGAAGCGCGAATGGGACGTCGTGTTCTGGCTCTCGGTCGCCTGGCTCGCCATCCTCGTCGTCTTCGTCGTGCTCGGTTCGGCCAACCCGCTCGTCCCCGAGATCGAGCGCAATGCCGACCTGATCAACGCCCAGCCCGAACTGACGAACTTCTGGAAGGACAGCTGCAACCCCGAAGAGCAACGCTGCGGACGCGACGACCTCGTCGTCGGCGGCATCTTCGGCAACGACGATCGCGGCCGCGACGTCCTCGCGACGACGGTCGACGGTGGCCGCATCTCGGTGTTCATCGCCGTGACGGTC
>JAGQSS010000446.1:0-1646 GCA_020439405.1 Ilumatobacter sp. | reverse complement strand
AACGACGATCGCGGCCGCGACGTCCTCGCGACGACGGTCGACGGTGGCCGCATCTCGGTGTTCATCGCCGTGACGGTGACGGCCATCGGCATCGTCGTCGGCGGCACCCTCGGTCTGCTGGCGGGCTACCTCAAGGGCAGCGTCGACATCGTGGTCCAGATCATCATCAACGTCACCCTGTCGGTGCCCGCGCTGTTGTTGGTGATCTTCATCGTCGTCGTGCGCGGGCGAAGTATCTGGAACGTCATCCTCGCGGTGAGCCTGTTGGCGATACCCGCGCTCGCACGGATCGTCCGTGCGAGCACCCTGCAGGTCGCCGACCGGGAGTTCGTCAAGGCCGCGCAGGTGCTCGGCGTGAAGAAGGGATCGATCCTGTTCCGGGAGGTCCTGCCGAACGTGATGCCCACGATGATCTCGTTCGCGTTCCTGACGACCGGCATCATCCTCGTCGCCGAGGGCGGACTCGCGTTCCTCGGGCTCAGCGTCGAGTCGCCGAGCATCACGTGGGGTCGCATCATCTCCGACGGTCGCGCCGACTTTCGCGTGGCACCACACGTCGTCATGGCACCGGCCACCGTGCTGTTCCTGACCGTGCTGTCGCTCAACCTCGTCGGTGACAAGCTGCTGAAGCGGTACGACGTCCGGGAGGCCGGGCTGTGACCGAGCAACACACCGATCGACACGCCGGCGAACCGGCCGGCGACACCCCGATGCTCGAGGTCGAGAACCTCACCGTCGACTTCGCGACCCCGTCGGGCAACCTCCGTGCGGTCGACGGCGTCGACCTGACACTCGCCGAGCGCGAGACCGTCGCGATCGTCGGCGAATCCGGTTCGGGCAAGTCGGTCCTGTCGCGAACGCTCATCAACCTGCTCGCCGGCAACGGCACCCGGGGCGGGACGATCCGCATCGGCGGCCGCGACATCGATCAACTCTTGAAGGCCGAGCGCAAGCACTTTTTCGGCGTCGAGGTCGCCATGATCTTCCAAGATCCGATGACGTCGCTCAACCCGGTGAAGCGGATCGGTACCCAGATCACCGAGGCGATGCGGTTCCACCTGAACCTGTCGGCGTCGGCCGCCGAGAAGCGAGCGCTGACGCTGCTCGAGCTGGTCCACATCCCGTCGCCGGCGCGGCGAATGAAGCAGTACCCGCACGAGTTGTCGGGTGGCATGCGCCAGCGCGTCGTCATCGCGATGGCATTGGCGTGCGAGCCGCGCCTGCTCGTCGCCGACGAGCCGACGACGGCGCTCGACGTGACTGTGCAGCAGGAGATCCTCGACCTGTTCCGCGACCTGCAGGACGAGTTCGGCATGGCGATCCTGTTCGTGACACACGACCTCGCGGTTGCCGCCGACATCTGCGACCGCATCAGCGTCATGTATGCCGGCGAAATGGTTGAGATGGCCGAGGTCAAGACGCTGTTCGACAAGCCGCTGCACCCCTACACCGCCGGTCTGCTCAGAGCGATGCCGCATGCGTCCGGCCGCAATCCGCCTCTGCCGACGATCCGCGGCAACGTTCCACGTCCGGGCCTGTGGCCGGCCGGCTGCCGCTTCTCCAACCGCTGCGATTTCGCCGTCGACGTCTGTCAGCACGGCATTCCACTGACCGGCGGCGAGCGGCTGGTACGATGCATCCGCGTG
>JAGQSS010000445.1 GCA_020439405.1 Ilumatobacter sp. | reverse complement strand
CTGCTGCGACGGGCTCACCGGCCTCCCCGACGCGATCCGCACCGTGTGGCCCGACACCACCGTGCAAACGTGCGTTGTCCACATGGTCCGGAACTCGCTCAGGTACGCGTCGAAGAAGCACTGGTCCCAGATCACCGCCCAGATGCGGCTGATCTACACCGCGCCGGTGGAGTGCTCGCGTTGGCCGGCGCATCGGCGTTGTGGGGCGGCTTGCTCGGCACCTATCTGGGGGCAGCTGCCGGTGAGACGGGATGGGCCGAACACGAAGCGATCGGCTACACCGCGCTCCACGACCAGGAGGTGCTGGTCGTGGTCTGCAGCCACGGCCACGGTGACGCGGTCACCGAGATCATGCAGCGCCACGGCGGGCGTCTGCGCACGATCGCCGCCGGACAGCTACACGACGAGAACTCTTCCACGAGGGACTGACCATGGGCACGAACACGGAGACGGGCGAGCGGCTCTCGGCGACCGAGCTGGCCGATCTGGTCGCGGCGCTCGACGACGAGTACATGGCGCGGGCGACGTACGCACAGGTGCTGGCCGACTTCGGCGAGGTTCGGCCGTTCATCAACATCGTCGAGGCCGAGAACCGACATGTCGAAGCACTCGTGGGCGTGTTCGAGCGGTATGGGGTCGCGGTGCCCGACGACACGTGGCCGGGGCGGGTCCCTCGCTACGGATCGTTGCGCGAAGCTTGCGAGGCGGGGGTGACGGCTGAGGTCGAGAACGCCGACCTGTACGAACGGCTCCTCGCCGGGACGGACAAGGCTGACATCTTGGGCGTTTACCGCAACCTTCAGGCGGCCTCGCAGGAGCGACACCTCGAGGCGTTCCGTCGCTGCGTCGAGCGCGGCGGTTCCCTGACGAACGGGCACGACGGCCACGGTCGACGTCGCCGTCGGCGGCGCGGCCAACGCTGAATCGTCCAGGATCGGATCATGTCGACGCTGGCGTGGATCGTTGTCGCCGGTCTCGGCATGAGCGCGCTGGCATTGGTGGGCGCGATCACGATCTTCCTCCCACCACCCGCGTTGGCACGAGTGCTGTTGCCGATGGTCGGCCTGGCGGCAGGCTCCCTGCTCGGTGGCGCGTTCTTCCGCATGCTCCCCGAATCGGTCGACGCGCTCGGCAACGACATGGACATCTACCTCGCCCTCGTCGTCGGGTTCTTGGTGTTCTTCGTGCTCGAACAGTTCCTGCACTGGCACCACTGTCACCGAGCCGAGCACGACGAGCATCGTCCCCTCGGCTACCTGGTCCTGCTGGCCGACGGTCTCCACAACCTGATCGGCGGGCTGGCAGTCGGCGGCGCGTTCGTGGTCGACCTCCGAGTCGGCATTATCACCTGGTTGGTGGCCGCCGCCCACGAAGTCCCCCAAGAGCTCGGCGACTTCGGGGTCCTCGTGCACAGCGGATGGCAGCGCCGTTCCGCGCTCGCCTGGAACTTCGCGTCGGCACTGACGTTCCTCCTTGGCGCGTTGCTGGCCTACGCCTTGGCCGATCACATCGAGGTCGGCTACCTGCTGCCCTTCGCGGCCGGCAACTTCATCTACATCGCGGCCGCCGACCTGCTCCCCGAGATCACGGCCGAGACACGCACCCGCGACAAACTCGAAACGAGCGGCGCATTCATGATCGGACTCGCAATCCTCCTCACGGCGACCCGACTCGCGTAAACCCACCGGGCAACGGATATTCGACGCACCTGGACCGGTCCGGGGCACACGGACCATGGCCTGAGAGACCCACAACGATCGACCCGCCCGCATCGCAACCACCGCCGGTGGTGACGGCTTCGGCGGCAAGCGGCAGAGCACGTGGCAGCATCAGACCATGGATCCAGCAGACCTTCTCGACGGGCACTCCGTCGCCGCCGCCGTCTTCGAAAAGGTCCGGTCGTGTCCGGACGGCATTGGATCGCTCGAGGTCCGCACGACGAAGCGCCAGGTCGCGTAGGCCGATAGCGGGGCTTCGCGTACCTGTGGCTCCCTGGCCTGCACCTGAAGAACCCAGACGCAGAGGTCGTTCTCACCATCGCACTTGGGCGACATGATCGGTCGGCAGATTCAAGGAGGTGGCGCATCCCGCCGATCGGCACTGGTTGCATCACCTGGAACTCGAAGGGCCGGATGACATCGACGCCGAGGTCGCCTCGTGGCTCAGCGAGGCAGCCGAGCGAGCCGACGGAGAATCCGAGACGTGCCATCGGGGGACGCATATCGCTCAAGTTGTCGGCACCGCCGACCCACTCGGTGTCGGCACGTGAGCGGAGCGCTACTGCTGCCGACCCCGCCCGATA
>JAGQSS010000444.1 GCA_020439405.1 Ilumatobacter sp. | reverse complement strand
GCACGTCGTCGACGACCTCGACGACCACTACGACGACGACAATTCCGAACCAGCCTCCCGTCGCCGACCCGCTCGACTTCAACGCCAACCCGCTCGTCCCGGTCACGTTCACGCTGCCGGCGTACGACCCCGAGGGCCTGACGCTGACCGCCGCACTCTCGAACGTGCCGGCGACCTGGTCGTCGTCGATCAGCGGACTCTCCGTCACCCTCGTTCCCGACGACGTCCATACGACGTACGTCCTCGACTACACGGTGACCGATCCCGAGGGACTGACGGCGACGAGCACGATCACCGTCAAGGTGAACCCGTCCTCGACGACGACGACCACACTGCCTCCCAACGCACCGCCGACCGCATCGCCGGTCAGCGTGGCGACCGACCCGGGCGTCAGCGTCGGTGTGAACCTCCCGGTCTTCGATCCCAACGGTGACCAGCTGACCGTCACGCTCGGCACGCTTCCCGACGGCTGGAACGCACAGGTCGTCACCGTCGACGCCGGAACCACGGCCGTCGACGTGGAGATCACGCCGCCGGCAGGCGCGTCGCCGGGCATCGCCACGATCGCGTACACCGTGACCGACCCGTCCGGGGCGTCGGCGACATCGACCGTCGACGTCGACGTCGCCCGGATCCCGTGCGTGGCGTCGTTCGAGTCGGTGTCGCCGAACCCGGTGACGGTCGGTGGCGGCAACGGGCAGCAGACCGGTCCGCTCGAGAGCGCCGTCGATGTCACCATCAACAAGTCGGGCAACTGCAGCGAGCTCGTGCTGCGTTACGTGCGTGTGGTGACGGCTCCGAACGGTCAGGCGTCCAACGATGACCGACAGCCGCAGGTCGACACGTTCGGCGACGGCGACGTGGTCACCCTCCTGTCGTCCAACATCGAGCGCTGGCAGAAGGGGAACCGACCGCTCGAACTCGTGGAGTTCGCCGGCCTGTCGACCGAGATCGTCCACGAGACCGAGATCCTGGTGGTGAAGTGATGAACTCGCAGCGCACGCCTCGAGCCACGCGTGACGAAGGTTCGATCCTCCCGCTCGTCCTCGCCGTCACCGTGGTCTTGTCGCTGATCGTCATCGGCATCGCGACGTACACCTCGGCCGGCCTGCGCTACGGCCAGGTCTCCGAGGCCCGCGCCGGACGCCTCGCGTCGGCACAGGGTGCCATGGACGACGCACTCGAGCAGTTGTCGCTCAGGAGTTCGTTGTGCGCGACCGCAGCCGGCGGGGCCGGCATCGACGTGCCCTTCCCCGAAACCGTGAACGGCACCGACGTCGTCGTGTCGTGCCGCATCATCGGCGGTGCACTGCCTCCCGCTGACGGATGGGCGATCGTCATCACCGAAGAAGGCGCGCCGGCAACCGGGAACACCTTCGAGTTCAGCCTCGGCGGCAAGCCGGAGATCAACGGCCCGGTGTTCCTCAACTCGCCCAGCCGGAGCAAGTTCTCGCAACCGACGACCATCGTCGAGGGCGACATCTGGTACCCGGACGACGGCTGTGCCGAGTCGAATCCAGCCGACACCGGCGTCCAGTTCGCACGTTCCTCCGTCACGCTCAACAACCTCGGGTTCGATCCGTCGACTCGAGGCATTTACTGCGTGAACCGCACCTGGGACGAGCTGTTCGGCACGAACCTGACCGTGGCACCCGAGGTGGCAACCTACGAAGCGGCGCCCGGCGGCTGGAACCCGAACTACAGCGTCGTGGGATCGTGTCGGGTCTTCGAGCCCGGCTACTACACCAGCCTGCCGCTCGGGAACAGCAACTACTTCAAGTCGGGCGTCTACGTGTTCGACAACCTCGGTGCGGTGACGCTCAAGGGCAAGACGATGACGATGGGCAACATCACTCGTCAGGAGTTCCCGGCGATCGACAACACCGCCTGCGACTCGGTTCGTCTCGACGCGAGCGACGATGCGCTCGGGGCCACCCTGTACACGAAGGGCAACACCCGCTTCATCAGCCAGGCCAACAGCGGGATCGAGATCTCCGGTCGTCAGCAGGGGACGGCGTATGTCGCCGTGCACACGCTCGACTCGTCGCTCGGCTACAGCACCCCGCTCTTCACTGCCGACAACGGCGCCAAGAAGGAAGTGGCGGTCCAGGCACTGCTCTGGGCGCCGTACAACTCGCTCCAGTTCGACACGATTCCCGCCCAGAAGGCGGCCGTGCTGCGCGGCGGTGCCGTCGTCGCCGGCTTCACCGGCGGCGTCTCGGCGGCCGCGGTCGGGTTCGTGATCGAGGTGCCGACCTCGGCTGCCTCGACGAAGTTGCTGCTCGAGTCGACGGCGACCGACAGCCGCGGGTCGAACACGGTCCGGGTGA
>JAGQSS010000443.1 GCA_020439405.1 Ilumatobacter sp. | reverse complement strand
TATGGAAGTATGTGCTCGACGTGTCGCCGAACTCCGATCGGACCCGATCGCCGGTATCGACGATCAACGCCGCGCCGCGCTGCGGCGCCAGCGGATTGATCGCCGTCATCGTGCCGTGCTCGCCGGTGACCCGCAGCCACGCCTCGACGGTGGCACCCGGGGCGATCATCGACGAGTGGATCCTGCCGACCACCCCCGACGGCCACCGCAGCTCGGCGCCGAGCGAGCCGTCGATGTCGGCGACCGGGCACTCGGCCGTCGCGTCGACGACGTCGGGGTCGTCGCCGGCCGCCCACCGCACGAACTGGATCGCGTAGCAGCCCAGATCCATCGTCGCTCCCCCGCCGAGCGCCAGGTCCCAGCGGATGTCGGTGCGAGGGATGTGCCCGTCCGGGATGTCGAACGCGGCGTCGATCCGGTCGATCCGGCCGAGTTCGCCGCCGTCGAGCACCGCTCGCATGCGATCGACGAACGGGTGGTACCGCCAATGGAACGCTTCCATGACGACGACGTCCGACGATCGGGCCGCATCGGCGATCGTGCGCGCGTCGTCGGCGTTCGCCGCCAACGGCTTCTCACAGAGCACGTGCTTGCCGGCGTCGATCGCCGCGAGCGTCCACTCACGGTGCAGCGAGGCCGGCGTGCCGATGTACACGGCGTCGACGTCGTCCGAGGCCATGAGCTCGTCGTACGACCCGAACGCCAGCGGCGCACCCCACTCGTCGGCGGCGGCACAGGCACGTTCGAGATCGCGTGCTGCGACGGCCGCGAGCTCGACCCCGTCGACGTCGGGGAGCGGATCGATGATCGCCCCCTTCGCAATGCGCGACGCGGCGACCAGACCCAATCGAATCGTCATGGGCCGGAACTTACCCGGCGGCACCGTCAGGCGGCGACGAGGGTCGTCACGGCCCCGAAGTGGAGCGCTGCCGCGAGCACCGTGAAGCCGTGCCAGACCTCGTGGTAGCCGAACACGCTCGGCCACGGATCGGGTCGTCGGAGCAACAGCACCGGGAACCCGATCGTGTAGGCGAGTCCGCCGGCGACCACCAGCGTGAGCTGCAGCGGGCTGAGGTGGGTCCCGATCGCCGGTGCGGCCGCGACCGCACACCAGCCCATGATCGGGTAGAGCGCGTAGCCGAGCCACGCGAGCTTGCGGAACGCCACGAGCTTGATGACGATGCCGATGACGGCGAGGCCACCGACCACCGACAGCAGCGGGATCCCCCACGCCGGTGGGAGCGCGAGCAGGCAGATCGGCACGTACGTGCCGGCGATGAGCAGATAGATCATCGAGTGGTCGAGCCGTTGCATGATCGTCCGGGCGCGGACCGAATGTGCGAGGCGATGGTACGCGGCGGAGGTGCCGAACACCGCGAGCAGCGAGCCGACGTAGACCGCCGCCGCGACGCGTGCGGCGGCGTGGTCGGCGAGGAGGATCAGCAACACACCGGCGGGGATGGAGATCGCGAAGGCCCACGAGTGCATCAGACCGCGCCAGACGGGGCGGGGCGCCGTCAGGACGTCGAATCGCTCGGTAGTCACGTCGGTGAACGTATCGCACCGATCGCCGGGTTTCCCGACGGACACCGAACGTTCACAGTGGCGTTTCAGGCGCGACACGACCGGTCAGGTCTCGTCGGGCTCGCCGTCACCGCCGTCATCGGCGATCACGGCGAGCACCGAGTCGCCGTACTGTTCCAGCTTTGCCGGTCCGACGCCTCGGATTCGTGCCAGCTCGTCGAGCGATGTCGGCCGCGCGCCGGCGATCGCTGCGAGCGTTTTGTCGTCGAAGACCGTGTAGGCCGGCTTCCCGTTGCGGGCGCGGTCTCGGAACGAACGCAGCCGATCGAAGGCGAGCACGCTCTCGGGTTCGACGCCGCCGGACCGCGCCGCGAGTGCGCCCCGCTGCCGACCGAGCGTCTCGACCGCTGCGCCGACGCGGAAGCGTCGAGTCGAACCGCCGCGTTCGGCGACGGCGGCATCGGGCTCGATGGCGACCACCGTCCACTCCTGACCCTGGTCGACCAACACGAGCCCTTCGACCGCCATCACCTTCGAGCGGTCGAGGAGCGGATGATCGGGCTGGTCGCGCTTCGCCGCCGCCTTGCGTTCGGGGCGGACGGGGCGCGGTGGGGTGCTGGGCAACTCCGACGGATCGGGCGGCTCGACCGTGAGCTCGGCGACGAACGGACTCGGCGTGGAGTCGGGCACGATCGTCAACGACGCGGACGCGCGCGTGATGGCGACGTGGAACAGACGGCGCTCTTCTTCGACGTCGTCGGCGTGTCGATGCGGGTACTGGGCGGCATCGGCGTGGTGCACGACGACGTGTGGCCACTCCTGCCCCT
>JAGQSS010000442.1 GCA_020439405.1 Ilumatobacter sp. | reverse complement strand
ATCCGTTCCGCTGGTCCGCCGGCGCCGTCGCCGGACTCGCCGTCCTGGCGTGGCTCGCCTTCGGCTTCTTCGGCGTCCACACCCTCTTCATCGACGACGTTGTCTCCGAGGCGGCCCCGGTCTTCGACACGCCGGCCGCACCCGCTGCACCCTCGCCGGAGGAAACCACGTCGACGACGCCGCCACCGACCACCGTGCCTCCCGTCGAGGCCGCTCCGGTCACGACCCCCACGACCACGGAGACGACACCGCAGGCCCCGACGACACCTGCACCGTCAACGGTTCCGACGACCACCGTGCCGCCGGTGCCCGAGATCATCACGGAGGCGTCCGGGGTGTTCACGAGCGCTGCACACCCGACGTCGGGGGAGGCGGTCGTGCTCGGGAACGGGACCGGTCAGCGGTTCCTCCGGTTCGAGAACTTCGAGACCGACAACGGGCCCGACCTGAACGTGTACCTGGTGAACGGCTCGACCGGCGACGTGTCGGACTACATCGACCTCGGCGACCTGAAGGGCAACGTGGGCGAGCAGAATTTCGAGATCCCCGAAGGCGTCGACCTGTCGGTCTACGACACCGTGTGGATCTGGTGCGTCCGGTTCAGCTCCGGGTTCGGCTCGGCCGAACTCGCCGCCGCGTGACCTCAGGCGATCGCGCGGAGCTGGCCGGCGAACTGACGCGACACGTCGACGGCCAGGTCGACGAAGCGCTGTGCCGCCGGTGACTGGGTGCGGTGCTCGCGCCAGGCCACCCAGATCGACCGGTCGGGGATCGACGGCTCGAGCGGGTGGATCGAGACACGACGGTCCTCCGGCTCGACGCACAGGAACGGCATCACCGCCACACCCATGCCGGCACGAACCATGGCGGCGACCGTGCTGTTGTCGTTGGTGCGGTAGACGTACGTCGGGGTGAGCCCGACGGAACGGAGCCCCGCCTCGCCGGTGAGCTGACAGGCGTTGGGGTGCTGACCGATCATCGGCTCGTCGGCGAATTGATCGACCGAGACCGGGCCCTCGTCGAACTGGCCGGGACGGGCGACCAACACGTACGGGTCGTCGAAGAGGTGAAGACCGTCGATGTCGGCCGGCGGCTCGCCGACCAGGAACGAGACCTCGACCTCGCCCGTGACCAGCGCGGTGACGAGACGGTCCTCGTCGTCGGATTCGACCACGTGCATCTCGATCGACGGGAACTGGTCGCGCATGCGTCCGACGATCTTCGGCAGGAGCATCGCCGACGTGCTCTGGAACGTGCCGACCGAGAGGCGACCGACCGAGCCGGTCCGGAACAGGTCGAGCTCGAGCGACATCGCGTCGACGCGGGCCAGCAGCTCGCGGCCCCGTTCGAGCAGCTCGGCACCGAGCGGTGTCAGGACGACGGGGCGAGGACCGCCGGGCCGGTCGAACACCTTGTCGCCGAGGATCCGTTCGAGCGCCGCGATCTGCTGGCTCACCGCCGATTGGGTGTAGCCGAGTCGCTCGGCGGCACGACCGAAGGTGCCCTCGGAGGCGACGGCGTCGAGGGCGACGACGTGCTTCAGCTCGAGCTGGCGGAGGTCGATCACATGATCAGGCTAGCTGATGCTCTTGAGCAGAAAGCATCGCTTTTCATTGACCTCCGCCATCCGTAGCGTGATGGACATGAACCAACACGACCTGCTCTACACCGATCTCGATCGGTTGGCAGCGGTCGTCGCCGAGTTCGGCATCGACGTCGTCGAGCCCGCTCTCGTCGACGCCCTCGCCGACCGTGCTCTCGCCCGTGGCGCCAGCGCCACCCTGGCCGGCATCGTCACCGATCCGACCGAACCCGCCGCCGCCCGCATCCGGGCCTTCGGCCGCCTCGCCATGGTCGCGGCCCGTCCGGCCCCGGCGCCGGTCCTCACGGCCGCCTGATCCACCAATCGGCGAATGCACAGGTCAGCTGTTGAGCTGGTCGCGCTGGGCGATCAGTGATTCGAGCGGCGTCAGGTCGTACGGGTTGCCGACCATCACGATGACGTGGGAGGCGCCGGCCTCGACGTAGCGCTCGACGTCGTGCACGTCGTCGGCGTTCACCGCGACGGTGCGCTCGATCGTCGACGGGTCACGGTCGTACTTCGCGCACCACTCGTCGAGCACCTTCGACTTGGCGGCGAAGTGCTCCGGCGGACCGAACGTGTTCCACGCGTCGGCGTACTGCGCGACGAGACGGAGGGTCACCTTCTCACCCGACCCGCCGATCAGGATCGGTAGGTCACCGACCGGCGCCGGGTTCAGCTTCTCGAGGCGGGCCTTCATGCGGGGCAGGTCGGCGCCGAGGCGACGCAGCCGGTCCGGGGCGGTTCCGAACTCGTAGCCGTACTCGGTG
>JAGQSS010000441.1 GCA_020439405.1 Ilumatobacter sp. | reverse complement strand
CGGCGCCGCGCCAGGCGTCTCGAGCCCGATCATCGAGCACCCCGACGTGCGCCGCATGCTGATGACGCAGCGCTCGTGGATCGACGCGATGCGCGCCCTCGTCTACACCAACGCCGCCGCCCTCGACCGTGCCGACGCCGCCAAGGCCGCCGGTGACGTCGACGAGGCCCGCCGCTGGCAGGAGCGCGCCGACCTGCTGATCCCGCTCACCAAGGGTCTGTGCACCGATGTCGGCAACGAGATGACGTCGCTCGCCGTCCAGGTCCACGGCGGCATGGGCTACGTCGAGGAGACCGGCGTCGCCCAGCACTACCGCGACGCCCGCATCGCCGCCATCTACGAGGGCACGAACGGCATCCAGGCCGCCGACCTCGTCGGCCGCAAGCTCGGCATGCGGGGCGGCGGTGTCGTCACCGACCTGCTCGACGAGTGCGAAGAGCACGCCAAGGCGACCGACTCGATCGACGGGATGGGCGCGTTCGGCGACCGTCTTCGCGAGGCCGTCGCCACGGCCCGCACGGCGACCAGCCACCTCGTCGAGGTCGGCCAGTCGGACCCGAAGAGCCTGCTCGGCGCGTCGGTGCCCTACCTGCGCCTGCTCGCCACGACCGTGTGCGCAGGGCTCGTCGCCAAGGGTGCGACGGCCGCCGCAGAACGGGGCGACGACTTCGGCCGCGCCAAGCTCGTCTCGGCCAAGTTCTTCGGGGAGCAGATCCTCCCGACGGTGCAGGGCCTGCTCCCGGCCGTCCAGGCGAACGCCGACGACCTCTACGCGCTCGACGCCGCCCAGCTCGCCTGACCCGACACCGCCCGAGCGTTCTTCGAGGAATCCTTCGGCGTACCTCGGTACGGTCGTTCGCATGCGGAACCCCCTGTCGAACACGATGATCGTGCCGGTCGTCGCCATCTTGGCGATCTCGGCATGCGGCGGCGACGACGATTCGTCGGCGGACGACGCGGCTGACGCCGACGTCGCAACCGAGAGCGAGTCGGGCGCTCCGCCGACCCCGCCCGCCCAGGACGACGCAGCCGTCGCGACCACGATCGTGCCGGGCGGCGTCGAGATCGACGAGGTCCCGGCCGACCCGGCCGAACTCGCCGACCCGACCGGGACGATCACGGGCGGCGGGCAGACGTACGAAGCTGCCGGCTACGCCCAGATGTGGGACTCCGACGAGGGCGGCTACGTCGACCTCGGCGGCGACTTCCTCATCTGCGAGGCGGTCAACCCCGCGTTCGAGGGCGCCGCGAACATCATCGTCGACCTCGGGGACGACCTCGAGTTCACGTTCCGCGTGAACGACGGCGAACCGTTCGCCCGGTTCGGCGGCGACTTCTCCGGCGAGGAGACCGACGACGTCACCTACGAACGCGACGGCAACACGATCTCCGGCGCAGCGCAGTTCGCCGACGCCGGCACCGTCGACTTCGACATCGACTGCGGCTGACACGCCCGGCAATGGTCGGGGACTCGTCCCCATGTCACCTCGACGAGGTCGGTCGTAGGTTCGTCCTCATCGGCGCACCGCCCGACGACACCGACCCATCGGAGGTGACCCATGACCCGAGCCTCGGTCTACCGCGCCGCGGCCGCCGACCTGCGGCGGTCCGGCGACGATCTCACCTTTTTTTCACCGGCGCTTCGACGCCGGCACCATCGGCGCGATCGGACCGATCGCCACGATCCACGACGACGCCGTCGACGCCACCGGCGGCCACCTCGCGCTCGCGGCGAGCGAACTCGAACGGCTCGCCGGTGAGTGCGACCGGCGCGCCGACGTCTGCGACGACTACCAACGGCGGCTGCGCGACTGGTTCGATCTGCCATGGGTCGAGCGACTGCTGACCCCACCACCGCTGCCGCCGGCCGCCTGGGTGTCCGGATGACGGTGGCGATCGACACCGCGCTGGCGCGCCCGGCGGCGCGCACCCTCGGGGCGACCGGGGCCGCCCTCTACGACGAGGCCTTCGCGTGGCGGGCGCGCTTCGACGAGCTCGATCTCGTCGGCGACGGCCTGGTCGGGCGTCGGGCGATCGAGCTGGCGGCGGAGGAACTGTGGCGTCACGCGGCGTTCCTCGGACTGACGTGCGATCACGTCGAGTCGGCCGATGCCGGACCGATCGATGCCGCCGAACTCTGGGCGATCGCCGGCGGCGGCGCCGGACGTCGCGGCTGGTTCGGCGCGTGGCGCGCCGTCGGTGGTGCGTCGCCGATGGTGGGCGATCTCGGGGGCACCTTCGACGCCGAACTCCGCCGACCGCTCCACGTGTACGGCACCGATCCGGTCGGGCGGGCGCGTTCGCTGCTCGCGCGTCTCCTGGCCGACCTGTCCGATCCGCTGCAGATCCGTGCCGACGAGTTCG
>JAGQSS010000440.1 GCA_020439405.1 Ilumatobacter sp. | reverse complement strand
GCGACCCGCACCTCCCGCGCCGCCACGCTCTCCCCCGCCGTGCCGTCGAGCAACTCGTCGATCGTCACGGTGTCTCGTTCGCCGTCGACCAGGGCCGCCTCGATCGTCGATGCGACGGCGTCGGCCTGCTGGAGCCGTACCACTGAGAACGTGCCGACGAGCAGGCAGACGACGGCGGTCGAGAACAGCACCAGCCGCGCCGTCGGTTCGTCCTGGTTCCAGATCCGGCGCAGCTGGTACCGCCACTCGCCGGTCCGGATCGGCTGCTCCACGAACCGGAACGACAGCTCGGCGATCAGCACGGTCAGCGCCACGGCGGCGACGAACTGTTCGACGGTCAGTCGGTTGCCCGCCACCTTGCGGATCAGTTGATAGATCGGCCAGTGGTAGAGGTACAGCCCGTACGAGCGGGTCCCGATCCAGCGCAGCGGCCGCAGGCCGAGCGCGATGCCGAGTCGGGCCGTCGGGTGCGCCACCGCCGCGATCACCACCAGCGTGGCGACGTCGGTGAAGAGGAAGCCGCCGCGGAACAACACGTCGTCGGCGCCGGAGGGGGTGACGAAGTGGAGCCGCCACGCCAGCACGCCGAGCGTCGCGAGCCCGGCGACGCCGAGGACGTCGAACAAGGGGCCGTGACGGCGCACGGGGCCGCGGGCCAGCGCCTCGGGTCGCCAGAGGAACGCGAGCGCCGCACCGAACAGCAGCCCACTCGAGCGCGTGATCGTCGAGAGGTACAACGCATCGGCCTTCGACACGCAGCGTTCGCCGAGCGACCAGTACGCCTCGGGGGTCGCGGAACAGGCACCGATGCGGCCGGAGTGGTGCAGGAGACCGACGCCGACCGTCACCAGCGTGGCGATCGTGACCAGCCACGCGGCGACCAGCGTCGGCGTCCAACTCGCACGCCGTCGCAGCAGCGCGACCATCACCAGCGGCCAGACGAGATAGAACTGCTCCTCGACCGCCAGGCTCCACAGGTGGCGGAGCGGTGCGAACTCGCCGGCAGCGGCGTACCCCTGCGCCGACCAGATCTGGTACCAGTTCGAGACGTACGTGAGTCCGGCGAGCAGGTCGCCGCGGAGCCGCCCGAGCGCGGCCGTCCGGAACGCCGCCGTCACGACGAGCACGAGGAACAGCAACACGAACAGGGCGGGCAGCAGCCGCTTCGCGCGCCGCAGCCAGAACCGTCCGAGGTCGATCCGCCCGTTCGACTCGTGTTCGTGCAACAGGAGCAGCGTGATCAGGTAGCCGCTCAGGACGAAGAACACCTCGACGCCGAGGAAGCCGCCCGGCAACCAGTCGGGGTTCGCGTGGTACACCATCACCGCCACGACGGCGAGGGCACGCATCCCGTCGAGACCCGGGAGATACCGGATCGACGCGGTCGACGATGTCGACGGGGCGCGGGCGACCGGCGGCGCCTCGAGCGTCGTCACCGAACGCTCCGGTTGTCGGTCCGGGATGGCATGGATGGCACCCCCAACGTGCCGTCGTCACTGATCGGATCCAGGCTACGCCGGTGGTGCGCGTCGTGGGCATCGGGCCACGGCGCGTGACCGGGGGTGCTGGCATCGGCAGTGGCGACGCGCCACCATGAGGCCAGGTGAACCGCTCGATCCCCCGCTCCCTCGCGATCCTCGCGGTCGTCGCACTCCCCGCGCTCGCCGCCTGCACCCCCGGCGGCGATGCCGACGATGCCCCGACCGGCTGCGCCGAGCGGGTCCGGATCGCATCCCGCGCGATCGAACCCGACGATCAGGTCCGACTGCTCGACGACGCACTGCTGGCGTGCAACTCCTACGACGCGTTCCGCTCCCAGGTCGGCCGGTACCCCGGGATCATCGGCTACGACGTCGAGACGTTCCTCGAGCTGCGCTGCGTCCGATCCGACGACGAGCGCATCGGCACCACCGCCGCGTGTCGCGCCGTCGTCGCACCGCCCACCACGCCGCCGCCCTCGGCCGAGATCGAGCTGGTGTTCGTCGGTGACACCGTCGACGGACGCCGCATCGAGATCCGGCCCAGCGCCGACGTGCCGTTCGAGGGCGACATCCCGGCGACCGTGCAGCAGACGGTCGACATCGCCGTCGAGAGCGGCTGCCCGGGCGTCCTCGAGCAGCGCGACATCTGGCTCGCCCGGATCGGCGAGCCGGACATCGGCGACATCGCGTCCGTGTTCGCCCGACACGCCCAGAACGTCGCCGTCTACATCGGGTGCGAACCCGACCCGATCGGCTGACGGCGGAGCAGAACCGGCTAGGAGACTGCTGAGCAAGTGGTGTTCTTGGGGCCTGCTGACCTGACGTTCCCCTGTTCGGGCAGCGATTCCTGTGAGTGGCGTGCGGTGGTCGGGCCGGCCGGCTCG
>JAGQSS010000043.1 GCA_020439405.1 Ilumatobacter sp. | reverse complement strand
GCGCCGCTACTCGCCGTGGTGGCTCCCGGCGATGGTGGTCACCGAGACCGCTCCGTTGTGGCTCGCGATCCACGTCGTGGCGCTGGCGCTCGGCCTCGCCGGCGGCGGTGTGTCATCGGCGTTCGGCGTCGCCGGCACGGTGCTGCTCGTCACGTCGGTCGCGCTCCTCGTCTGGGTCCGGACCCGCACGGTCGTCGGCGTCCGGCGCCTGCGACGTCGTGTCACCGGGGTCGTCCACCGCGCTCACGGGCCGGGTCGCTGGCGCGGCCGGCCGATCCCGACGCCAGGTGGGGTCACGGAACGACTCGGCATCGAATGGCGCGACGGGTTGACGCTCGACCTGACCCGTCACGACGACGAACGGCGCGACCTGCCCGTCGTCGTGTACGTGCACGGCGGCGGGTGGACGGGCGGCGACCCGCAACGCCAGGCCCGCGATCTGTACCACGCGCTGGCGCTCGACGGCTGGGTGTCGTTGGGCATCCGCTACCCGTTCACCCCCGACGTGTCGGTCGAGGACCAGATCGACGTCGTACGCGATGCGGTGCGCTGGGCGCGTTCCGGACTGGCGGAGCACGGGGTCGACGCGACGACGGTCGTGCTCGCAGGCGGTTCGGCCGGCGGCCATCTGGCTGCGATGGCGGCCCTCACCGCGCGGTCGGACGACGAGCGCGTCGACGCATGCGTCGGGATGTACGGCGTGTACGACATGGCGAACCGTAATCGCACCCGCGCCCACTGGGACAAGATCCGCAACGAGGTGATGCTCGCCAGGGTCGACGAGCAGCCGGAGCGGTACCGGCGCGTCTCGCCGATCGATCGTGTCCACGCCGACTCGCCACCGTTCCTGATCGTGCACGGCACCCACGACACGCTCGTGCCGCCGGGGGAGGGGCGCCAGTTCGTCGAGGCGCTCGTCGCGGCGGGCCGGCCCGTCGAGTTCGTGCCGGTGTACGGCGCGCAGCACGCGTTCGACGCTCTGTCGGGCATCACGAGCCGCACGAGCGCGGCACTGATCCGTGACTGGCTCGGTGCGATGGTGCTGCGTCAGGCGCCGACGGCGTGATACCCGCCGTCGACGTGGACGATCTCGCCCGTCGTGGCGGGGAACCAGTCGGACAGCAGCGCCACGCAGGCGCGTGCGACGGGCTCGGAGTCGTTGACGTCCCAGCCGAGTGGTGAGCGTCCGTCCCAGGTGTCCTCGAACAGCGCGAAGCCGGGGATCGACTTGGCGGCGATCGTCCGGATCGGCCCGGCCGCGACGAGGTTGCACCGGATCTGCTGCGGGCCGAGTTCTTTCGCCAGGTACCGCGACACGCTCTGCAACGCCGACTTGGCGACGCCCATCCAGTTGTAGGCGGGCCACGCCTGTTGATTGTCGAAGTCGAGGCCGACGATCGATCCGCCGGGGCCCATCAGCGGGAGGAACGCCTCGGCGAGCGTCTTGAGCGAGTAGGCCGAGATGTGCATGGCCACCGCGACGTCGTCCCACGGGGCGTCCATGAAGTCGTCACCGAGGCACGACTCGGGTGCGAAGCCGATCGCGTGAAGCACACCGTCGACGTGGCCGAGCGTCTCAGCGACCGAGGCGCGCACCGACTCGACGTGCTCGGGCACCGTGACGTCGAACTCGAACACCGGCACGTCGGCCCCGTTCACCTGACCGAGTTTGCGAGCCGTCCGCTTCGTGAGACTGAGCGCACGCCCGGCGCCGGTGAGCACCACCTCGGCGCCTTCGTCGATGGCGATCTTGGCCACACCGAACGCCAACGACGCGTCGGTCAGCACGCCGGTGATCACGAGCTTCTTGCCCTCGAGGATTCCCATGCCGTGCAACGTAGCCCGTGTGACGTTCGCCCGTCACGGTGGTCCGGAGGTGGTCGCTGCGCGCCCGATGTGCAAGGCTCCGCACATGCGTATCGGAGTGATCGGGGGGAGCGGACCGGCCGGCAGCAGCCTCGCCGCGCGGCTGGCGAGTGTCGGCTACGAATCGGTGATCGGCTCGCGGTCGAAGTATCGGGCGATGGAGTCGCGCGACGCCCTGGTCGAGCAGTACCCCGAACTCGACGACCTGCTCGGCTACGGCGACAACGCGTCGGCCGCCGACTGCGACATCGTCGTGATCGCCACGCCCTGGGACTCCGCAGCCACCATGGCGCAGGGCCACGCCCGCTACCTCCGCGGCAAGATCGTCGTGAGCATGGCGAACGCGCTCGTGCGGGTCGGCAAGGAGTTCCAGCCGCTCGTGCCGCCGCGAGGCAGCGTCGCCGCCCACGTCCAGGCGGCGGTACCGAAGAGCCGGGTCGTCGCCGCGTTCCACCACCTCCCGGCGACCGAACTCGGCCAGATCGGCGAGCCGATCGAATCCGACGTCCTGATCTGTGGCGACGACGCCGACGCCGTCGCGGCGATCAGCGAGATCGTCACGAAGATCCCCGGCTGTCGCCCGCTCGACGCGGGCGAACTGTCGAACGCGACCGCCATCGAGGCGTTTACCGCCGTATTGCTGCAGCTCAACGTGCGCTACAAGACCCGGGTCGCCCCACAGTTGTGGGGAATCAAGTCCGACCCGCGCACGGTTGCACCCGACGCATGACCTTCCAGCTCTACGACACCGCGCGGCGCGCCATCGTGCCGTTCGAACCCGGCGACGACGTCCTGATGTACACGTGCGGGATCACGCCGTACGACGCGACCCATCTCGGCCACGCCAACACCTTCATCGCCTACGACGTGCTGCAGCGACACCTGATCGACAAGGGCCACCGGGTCACGTGCGTGCGCAACGTCACCGATGTCGACGACCCGCTGTTCGCGAAGGCCCGCGAGCTCGGCGTGCACTATCTCGATCTCGCCGCCGCGGAGGAGGCCCGCTTCGAGCGCGACATGGTCGCCCTCAACGCGCTGCCCGTCGCGAGCACACCGCGTGCATCGTCGGCGATCCCCGACATCCGTGGCTTCATCGGGATGGTCCTCGACGCCGGCTACGCCTACGAGGCCGGCGGCTCGGTGTACTTCGACGTGTCGAAGTTCGAGTCGTTCGGCTCGCTCAGCCACTTCTCCGAAGCCGAGATGATCGACCTCGCCCGCGAGCGCGGCGGACAGGTCGACGACCCGAACAAGCGCCACCCGCTCGACTTCGTGCTGTGGCACCCGTCGGCCGCCGACGAACCGTCCTGGGACACGATGTGGGGCGCCGGCCGGCCCGGTTGGCACATCGAGTGCAGCGCACTGGCGTTGCGCGAGCTCGGCACGACGATCGATCTGCACGGCGGCGGCGCCGATCTGATCTTCCCGCACCACGAGTGTGAACGGGCCCAGTCGGAGGCGGCGACCGGTCAGCCGTTCGTCACCCACTGGATGCACGCCGCGCTGATCAGCATGGACGGTCACAAGATGTCGAAGAGCCGCGGCAACCTCGTGTTCGTCGACAGGCTCCGCGCGACCTACGACCCGATGGCGATCCGGCTCGGGCTGATCGAACACCACTACCGCACCGAGTGGGAGTGGGACGACGGCCTGATCGACCGCAATGTCGAACGACTGACCTCCTGGCGGTCGGCGGCCGACGGCACGGCGAGCGACGTGCTCGACGCGGTGCGCGAACGGCTCGACGACGACCTCGACACGCCGGGCGCGGTCGCTGCGATCGATGCCGCGGCGGCACGCGGCGAATCGACGCGCGCGGCGTCCGAACTGCTCGGGGTGGTGCTCTGACGGCTGCCTGACAGTGTGATCACAGCGACCCCGACCGACCGGAAACCCAACGTTCATCGGCACTCCACGTCGGCGTCGCACCTGTGACGTCCGTCATGTCTACGATGGGGGCATGACCGAGTCGGCCGGCACCAACCAGCTCCAGGCTCGGTCGCGTCGCGTCGTCCGCCCGATCGCCACGAAGTTGTGGACGATCCACCAGCAGGGCTTCGAACGCCTCCCCGATGTCGGGCCGGCCATCTTGTGTCCGAATCACATCAGCTTCCTCGACTCGGCGTTCCTGATGCTCACCGTGCCGCGCAACATCAGCTTCGTCGGCAAGGCCGAGTACATGGATTCGTGGAAGACCAAGTACGTGTTCCCTGCGCTCGGCATGATCCCGATCGACCGCTCCGGCGGCGAGAAGAGCCAGGCCGCGCTCGAGGCCGCGCAGGAGGTGCTCGAACGGGGCGAACTGTTCGGCATCTTCCCCGAGGGCACGCGCAGCCGCGACGGCGACCTCTACAAGGGCCGTACGGGTGCCGCCCGCCTCGCGATGCAGATCGGCTGCCCGATCTTCCCGGTCGGCATCACCGGCACCGACGACATCCAGCCGATCGACGCCAAGCTGCCGAAGCTCCGCAAGGAGTGCTCGATCACGATCGGTCGACCGATCCACCCCGACCGCTACCGCGGCCGTGGTCCCGAGCACCTGGCGTGGCGCTCGATGATCGACGAGGTCATGTTCGAGATCCGCGAGATGACGGCGCAGCAGTACCACAACCGGTACAGCGGTGAGCCCGAGGTCGAGGAGGCGACGCCGTCCCGGGTCGCCACCGTCGGCGACGAGCCCGCCGAGGGGCACCGTCACCTCGTCGCCGTCTGACGGCGGCCGGTCGAAACCTGCTCCGATCAGGCGAATCGCGCTCGTAGGCTGGTGGCCGTTATGGCCAACATCACGGTGTCTCTCCCCGACGGATCCGAGCGCGAGCTGCCCGAGGGCTCGACCGCGCTCGATCTCGCCGGATCGATCGGAAAGCGACTCGCCAAGGCGGCCGTCGCAGCGACCGTCGACGGGGCCGAGACCGACCTGACCGCACCGCTCCCCGACGGGAGCGAGGTGGCGATCATCACGGCCGACACCGACGAGGGGCGCCACGTCCTGCGGCACTCGACGTCGCACGTCATGGCCCAAGCGGTCACGCGCCTGTTCCCGGGCGCCAAGTTCTCGATCGGCCCGGCCATCGAGAACGGCTTCTACTACGACTTCGAGCTGCCCGGCGGCAAGACGTTCAGCGACGACGACCTCGCCTCGATCGAGGCCGAGATGCGCAAGATCATCGCCGAGAACCAGCCGTTCGAGCGCCTCGAGATGACGATGGACGAGGGCGCCGAGCTGTTCGCCGACCAGCCCTACAAGGTCGATCTCATCGATCGGTTCCGTGAGCAGGCGAGCGACGCCGAGGACGCCACCGAGATCCAGGGCGGCATCGTCAGCGCCTACCGCAACTCGCCCGAGTTCGTCGACATGTGCGTCGGCCCCCACGTGCCGTCGACGGGCAAGCTCGGCCACTTCAAGCTCCAGAAGGTGGCCGGTGCCTACTGGCGCGGCAACGAGAAGGGTCCGATGCTGCAGCGCGTGTACGGCACGGCCTGGGAGTCGAAGGAAGCGCTGGCACAGCACCTCCACCAGCTCGAGGAGGCCGCCAAACGCGACCACCGCAAGCTGGCGACCGAACTCGACCTGCTGAGCTTCCCGAGCGAGCTCGGTGGCGGTCTGGCCGTGTGGCACCCGAAGGGTGCGATCGTCCGCAAGATCATGGAGGACTACAGCCGTCTGCGTCACGAGCGCGGCGACTACGAGTTCGTCTTCACGCCGCACCTCGCAAACGCCAAGTTGTTCGAGACGTCGGGACACCTCGGCTGGTACGCCGACGGCATGTACCCGCCGATGGAGATGGACAACGGCACGTACTACATGAAGCCGATGAACTGTCCGATGCACTGCCTGATCTTCAAGAGCCGGCAGCGCAGCTATCGCGAGCTGCCCTTGCGGCTCTTCGAACTCGGCAACGTCTATCGGTACGAACGCGCCGGCACGCTCCACGGTCTGATGCGGATCCGCGGGTTCACGCAGGACGACAGCCACATCTACGTCACCAAGGAGCAGATGGCCGACGAGATCGCCGGCCTGCTCGACTTCGTGCTCTCGGTGTTGCGGGCGTTCGGCTTCGACGACTTCACGTTCAACCTGTCCACGAAAGACCCCGACAAGTACGTCGGCAGCGACGAGATCTGGGACGAGGCGACCGAGGCGCTCCGCGAGGCGCTCGACCGGCACGGACTCGACTACGCCGTCAAGGACGGCGACGCCGCGTTCTACGGTCCGAAGATCGACATCGACGTTCGCGACGCGATCGGCCGCTCGTGGCAGCTGTCGACGATCCAGGCCGACTTCCAGCTCCCCGAGCGGTTCGACCTCGAATACGTCGGTGCCGACAACAACCGGCACCGTCCGATCATGTTGCACCGTGCGCTGTTCGGGTCGATCGAACGCTTCTTCGGCGTGCTGCTCGAGCACTACGCCGGCAACTTCCCCACGTGGCTCGCACCGCTCCAGGTGCGGGTGCTCCCGGTCGCCACGGCCCACGAGGAGTATGCCCGCCAGGTCGTGGAGCGGCTCGGTCAGGCCGGTGCGCGTGTCGACATGATCGGTGCCGGAGACGCGCTCGGCAAGCGGATCCGTTCGTCGAAGCTCGAGAAGATCCCGTACATCCTCGTGGTGGGCGACGACGACGTCGCCGACGGCACGGTCGGCGTCAACCCGCGCGGTGGCGAGGTCGAACGCGGCGTCGACGTCGGTGCGTTCGTGACCCGATTCACCGACGAGGTCGCCCAGACGACCGAGCAGGCACTCACCGCCTGATGACTCCGCTCGAACGGCTCTGGAACGGGTGGCGCGCCACCTACGTCCAGTCGCTCGACCCGACCGACGTGGCAGCGGGGGAGGGGAGCATCTTCACCCGCATCCTCGCCTCCGGCATGTCCGACGAGGACGCGAACATCGTCCATCGCGGCGCGACCTGTTTCGCGATCCTCAACGCGTTCCCGTACGGCACGGGGCATCTCCTCGTGCTGCCGTACCGCGAGTTGGCGAACCTCGAGGATCTCGACCCGGCAGAGACGGCCGAGTTGTGGTCGACGGTCACCGACGGTGTGCGCGCCGTGAAGACCGCATATGGCCCCGACGGTGTCAACGTCGGCATCAACCTCGGCCGACCGGCCGGCGGATCGGTGAGCGAGCACCTGCACGTCCACGTCGTGCCGCGCTGGACGGGCGACGCGAACTTCATGACGGCGGTCGCCAACACCCGCACCCTGCCCGAGCCGCTCGTCGACACGGCACGGAAACTGCGCGCTGCCTGGCCCGCCGACCGACCGGCCGTCTGACCCGGCTCGTGGCCTCGCCGGTTAGGCTGGCGACACCATGAATTCGCCCGACCAGGTCGCCGAATCGAACGTCGTGCCCGCCGACGAGACCAGCGACACATCAACCGACGATCTCCCGACCGGTGAGATCGGCGACGAGATCCGCGACGAACTGCCCGAGGACCTCCAACCCGAGTTCGCCGGCGCGTACGAGTTCCCCGACAACTCCCGCCGCCGCATCCCCGGCTTCATCTACCTCACGCTCGCGATCGGCTGTTTCGCCTGGTACGCGACGAGCGCCGACTCGTCGACGCTCGTCAACGGTGGCACGTTCTGGGCCGGCGTCATCCTCGCCGCGGCCGGCCTGTTCAGCATCTCGTCGGGATGGCGGATGCACGTCGACGAGCGCGACGCCCTGGTCGCCGCCCAGCAGGCGATCGGGTTCCCGGTCGGTCACGCCTCGGCACAGCAGGTCTGGCACGGCGTTCGCAGCCGGCCCACCTGGCGCGTGTTCTGCTATTCGCCCGAAGATCCGCCGCTCCAGCGCGGTCTCGTCCTCGTCGACGCGGTCGACGGCCGAGTGATCCAGCACCTCGCCGAACCGAACCCCGAACTCGACGAACCCCGTGTCGGTGACGACCGGACCGACGGAGTCGGCTGATGTTCGACGGCAGTTTCCGCAAGCCGGTCGACGCGGCCGTCAAGCCCATCGGCGCGGCGCTCCGCAAGACCGGACTGACGCCCGACCACCTCACGATCGTCGGCCTCCTGATCGGCGCCGGCGCGGCGGTTGCGGTCGGTGCCGGCCGGCTCCGTCTCGGCCTGCTGCTCGTGATCCTCGCGGCGTTGCCCGACCTCCTCGACGGCGCCTTGGCCAAGGCGTCGCAGGCGTCCAGCCAACGTGGCGCCTTCTTCGACTCGACGGTCGACCGCATCACCGACGCCTTGCTGCTCGGCGGTATCACCTACTACTTCGCCGAGACCGAAGACCCGCGACTCACCGTGTTGCCGTTCTCCGTGATGGCGGTCTCGTCGGTCATCTCGTACCAGCGTGCGAAGGCCGAATCGCTCGGGCTCGACGCCAAGGGCGGCCTGATGGAGCGCGCCGAACGGATCGTCGTGCTGTGTGTCGGCCTGTTCCTCGAGCCCTGGATCGACGGGGCCCTCGTGTGGATCCTGTGGGGCATGCTGATCCTCTCGACGATCACGGCGATCCAGCGGTTCGTCAAGGTCTGGACGCAGGCCGAGGTCGCACCCGTCACCCAGGCCCGCATCGACCTCCGGCGCGAACGTCGCGAGGAGCGTCGCGAGGCCCGCGTCGCCCGACGCAGCACCCGCGTGCCGCTGCGCGAACGGGTACCCCGCCGGCAGCAATAGCACGCGATGGTCGATCCACGTCGCGACATCGCCAACGCCGCCACCGTCGGCGGCTTCCGACTCGCAGCGCTCGCCGCGCGAGGCCTCCCCGGGTTCGCCGCGCAGGGCATCTCACCGGCGCTCGGCTTCGGGGCGAGCTTCGCCAACGCCGAGCGTCGCGCGATGATCGAACGCCATCTCCGGCGGGCCGACCCGACCATGGGTGGCGCCCGACTCCGTCGAGCGGTCCAGCTCGCCTTCGACTCGTACACGCGGTATTGGCTCGAGAGCTTTCGGCTGCCTCATCTCCCGCGTCGGACGGTCGATCGCGGGATGCGCGTCGACGGGTACGAGCACGTCGAGACGGCACTCGCCGGCGGCAAGGGCCTGATCCTCGCCCTGCCGCACCTCGGTGGCTGGGAGTGGGCGGGCCGGTGGCTGGCCGACCGCGGGCTCGGGGTGACCGCCGTCGTCGAGGCGATCGAACCGCCCGAGTTGTTCGAGTGGTTCAAGGAACTGCGCAACGAGCTCGGCATGAACATCGTCGCCCTCGGCCCCGACGCCGGCAAAGAGGTGCTCGCGGCACTGCAACGCAACGACGTCGTGTGCCTCCTGAGCGACCGTGACATCCAGCGCACCGGCATCGAGGTCGAGTTCTTCGGCGAGACCACGACGCTCCCGGCCGGACCGGCGACGTTGTCGCTGCGCACGGGTGCGCCGCTCCTGCCGACGGCGGTGTACTTCACCGACCGGACCGACGGTCACCTCGGCGTGGTCCGTCCGCCGATCGACACGACGCGCTCGGGCGAGCGGCTCCGAGTCGACATCACGCGCGTGACCCAGGCGCTGGCCGCCGAGCTCGAACACCTCATCCGACGCGCTCCCTACCAGTGGCACCTCTTCCAGCCCAACTGGCCGAGCGACCCGGGCTACGGATAACGACCGTATGGCGCTCGCGTACACTCGACGACATGGTGCGGACCGGCTCAACCTCGCCGCGCCCCGTGCCGATGGGGAAACAATGAGGCGGACCTGGCTCGCACCCGTGCTCGCGGCGGTCGGCGCCGTGGCGTGCGTGGTCGCGTACGTCGCGCTCGACGGCGAGGCGTGGGCCGAGTGGTGGCGCACGGGCGGCATGGCGGCCGCCGCGGCCGCCGTCGTCGTCGGCATCGTCGCCGCCCGACCCGTCCGGCCCGTACCGTGGTGGACGACCGCCATCGGACTCGGGGTCTTGGCCGGCGCCGTGTGGGTCCAGGGCGACCGGATGGTTGCCGGCACACTCGTCTTCCCCGGTCACGCCGAGGCGATCTCGGCGCTCGCATACCCGGCGTTGTTCGCCGGTGTCGCCGGGCTCACGTCGAGTCGGCGCCAGTCGCGCGACATCCTGAACGGCTCCGAGCCGATCATCTACTCGATCGCCGTCACCGCACTCGTGTGGGTGGCCGTCGCCGGACCGTACTTCGACGACGAGGGCTTCCCGTTGCGTGCCGCCGCCTGGGTCTGGATCTTCCCGCTCCTCGACGGACTCCTCGCCACGATGGCCTTCCGCCGGATCGGCGACCCGGAACGACGGTTCGGGGTGCTCACGTTGGGCTTCCTGCTGCTCGGCGCCGGCCACGCGCTCAGTGGGTGGGCCGCCTACGACGGTGTCCTCGTCCCGGGCGCCTGGCAGGCCGTGGCTCCCGTGCCCGGTGCGTTGCTGGTCGGCGCGAGCTGTCTGATGGCCGAGCGGGTGGTCCAACCCGACAAGGCCCCGCGCGTGCACTGGACGCAGATCTTCGGATTGTTGTTCGCGGCGCTCGTCCCGCTGGGTGCGCTGCTGCTGATGCTCGCGACCGGCTTGTCGTCGCGCTCGTCGTCGGTCGTCGTGTCGGTCGCGACCGTGCTCGTCATCGTGCTCGCCCTCTCTCGCATGTGGCGGTTGGTCGACCAGGTCCGCACCTTGAGCGAGCAGCGCGGACGCGACCGACTGGCTGCGATGGTGGAGCACTCGACCGACGTGGTCGTGCTGATCGATCCCGCCGGCTCCATCACGTACGCGAGCCCCGGGCTGCGTGCGATGCTCGGCTACGACCCCGACCACTGGGCGGGCCGCTCGTTCACCGATCTCGTCGACGTCGCCGAACACGACGTGCTGCGACGCCAGGTCGAGCACGTCGTCGAGTCGGGGAGCGGTGCGACGGCCGAGGTCGAGACGTCGATGGTCCACGTCGACGGCCAACTCCGACGGGCGACGATCGTGGTCGCCAATCTGGTCGGTGGGGCGGCGGTCGACGGCATCGTGCTGACGATCCGTGACGTGACCGAACAGCGCAACCTCGAACGTCAGCTGAGCCATCGGGCGTTCCACGACGAGCTGACCGGACTGGCCAACCGTGCGCTGTTCCTCGACCGGATGGATCACGCACTCCGGATCGCGCGGTCCGACGCCGATCCGGTCGTCGTCCTGTTCGTCGACCTCGACGACTTCAAGTCGGTGAACGACAACCTCGGGCACGCGGCCGGCGACCAGGTCCTGAAGACGATCGCCGACAAGATCCGCCGAGCGGCGGGCAGCGGCGACACGGCGGCACGCCTCGGAGGCGACGAGTTCGCGCTGTTGCTCGAAGACCGTGGCGGCGTCGACCGGGCGATCGATGTGGCAGAGCGGATCCTCGAGGCGCTCCACGAGCCGCTCACACTCGGGAGCGACGAGGTCGTCGTGTTGGCGAGCGTCGGTGTGGCGATCGCCACGTCGGGCATGTCGACCACCAGCGTGCTGCGCGACGCCGACATCGCGATGTACGAGGCGAAGCGGGCCGGCAAGGGTCAGATCCGCATCTTCGACCCGGCGATGCGGATGGTGGCGACCAAGCATCTCGAGTACCGCGGCGATCTCGCCAAAGCGCTCGACCGCCAGGAGCTCCGCATCGTCTTCATGCCGTTCGTCGAGCTGGCCTCGGGCCAGGTCGTCGGCGCCGAGGCTCTCGTTCGCTGGCGGCATCCCGACCACGGCGAGGTCCCGGCGACGGAGTTCCTCCCGATCGCCGACCGGAGCGGTTTGATCGTGCCGATCGGGTATTGGGCGATCGCCGAGACGTTCGCGCTCGCGTCGAGGTGGCGCGCCGGCCTGATGCTCGGCGTGAACGTCTCGCCCGTGCAGCTCCGGCAACCCGACTTCGCCGAGCGGGTGATCGCGATCGCCGACGAGTACCACATCGATCCGAGCACGGTGGTGTTCGAGATGACCGAGTCGGCGTTGGTCGACGAGGGCGACCGGGCGGCGGCGGCGATCGAGCGCCTCCACGGCGTCGGTTTCCGGTTCGCCGTCGACGATTTCGGCACCGGGCAGTGCTCGCTCGCCACCCTGCAGCGTCAGCCGGTCGACCTGCTCAAGATCGACCGCTCCGCGGTCCGGGCGTTCGGCGACGATCCGCACGGCCCGACGCTGGCGCGGACGATCCTGCAGACGGCAGCGTCGCTCGAGATGCTCACGGTCGCCGAAGGCATCGAGACGGCGGTACAGCTCCGCGAGTTGCGCAACGTCGGGTGTCAGCTCGGGCAGGGGTTCCTGCTGTCGCAGCCGGTCGAGGCGGCCGACATCGAGCGCCGATTCGGGCACCCCGACGTCGCCGTCGTCTCCCGAGCGGGTCCGCTACCGTCGACGACGTGAGCTTCCGGGTCGGCATGGTGTGCCCGTACAGCCTGTCGATCCCGGGTGGTGTACAAGCACAGGTTCTCGGGCTGGCGCGCGAGCTGCGCCGGGAAGGTCACGAGGTCCGCGTGCTCGGCCCGTGCGACGGTCCACCACCCGAACCGTTCGTGACCCCGCTCGGCGACAGTCTCCCGACGGCAGCGAACGGATCGATCGCCCCGCTCGCACCCGACCCGGCCGCCGTGCTGCGCACGGTACGCGCGCTGCGCGACGAACAGTTCGACGTCCTCCACGTGCACGAGCCGCTCGCGCCCGGGCCGTCGATCACCACCGTCACCCTCCACGCCGCGCCGACCGTCGGCACGTTCCACGCCGCCGGTCGCTCGACCAGCTATCAGGTGTTCGCACCGATGCTGCGCCGCCTGATCGAGCGGATCGACACCAAGGTCGTCGTCTCGAAAGACGCGCTCGCGTTGGCGCAGGGCAGTCTGGGCGGGGAGTACGACCTGTTGTTCAACGGGGTCGAGACGTCCGAGATCGCCTCGGTCGAGCCGTACCGCTCGCCCGACGGCCGGCCGTCGATCTTCTTCCTCGGTCGCCACGAGGAGCGCAAGGGGCTCGACGTGCTGCTCGCCGCGTTCGCCCGGCTCGACCTCGACGTCGAACTGTGGGTCGCCGGTGACGGGCCCGATACGCCGAGGTTGCGGGCGCTCCACGGCTCCGATCGGCGCATCACCTGGCTCGGACGCCTCACCGAGGCCGACAAGCTCGCCCGGATGCGGGGCGCCTCGGTCTTCTGTGCGCCGTCACTCCACGGCGAGTCCTTCGGCGTGGTGCTGATCGAGGCGATGGCGGCGGGCACGCCGGTCGTGGCGAGTGCGCTCGACGGCTACCGCAACGTCGCGACCGACGGCGTCGACAGTGTGCTGACGCCACCCGGCGACGTCGACGCGCTGGCCGATGCCCTCCGGCGGGTGTTGGCCGACCGGGTCGGCGCCGAGCGGCTGGTCGACGCCGGCCGACGGCGGGCCGACGAGTTCGCGATGTCGCGGCTCGCGGCCGAATACCTCTCGAGGTACGCGGCACTCGTCGACGCTCGATAGTCCCGGTCGGGGCGGCCGCCAACCCGTAGACTGGACCGCCATGTGGCCGCTCGTCATCATCGTGCTGATCGTCCTGGTGGCGATGGTGACGTACCTGATCGTGGCGTACAACGGGCTCATCCGTCGTCGCAACCAGATCGAGAACGCGTGGTCGCAGATCGACGTCCAGCTCAAGCGACGCCTCGACCTGATCCCGAACCTGGTCGAGACCGTCAAAGGGTATGCGGCACACGAACAGGCGACCCTCGACGCCGTCATCACCGCCCGGAACGCGGCCGTGGCCGCGCCCGACACCCCGGCCGCTCAGGCCCAGGCCGAGGGTGCCCTCACCGGCACCCTCCGCCAGCTGTTCGCACTCGGCGAGGCCTACCCCGACCTGAAGGCCAACACGAACTTCCTGGCGCTCCAGGAAGAACTCAGCTCGACCGAGGGCCGGGTCGCCTACGCCCGGCAGTACTACAACGACAGTGTGCTCGCGTACAACAACAAGCTCCAGCAGTTCCCGACGATGATCTTCGCCCGGATGCTGCATTTCGAGCGTCGCGAGTACTTCGAGGCCGACGAGGCGGCCCGCTCCACGCCCACCGTCGAATTCTGATCGCCGACCCGTCCCCTCCGAACCCCCACACATGCACGAACTGATCCGATCCAACAAGCGCCGCAGCGCGCTCCTCGTCCTCGCCTTCGTCGTCGTCGTCACCCTGATCGGTGCACTGATCGGCTGGTTGCTCGGCGGTGGCAGCTGGGTGATGACGGTCATCGCCTTGCTCATCGCCGCCGGCGTGGCGTTCACGTCGTACTGGAAGGCCGACGCGATCGCGCTCCGGGTCAGCCGGGCCCGTCCCGCCGACGAGCACGAGTACGCCCGCCTGCACAACCTGGTCGAGGGGCTGTGCATCGCGTCCGGTCTCCCGAAGCCGGCGGTGTACGTCGTCGACGATCCCGCCCCGAACGCGTTCGCCACCGGCCGCAATCCGCAACACGCGGCGATCGCTGTCACCACCGGGCTGCTCGAGCAGATGAACCGGGTCGAGCTCGAAGGCGTCGTCGCCCACGAACTGAGCCACATCCGGAACTACGACATCCTCGTGTCGACCCTGGCGGTGACGATGGTCGGTGCGGTCGCCCTGATGACCGATCTCGCGATCCGCACGATGTGGTGGAACGGCGGTCGCATCCGCCGCGCCGGCGACCACGCCGATCGCAACAACCCGCTCGCCTTCCTCGGCTTCGGACTGCTGATCGTCGCCCCGATCGTCGCCAAGGCCATGCAGGCCACGATCTCCCGCCAGCGCGAGACGCTGGCCGACGTGAGCGCGTGCCAGATGACCCGGTATCCGCCGGGGCTCATCGCCGCGCTCGAGAAGCTCCAGGCCGATCAGACCGCGACGCATTCCGCGTCGACGGCTACGGCACACTTGTGGATCGAGCAACCGATGAGCGGTCTGGGCGACGACGGTCGTCTTCGCGGAGCGCATCACTGGTTCGACACCCACCCACCGCTCGAAGAGCGCATCGCACTGCTGAGGGAACTGTGAACCGAACGAAGACCCTGGCGGCGGCCCTCGCCGTCGCGATCGTGGCCGCTGCCTGTTCGGGTGGCGATGACGAGGCCCAGACGACCGTGGTCGAGACGACGGCCGCGCCGACGACCGAGGCGACGACCACCACCACGACCGAGGCGCCGACCACGACGACGACGACCGAGCCGGCGACGTCGACCACGACGACCGTGCCCGACATCCTCCGCATGCCGCTCACCGGCGCACCGATCGCCGCCGAGGCCGAGATCCCCGACCGTCCGGCACTGATCGTCAAGATCACGAACGCCGGCCCGACGTCGACGCCGCAGGCCGGTCTCAACAGCGCCGACATCGTGATCGAAGAGGTCATCAACGACAGCGTCACCCGACTCGCGGCGGTGTTCCACTCCGACGACGCCGACCCGGTCGGCCCGATACGGTCGGGCCGCGCCCAGGACGTCAACATCCTGCGGATGTTCGTGCAGCCGCTGTTCGCCTGGAGTGGCGGCAACGCCTCCGTGACCCGGGCGATCCGCGACTCCGACATGATCGACCTCGACGCCCGGTACACCCCCGGCTACTACCGCCGCTCCGGGCGCACGGCACCGAACAACCTGTACTCGAGCACCGACGTGCTCTGGGACCAGACGACCGACGACGCCGGACGGCCCGTGGTGGTCTTCCCGTACCTCGGCCTCGACGAGGTCCCGACCGGCGACCCGGCGACCGAGATCCAGATCGCACTCGACTCGATCGACGCGGTGTGGACGTACGACCCCGACAGCGGCCGCTACTTCCGCGAGCAGGAGGGTCAGGACCACAACACCGAGACGAGCGACGGTGTCGAGCAGATCTGGGCCGACAACGTCGTGGTGATGCTCGCCGACTACGGCGTCAACGTGTTCGACGGCAACCCCGACGCCCAGACCCAGGGCACGAACCCGGTCTACGTGTTCACCGGTGGCACGGTGCGCGAGGGGATCTGGCTCCGCTTCGCCCAGACCGATCCGGTCGGGTTGTTCGACAACATCGACGATCTGAACGAGCTCGGACTCCAGCCCGGCCGGACCTGGCTCGAGATCCCGCGCAACGCCGACGACGTCCTCAGCTGGAGCTGACGAGCCGACGCGCCGCGGCGACCACGGTCGCCACGGCGTTCGCCTCGACCGTGTCGTGCACCGACGGGTCGGGGATCTCCTGGGCATTGCGGTTCACGAGGACGCCGGCGACCATGCCGGCCCGCCAACCGTTCGTGGCGCATTGGGTGAGCAGGGTCGCGCCCTCCATCTCGTAGTTGAGGACGTGGAGGCGGGTCCACTCGGCGGCGCTGCCCTGGAACTCGCGTCGCACGTAGCCCGACACCGTGTCGTAGCGCTCCTGGCCCGGGTAGAAGGTGTCGGACGAGGCGGTCACGCCCGTGTGCACCGTCAGGCCGAGGTCGTTCGCTGCGTCGACGAGTGCGTTCGCGCACGCCAGGTCGGCGACCGCGGGGTACTCGAGCGGCGCGAAGTGCCGGCTCGCACCGTCGAGGCGGACGGCACCCGTCGTGACGATCACGTCGGCGACGGCGATGTCGGGCTGCAGCGCGCCCGTCGTGCCGACGCGCAAGAACGTGCGGACGCCGAGCTGGGCGAGTTCCTCGACCGCGATCGACAGCGACGGACCGCCGATGCCGGTCGAGCAGACGACGATCGGGGTGTCGCCGACCCGGGCGAGGTGGCTCGTGTACTCGCGGTTCGAGGCGAGGAAGCGGTGGTCGTCGAACCGCTCGGCGATCTTGGGGACGCGCCCGGGGTCACCCGGCAGGATCGCGAGCGTCGCACCGTCGAGGTCGGCGCGGGTGAGGTTCAGATGGAACACGTCGGACACGCCTTCACCGTACTGTCCGGTTCGTGTCGTACGCTCACGGTCATGCCGATCGAAGGTGAGTACGAACCGTCCAAGCTCGAATGGGTGCGCGACCAGGTCGCCGCGTACGAGGCGTCCGGCGGCACCGAGGCGAACACGCTGCGCGAGACCGGTATCCCGATCATCGTCGTCACGATGCGCGGCGCGTCGTCGGGCAAGGTCCGCAAGATCGCGCTCATGCGCGTCGAGCACGATGGCGCATACGCACTGGTCGCCTCGTACGGCGGGGCGCCGAGCCATCCGGCGTGGTACGCCAACCTGGTCGCCGACCCGAACATCATGATCCAGGACGGCCCGGCGCCGCACGACTACCGGGTGCGGGAGGTGACCGGCGACGAGCGGGCCGAGTGGTGGGACCGATCGGTCGCGGTGTTCCCGAACTACGCCGACTACGAGGTGACGGCGACCGAGCACGGACGCGTGATCCCGGTGCTCGTCGCCGAACGGGTGTGATCCCGCAGATACCCACAGTTCACCAGTTCACAATCCCCAGGAAATTCACACGGTTATGGGGCTGACGTTCCACAGGCGCACTCGTTCACAATGGGTCCGTGGCCAGCTCGATGCGCAGACCAGGATTCCAGCGGGAGCGTCGACACGGCGCCCTGCTCGAGCCGGCGGTGCGTCGTCAGCTCGAACGTGACGGCTGGCGCACGACCCTCGACTTCCGTGAGAACCACGTCCGCGGGCTCGACGGGCGCCTGTTGCGGGTCGAGCCGGTCTGGATCGCCGAGGCCGAACGCTTCGCCGGCCAGGTCGAGGTCGCGTGCGCGGAGGGATCGACCGCCGAGGAGGCATGGGACCGGCTCGCCGCCGACGTCGCCGCCGACAACACGCGGACCTACCAGCGCGTCCGCGTCGCTCGCGCCTGACGGTTCGGTACGGTGGCCCGCCATGGGCCACCCGAAGATCGTCGTCACCGGGCGCATTCCCGATGCGGGGCTCGCCGTCTTGGGCGACGCCGGTGACGTCTGGGCCTGGGACGGCGACGACCCGATCCCGAGCGACGTCCGCGACCGGCAACTCGCCACGGCCGACGCCGCCGTGACCTTGCTGACCGACCGGGTCGACGACGCCTTCCTCGACGCGGCACCCGGCCTGCGGGTCGTGGCGAACGTCGCCGTCGGCTACAACAACATCGACGTCGACGCGTGCCGTGCGCGCGGCGTCGTCGTCACGAACACGCCGGGCGTCCTGACCGACGCCACGGCCGACCTCGCGCTCGGCCTGATCCTGATGACCACGCGCCGGTTGGGCGAGGGGGAGCGTCTGATCCGGTCGGGCGCCGCCTGGCAGTGGGGGATGTTCATGATGCTCGGACGGTCGATCGGGGGTCGTCGCCTCGGCATCGTCGGGATGGGCGAGATCGGTCGGGCGGTCGCAGTACGTGCCGCGGCGTTCGGGATGGAGGTCGTCTACCACAACCGGTCGAGCGTCGCCCCCGAGGTCGAGCGCGACCTCGGCG
>JAGQSS010000439.1 GCA_020439405.1 Ilumatobacter sp. | reverse complement strand
GACCGACCCAGACCCCGACAACAACGTCTCGACGGTCGAGGTCACTCCGGGCTCGGAGGCGACGCTCGCGGTCGCCAAGACCCGCGTGGTGTTCTCGGGCGGCGCGTGGGTGGATGCGGCGTCGCTCGACCCGGTGCCGCCTTTCGAGGCCGGCGATCCCGTGTCTTACCGCATCGCCGTGACGAACGATGGTCCCGCCGACGCGCGGGGTGTGAAGGTGCGCGACGAGGCGCCCGACGGGCTGACGTATGCGTCGCACGAAGGCTTGTCGGGGGCGTCCTGGGCGCGCACCGACGGGCCGGCCACAGGAGATCAGGTATTCGGACTTGGGGCCGATCTGATCGCAGGGGCCACGGCATCCCTCATCGTGACGTTCGACAGCGATGCGGCCCTCGAGGGCGACATCGTCAACACCGCGGTGGCCTCGGCCACCAACGGGGTGAACGAGCCCGAGGACGTCGACGACACCGGATCGACACGTGTTGCCGACCTGGCGATCGAGAAGTCGCATACGGGTGAGGCGATCGCCGGGGCGACGCTCGAGTACACGCTCGTCGTCACCAACGAGGGGCCCAGCGTGTCGTCGGGACCCATCGAGATCGTCGACACCCTACCCGCGGGCATGAGCTACGCGGCCGATTCGGCGACCGTCGCCGTGGCCGGCGGAGCCGCCACCGCGGTCGAGCCCGCCGAGGCGGGCGCACAGCTGACCTGGTCGGTGGGCGACGCCTCGACGACGCTAGGCGTAGGGGAGCAGATCATGATCGTCTTCACCGTCGATCTCGCCGACGTCATGCCCGCACAGTTGGGGCTCGAGAACGTCGCCACCGTCGACGGGCCCGAAGATCCGAACCCCGACAACGATCGCGCGGCCGACCCGACCGACATCATCACGCAGGCCGACATGACGATCGTGAAGGACGTCGAGGCGGGCCCGTGGGTGGCCGGCACCGAAGTGCAGTACCAGATCACGATCGACAACGCAGGCCCCTCTGTCGCCGACGCCCGCATCGCAGATGTCGTGCCCGCGGGGCTGAGTGTGACCGCGATGTCGGGAACAGGCTGGGCCTGCGACGTCGACACCGCCGTCTGCGAGTTCGACGGGCATCCCGTCGGAGAAACGACGATAGCCGTCACCGCGCTCGTTGACGCCGCCACGCTGCAGGGTTCGGTACTCGAGAACGTCGCTGAGCTGACGTGGACCGACAGCCGCGGTGCGCACAGCCAAGACGACCCGGCCGAGATCACCGTCGACGCCCGTGCCGACCTGGGCATCGTCAAGACGGCGGTCGACGCCGACGGCAACCCGGTCACCGAGGTCATCGCCGGCGACCAGGTGCGCTACCTGCTCGAGGTGCACAATCACGGCCCGTCGGATGCTGTCGGCCCGATCGTCGTGACCGACCAGCTGCCGTTGGGCTTCACCTTTGCTTCGGTCGCCGCGTCGGAGTGGGTGTGCGAGGCATCTGCCACAGTCGAGGGTGAGGTGGTGTGCGAGCTGGATGTCGCACGCCTGGCGGCGGGAGTAACGGCGCCGGCGATCACGCTGCTGATCGACGTCGACCCGGCCGTCGCCGAGGGTGTGCACACCAACACCGCCGTCGTGTCGTCTCAAACGACCGAGCCGGACCCTGACCCCAACCCGAACACCGACGACGCCACTGTCGACGTCGTGCAGCGCGTGGCGCTGAGCGTCGTCAAGACGCACGACGCCGCATCCGTCGTCGTGGGAGGCGAGCTCGCGTTCGAGATCGCCGTGTCGTCGGCGGGGCCGTCGACCGCAACAGGCGTGACCGTCACCGAAACGCTGCCCGCGGGGCTCGAGTACGTTGGGTTTGAAGGGACGGACTGGAACGAGGTCTCGGTCACCGGTGATGCCGCGACCGGCACGGTGGTCGAGTACTCGCTCGCAAGCGCGATCGAGCCGGGCGGCGCGGCTCCCTCGCTCGAGGTGACTGTGCTCGTGCTTCCCGAGGCCTACCCGGGCGTGACGAACATCGTTGAGGCCAGCGCCACCCAGCCGCCGATCGACCCCGATGTGCCGGTGACCGATGACGACGAGATCGTCGTGCCGGGTCTGTCAACCCTGGTTGTCGACAAGACCGCCCGTGCGGGTGCGTGGCAGGAAGGCGGCACTGGGTCGTTCACGATCTCGTTGCGCAACGACGGGCCGACGGCCGATCCTGGCCCGATCACGGTGACCGACACGATGCCGCGCGGGCTGACCGCTCAGTCGTCGTCGTCGACAGATGCAAGGGTGGAATGCGTCACGGAGTCTGGTTCGGTCGTGTGCACACTGGCCGACGGACTCGCGGTCGGGGCCTCGATCACGATCGTGATCGACGTGGCGATCGGTCGCGGTGCGCACCCAGCTGT
>JAGQSS010000438.1 GCA_020439405.1 Ilumatobacter sp. | reverse complement strand
CGTCAACGTGTACGACTGGGGCAAGTACGAGGGCACCTACTTCATCGCCATGGAGTACGTGCAGGGTCGCAGCCTCGCCGAGATCCTCAAGACGAACCAGCAGCTGACCCCGAAGCAGGCGGCCGAGATCGCCAGCGAGGTCGCCGCGGCGCTCGGGTTCGCGCACGAGGCCGGTCTCGCCCACCGCGACATCAAGCCGGCCAACATCATGGTCGGCGCCAACGGTCAGGTGAAGGTCGCCGACTTCGGCATTGCTCGCGCCATGAACGCCGGCACCGAGTCGAACCTCACCCAGGCCGGTTCGGTCATGGGCACGGCCAGCTACTTCAGCCCCGAGCAGGCCCAGGGCGCCCAGCCCGATCCGCGCAGCGACCTGTACTCGCTCGGCATCGTGATGTACGAGATGGTCGCCGGTCGGCCGCCGTTCACCGGCGAGAACCCGGTCGCGATCGCGTACAAGCAGGTCCACGACAAGCCGACGCCGCTCAACCAGCTCGTCGAGGGCATGCCCCGCCCGTTCGAGGCGATCGTCGCCAAGCTGCTCGCGAAAGACCCGAAGCTGCGCTACCCGAGCGCCCACGCGCTGCGTGACGACCTGCGACGGTTCCGCAACGGCGAACAAGTCCAGGCCCTCGTCGCCGCCGCTGCCCGTCCGGGCACCCCGGCGGCCGGCATGGCCCGACCGGGTGCGGTCGCGGCCGGCGCCGCCGGAGCGGCCGCTGCGGCGGCCGCCGCCACCACGATCGGCACGACCCCGACCTCCGTCGATCCGGTCACACGCACCGCACACGCCCACCCCCAGATCGCCGGCGCCCCGACGGGTGCGCTGCCGTCGCAGCCGAGCGCCGACATCTCGACGCTGCCGCCCGGCGCGTCGCCCGAGGCGCGCTACTACCAGGACAGCAACAGCCGCACCGGCTGGTACGCGCTCGCAGCGTTCATCGCCCTCGTAGCGCTCGTCGCCGGCGGCGTCCTGCTGTACCAAGGCCTCACCCGCGAGGCCGATGAGGTCTCCGCCGCCCGGACCCTCGACGACTACACCGGCCAGCCGCTCGACAGTGTCACCCAGGCGCTCACCTCGCTCGGCCTCGAGTACCGCGTGTTCGCCGAGGAGAACCCGACGGTGCCCGAGGAGTTCGTACACCGCACCGTGCCCGGCCCGGGCACCGTCGTGCCCGAGGGTCAGGTCATCGAGCTCTACTACAACCCGACCGCGGCACTCGTCACGGTGCCCAACGTCGCCGGTCGCCCACTCGAGGAGGCGGCGACGATCCTCGGCAACGAGGGCTTCGAGATCATCGAGACGTCCGAGCTCAGCGAGGTCGCCGAAGGCCTCGTCATCCGTACCGAGCCACCGGCCGAGAGCCGCGTTCCGCAGGACACGGTCATCACCGTCGTCGTCTCGGGTGGTCCCGACCAGGTGGCGGTCCCGCCGATCATCATCGGTGACTCCGAAGCCGACGCACGTGCCCTGCTCGAGTCCGATCAGTACGGGCTGCTCGTCACGGTGACGACCCAGGTCGACGAGGTGATCCCGGCCGGCATCGTCATCAGCACGAATCCGCCGCCGAACACACTCGTCGATCGCGGCTCGACCGTCCAGCTGATCGTCAGCTCCGGCCCCGGCCAGGTCCGCACGCCGACGCTCGTGGGCTTGTCGGAGGGCCAGGCCCGCAACCTGCTGGCCGACGAGGGCCTCGGCATCAACCCGCAATACCGCGTCCTCGAACCGGGCGATCCGGCCGACGGCACGGTGCTCGAACAGAGCATCCCGCCCGGCCAGCAGGTCGACAAGGGCACCGTGGTCGGTGTGGTGATCGGCCAGGCGCGAGTCGCGGCCACGACCACCACGACGTCGACCACGACCACCACCACGACGACGCTCCCGCCGACGACCACCACCACACCAGCGACGACCACCACGGCCGCCGCGCCCTGATGACCGACCGCTACCGATTCTCCTCCGGAGAGCGGTTCCCGGTCGAGGTCCTCATCTTCGACGTCGACCCGGCACATCTCGACGAGTTCCTCGTCGTCGACCACGAGGTGTGGACCCTCGGCGAGGCGTTGCTCCCGGGCTTCGATCGGATCCCGTTCCTCGCCAAGGAGGTGTGGGTCGACGACTCGCATCCCGGTCGGGTCCACCTGGTGTTCGTGTGGGAGTCGATGGCGGCGTGGGAGCGGGTCGGCGACGCCGAGATCCAGCGACGACTCCAGGCCGAGTTCGACGCACGGTTCGCCCACCCGATCACCCTCGTCGCGGCGCTCCACGAGGACACCGACTTCGGCCTCCACCGCGTCAGCCGCTTCGAACGCACCTGACCGGACGAGCCGGCGAAGATCTCGGCGGCACGGGGTGCGGCTTCCGCGCCCAAC
>JAGQSS010000437.1 GCA_020439405.1 Ilumatobacter sp. | reverse complement strand
GACGTCGCGTCGGCCGTGTGCGCCCACCGGATCGCGTTGACGCCCGAAGCGGAGCTGCGCGGGGCGTCGCCGTCGTCGATCATCGCCGGGGTCCTCGACGAGGTCGAGGTGCCGCGGCGCCGCGACGCCTGATGGCGAGGCGCCCGCCGCCCGACCCGACGGGCGAGCGCGCACAAGGCCGATTCCTCACGTGGTCGGGTCTCGGTCTCGCCGTGACCGGCGTGGTGCTCGTCGTCCTCGGCTGGTGGTGGCACTACGAGGAACTCGTGGTCGTCGGTGTCGGCGCCGTCGTCGCGGTCGCGGTCGCGACCTGGAGCGCGCGTGTCGCGCACTCGGCGCGGATCGTCCGCCGGGTCGGCACGCCGCGCGTCGAGCGTGGTGAGTCGCTGCAGATCCGGTACCGGGTGTCGAACCAGGGCCATCGTCGGACGACCCGTGCGACCCTCGTCGACGTGTGCGACGGCGAGCACGGCGAGACCGAGGTGCCGTCGGTCGGCCCGAAGGATCGCACCGACGTCTCGACGACGATCCCGACCCGGCGGCGTGGCGTCCACACGATCGGCCCGTGGTATCTCGAACGCCACGATGCGTTCGGCCTGGCGATCGGGCGCCGGTCGAGCGGCGAGACCGGCACGATCATCGTCCACCCGAAAGTGCATCCGCTGTCGGGCCCGTACGGGGCGATGCACATCGTCGAGCAGGAGGCCGTGATCCGGCGGGTGGCGTCCGACCCCTTGAGCGGGTTCGTGTCGCTGCGCGAGTACGTGCAGGGTGACGACCCGCGGTTGATCCACTGGCCGACGTCGGCGCGGATGGGCACGCTCATGTTGCGCGAGCACGTCGAGCTGAGACGGCCCGAGTTCACGGTCGTGCTCGACACGGCGGCGAGCGTCGCGACGCCCGACGACTTCGAGGAGATGGTCGACGTCGCGGCGTCGGTAGCGGTGCACGCGATCCGCAGTGGTGTCGACGTGACCGTGCGCACCACGTCGCGAGAGCACCCCGGTACCCGCCGCTCGATCGGCGTCGAGCAGACCGTGCTCGACCTGTTGACGCCGGTCGGGCAGAGCGACCCCGACGACGTGCTCCGCCTCGCCGAGCTGTTCCGAGACGGGCTCGACCACACGGCGATCGTGATGGTGACCGGCCCCGACGGCCCGGCATCCGTGCTCCCGCGGGGCGACTCGGTGTCGGTCGTCCGTGTCGGAGCCGACGCCGCCCTGGCGCCGGGGATCGCGCTCGCCGTCGACGACGCCGAGACGTTCGCGAGGAAGTGGCGGCCGTGGCGCTGACCCGACCATTGCTCGTCGGCGCCCTCGGCCTGACGCTCGGCCTGTTGGGCGGCAACGTCTTCGATCAGGTGTCGCTGCCGTTGCTCGCCGTGCCCCTCATCGTGACGGCGGCGGTCGTCGTCGCTGCCCGATGGGGCGGCCTCGCCGCCACCGCCGCCGGCGTCGTGTCGGTGTTCGTCACGACCGCGCTCGCCCCGTTGTTCGTCGACGGGTCGGTGTCCGACGCGGTGCCGGGGGTGTGGCGCGGACCGAAGCGTCTCCTCAGCACCGAGTGGCCGAGCCCGAGCGATCCGGCAGTGGTGGCGACGATCGCGCTCGTCGTCGGCGCCTGCACGGCGCTCGCCGTCGTGCTCGCCACGCGTCGTCGTTGGCGCCTGCTGCCGTTGGCGCCGATCGCCGTCGGCGCGGTCGTGTTGATCGCCTTGGCGGCGCCGTCCGCGCCGCCCGTCTGGCTGCTCGTGGTGATGGTCGCGTTGACGATCTCGTTCGCCGGGTCCGCGCGCGATCAGCCGCTCGTCTCCCGTCGATCGTTGGTGCCCGAACGAACAGTGCTGTTGTCGGTCGGTGCCGTGCTCGTGGCCGGTGTTGCGATGGCGTTCGCGATCGGGTGGACCGATCGGGCCGATCCTCGCGAACCCACCGAGCCCGAGTTGTCGGCGACGCTGCTCGACCCGATCGAGGCGACGGTCGCGATGCGCAACGCCGACCCGGTCGTCGAGCTCGTGACGATCGGTGACCGTTCGCCGTTGGCGCGGGCGACGATGCCGTCACGGTGGCGCCTCGCCGCGTTCGACAGCTACGACGGGCAACGGTGGGTCCCCGACATCGACCTGCGACCGATCGGCGGACGGCTGAACGAAGTCGAGCCCGACGACGTCGCCGACATCCTCGACTACTCGGCGCGCTTCCACACCGACGACCTCGAGTTGCTGCCGCTGCCCGGCACCGCCGTCTCGGTCGACCGCGACGTCGAAACCGACATCGAACGTGTCGCGGTCCGATTCCCCGAACGACCCGACGCCGACACGCTGGTCGTGGTGGCGGCTCTCCCGGCGCCGACTTCGGTCGACGCGGTCGATGCCACGGTGG
>JAGQSS010000436.1 GCA_020439405.1 Ilumatobacter sp. | reverse complement strand
CAAAAACTTCTTGACTGACATAGGAGCATCCCGGGAACCTGTGATCCGGTCGCACGCCTTCACCCGGGTCAGGTGACCAACGGTAACGGGCTCGGCTGGCGCCTCGCCCGTCACCTCCGGCACCTGACCCGACCCGTTGGAACTACGAGCCGCGCTTGATGCCGGCTTTGGTGAGGGTCGCAGCCGGGACACCGACGTCGCGCCACGAGGCGTACGAGATGCCCTTGCGGTCGGCGTACGCCTTGGCGACCTTCACGAACTCGCCCTCGAGCTTGGTGACGTCGACCGCCGACCCGAACGACTCGAGTTCTTCGGTGAGATCGCGCCGCTCCTGCACCAACTGCAGTTCTTCGATCGCCGAGGCGGTCTCGAGTTCGGCGTCGATCTTCGTGAGCCGTGACTTGATCGATTCGGGCGTGCGCTTGCGACCACGCTTGGGCTTACTGTTGCGGAGTGCCTCGAGATAGTCGCGCACGATGCGGCCCTCGGCTCGTCCTCGTTCGAGGGCGGCCTTGTGCTCGTCGGTCATCGATTTCGGGCCACGCTTACCTGCCATGATCACAAGCGTATACGACGACCTTTATTTCCGACCAGAGGAACCTACATGTTCGAATTGGTGAACCACGGCCCCGATACTTTCGTCGGAACCGGTCCGCGATATCCGTGGGGAGGCCTGTACGGCGGTCAGATCGTTGCCCAGGCCCTTCGGGCGGCAGCACTCACCGTCGACGAGGAGTATCGAGCCCATTCGATCCGCGCCTATTTCATCCGTCGGGGCGATCACCAAGAGCCGGTCAGGTACGAGGTCGACCGCATCCGGAACGGGCGCAGTTTCGTGACGCGACGGGTGGTCGCACGTCAGGCGATCGGCGCGATCCTCAACGCCGAGTGCTCGTTCCAGCGACCGGAGGAGTCGCTCGAATTCCAGACGATCCAGGCCCCGTCGGTGACCCCGCCGGACGCGGCCGAGAACACCTCGTTCTCCCAACACTTCGACCGCCGTTTCACCGGGCCGACCGCCGACAACACGGTCGAACGCGACGGTGAAGGACGGGTGATGGCGTGGATGCGCGTGCCGCACGAGTTGCCCGAATCGGGCGCTCCCGACGCCGACATCATCCAGCAATGCTGGCTCGCCTATCTGTCCGATGACCTGGCGACCGACACGGTGAGGTCCGCCCACACGACGCACCGAATCGACGAAGGCGAGCCGCGGTACACGGGAGTCAGTCTCGACCACACGATCTGGTTCCACCGCCCGTTCCGCGCCGACGCCTGGCAACTCCACGACTTCTCGTGCCACCACTTCACCGGCAGCCGCGGCCTCGCCGTCGGCCACGTCTTCGAAGCGGACGGCACCCACATCGCCACCGTCACCCAAGAAGTCCTCCTCCGAGAACCCAAAGAATGACCAACCGGCACGGATCTGGTCAGACCAGGTCCGTGCCGGAGAGCGCCGGGTGGTGCAGGTCGTTGGCACGGACCTGGTCTGACCAGATCCGTGCTGCAGCCCCTCAGATCAACGGGGCGACGGCTTCGGCGATGAGGTCGAGGTGGTCGAGATCGTCGAGGTCGAGGAACTGGAGGTACAGGCGCTCGGCACCCGACTCGGCCCACGCACGGATCGTCGCCGCCGCTTCCTCCGGCGTACCGGCGACCCCGTTCTCACGCAGTTCGGCGGGCTCTCGCCCGATCGCCGCGGCGCGCCGCTCGACCTCGGCCTCGTCAGCACCGACGCAGGCGACCAACGCCGCCGACCACGTCATCGTCGACGGGTCGCGGTCGGCCGTCTCGCACGCCTCGCGCACGACGGCGCACTGCGACTCGAAGGTGCTGCGCGACACGAACGGCAGGTTGAACTCCGACGCGTAGGTGGCGGCGAGCTTCGGCGTGCGGGTCTTGCCCTTGCCACCGATGATGATCGGCGGACCACCGGCCTGGACCGGCTTGGGCAGTGCCGGCGAGTCGGCGACCTGCCAGATCTCGCCGTCGTACGAGAAGGTCTCACCCTCGGGCGTGTTCCACAGTCCGTGGATGATCGCCATCTGCTCCTCGAGGTTGTCGAAGCGCTCGCCGAGGTCGGGGAACGGGATGCCGTAGGCGGTGTGCTCCTGCTCGAACCAGCCGGCACCGAAGCCGAAGTCGACGCGGCCGTTCGACATCTGGTCGACCTGGGTGATCGAGATCGCGAGCGGTCCGGGCATGCGGAACGTGGCGGCGGTGACCAGGGTGCCGAGGCGGATCGTCGACGTCTCGCGGGCGATGCCGCCGAGGGTGACCCATGCATCGGTCGGGCCGGGGAGGCCGGAGACGCCACCCATCTTCAGGTAGTGGTCGCTGCGGAAGAAGGCCCCGTACCCGAGCTGCTCGGCGCGCTGCGCCA
>JAGQSS010000435.1 GCA_020439405.1 Ilumatobacter sp. | reverse complement strand
CCCGGTGGCCGTCGAAGGCGTGCAGACGCCGGCCGGCACCAACTACGTCGAGCTCTACGTCGACGAGGCATTCGTCGGCGACGACGAACTGGCCGTCGACGTCGAACAGGGGTGGCGCAACGCCGTGCATCTCACGTTCGCCGGGCACGGCCCGGATCGGGTGACCGTCCGGCTCCCGGTGTCGGCGATCACGTTGCTCAACATGCTGCACGCCGCCGTGTGGCCCCACGAGGAGGAGGAAGATGGGACATCCACCGACCGATGAACAGCAGTCGGCGATCGACGCCGTGAAGCGAGGGGACTCGACCGTCCTGTCGGCGTACGCCGGCTGCGGCAAGACCGCCACGCTCGAGATGATCGGCGAGGCGATCGGCGGTCGTCAGGCCACGTACCTCGCCTTCAACAAGGCGATCGTCACCGAGGCGGAGCGCCGGATGCCGTCCAATGTCGGCTGCACCACCAGCCACGGCCTCGCCTTCCGGGCGTACGGGAAGAACTTCCGCGGTCGCCTGAACGGCCCCCGGCAGAAGACGTGGGACGTCGCCCGCATCCTCGGGCTCGACCCGATGGTGTTCACCACGTGGGACGGCAACACGAGGCGGCTCACCCCCGGCTTCATGGCCGGGCTCGTCATGTCGGCGGTCCGGACGTTCACCCAGTCGGATGCGACGACGCCGTCCGGCAAGATGATCCCGCTCGTCAAGGGCCTGGACCGGCCGGACGTCACCGGTGAAGGCGACGCCACCAAGATCACCGAGCGGAAGGGTCCGAACCACGCCGACCTCGCCGACTACCTCGACACGTTCGTCAGGAAGGCGTGGATCGACTCGCTCAACGTCAACGGTCGCCTCCCCTACACCCACGACCACTACCTCAAGGCGTGGTCGATGGGCGAAGGCAACGGCGGGAAGCCGCCGCAGATCCCGGGCGACCTGATCCTGTTCGACGAGGCGCAGGACGCCAACCCGGCGCTGCTCGCCCTCGTCAACGCCCAGCGGGACTACGGGTCCCAGCTGGTGTTCGTCGGCGACCAGTTCCAGCAGATCTACGCCTGGCGCGGCGCCGTCAACGCGCTCGCCAAGGCGGACCCGAAGGCGACCCGGCTCACCCTGTCGAAGTCGTTCCGGTTCGGGCCGCCGATCGCTCAGGTGGCGAACATCGCCCTGCAGGACCTGATGGCGCCCCTGCCGCTGCAAGGGCTCGGCTCCGAGGGCATCGTCGGGCACTTCCCGGACCCGCCGGCCACCTGGCTGTTCCGCACGAACGCCAAGGCGATCTCCTTCCTGCTCCGCTCGCTGGGTGACGGCAGGAAGGTGGCGCTGGCCGGGGACGCCAGTGACGTCATCTCGTTCGCCAACGCGGCCGCCCGGCTGATGGACGGCAACCGTGTCGAGCACCCCGATCTGGCGTGCTTCGAGTCGTGGAGCGAGGTGCAGGACTACGCGGCCTTCGACCCGCTCGGCGGCGACCTCAAGCTGATGGTCGACCTGATCGACGAGTACGGGGTCGACGAGATCAAGGACGGGCTCAAGCGGTGCGTGTCCGAACACCAGGCCGAGATCGTGGTGTCGACCGCCCACAAGGCGAAGGGTCGGGAGTGGCCGACGGTCGTGCTGGCCGCCGACTTCCCGGACCCCGACGAGCGGGACATCTCCGACGAGGACAAGCGGCTGCTGTACGTGGCCGCCACCCGGGCGAAGGCGCAGCTCGACGTCACCCGGGTCCCCTACTACACGCGAGCGATGAAGGAGCAGTGATGACGTACGGATTCGTCAAGGTCCGGGCCGCGTCCATCCTCCCCGGCGACAGGGTGCGCGGCTGGCCCGTCGAAGATGGCGGTCCTCCGGCCATCGTGACGGCGACGCAGGTGATGCTCCACCCGCTCCATTCAGGGACGGCGTGGATCAAGTCGGACGGCGAGTGGTTCTACGACCGCAGCGGGGACGGCATCGTCGAGGTGGCCCCCACCTTCACGCTGAACCGCACCACGTTCGCTGCATGGGCACGCGACGTCGGCTACCACGAGTTCGATGGCGAGCTGATCTTCGACGACCGGAACGGTGAGGTCGTCGACCTGCACATCCCCGACCTCGACGAGCAGAGCCCCGAGCGGATCCTGACGTCGTACTGCGACTACGCCGACGGCGAACGGTGGGTGGGACGGCACGTCCCGATCGCGGCGTTCAACGGCGTCAGGCCGAACATCTACACGGCGGTCGGAGACCCCGGCATCGAACTCCCCGCCTACATCGTCACCGTCCCGGCCGGCAAGGCCCATGTGTGCTCACAGTCCTGCCGGGAGATGCGATGGTGGAGCGGCGGCACCAACTCGACGTGGCGCCTGCTGAACTCGATCGCCAGGGAAGTTCAGTCCCTCCTTCCGGCGCTC
>JAGQSS010000434.1 GCA_020439405.1 Ilumatobacter sp. | reverse complement strand
GAACACGACGTCGATGTTCTCGTCGAACTTGGCCTTGGCCGAGTTCTTCGCGATCTTGAGCGCTTCGGTCGGGCCGTAGAAGGCGTCGCGATCGTAGGCCTTCAGCGCATCGGTGTACTTCTTACCGGACATGGATTGTCTCCCTCGTGGGTGTTGGACTCCCCCGGCGAGGTACTCCGGGGCCGAGTCGTGGTGTGTGGTGGTGGGGACCGTCAGCCGACGGTGATCCCCATGCTGCGGGCGGTGCCGCGGATCTGCTGCTTGGCGGCCTCGATGTCGTTCGCATTGAGGTCGGGCATCTTGATGTTGGCGATCTCTTCGACCTGGGCCTCGGTGATCGAACCGGCGGTCTCGGTGCCGGGATTGCTCGCGGCCTTGTCGAGGCCGGCGGCCTTGCGGATCAGCACCGCAGCCGGGGGCGTCTTCAGGACGAAGTCGAACGTGCGGTCTTCGTAGATCGTGATCTCGGTCGGGATGACCTGACCGGCCTGGGCTTCGGTCTTGGCGTTGTACGCCTTGACGAAGTCCATGATCGCGATGCCGTGCGGGCCGAGCGCGGTACCGACCGGCGGCGCCGGGCTGGCCTTGCCGGCCTCGATCTGGATCTTGACGACCGCAGCAACCTTCTTCTTTGCCATCTTCGTGTCTCTCTATCTCAGGCGTTCGTGAGGGGATTCGTCGCTGTGGGGATCACAGCTTGGCGACCTGGCTGAAGTCCATCTCGACCAGGGTCTCGCGGCCGAAGATGTTCACGAGCACCTTCAGCTTCATGTGATCGGCATTGATCTCGGCGATGGTGCCGAGGAAGTCGGCGAACGGGCCTTCCTTGACGCGCACGCTCTCGCCCTCTTCGTAGTCGAGCTTGGGCTTGGGGCGTGCGGCCTCGGCTTCGGCGCCGGGACCCTTCGTCGACAGGAACGTGCGGACTTCGCGGCGGCGGAGCGGCGTCGGCTTCTGGCCGCGGTCGCTCTGACCGACGAAGCCGGTCACGCCCGGCGTGTTGCGGATGCAGTACCACGACTCGTCGTCCATCTGGCAACGGACGAGCAGGTAGCCCGGGAAGACCTTGCGCTGCACGGTCTGCTTCTTGCCGTTCTTGAACTCGACGACTTCTTCCATGGGGATGACGACCTCGTAGATCTTGTCCTCCATGTTCATCGACTGGATACGAGCGTTCAGGTTCGCGGTGACCTTCTTCTCGTAGCCCGACTGGGTGTGCACGACGTACCACGAACCGGGGCGCGTCCACGGGTCGTCCTCGTCGACCTCGGGTTCGGCGGCCTCGGCGAGCGCCTGCTCCTCGGACACCACGTCGGTGTCGTCGCTCGGCTCGTCGGCGGCATCGTCGTCGTCCGACTCGGCGACGTCGCCGGTCGGCAGGAGTTCGTCGGCCTCGTCGGCGTCGATCTGCTCGATCGCCTCGGGCTGGTCGTCGTCGGCGACGACCAGGTCGCCGGTCGGCAGCACGTCGGCGGCCGGCGCCTCGGGCTGCTCGTCGACGTCGTCGGTCGTCTCGACCGTGTCGGTGTCGTGCTCGCTCATAGGTAGAACCAATCTGTGACGTACTGCATCAGCAGGTCGATGCCACCGACGAAGGCGGTGAACACGAGCACTGTGACCGTCACGATGATGGAGTACCGCACCACTTCGGGGCGGGTGGGCCATGCGACCTTGCGCATCTCCTCGCGGACTTCGCGGAGATACTGGACCGGACCGACCCGCTGCGTGGGCGCGGACTGACGCGGCGCCTTGGTGGGAGCACCCTGTTCGTCGAGTGCGCCCTGGCGCTTCAGCATGCGCTTCTGTTGGCGGTTCAGGTCGTCTAGTGACATAGGTCTTCTCTGGCGTGTGTCGTCTGGGCAGGGCAGGAGGGACTCGAACCCCCGACCGTCGGTTTTGGAGACCGATGCTCTACCAACTGAGCTACTGCCCTCGGATTTCGGGAGGTGCCAGCGTACCAGCCACTCCCCCGGGGGCGTCCCGGACGTCTGATCGGTGGATCAGCGCGTTTCTTTGTGCAGCGTGTGCTTGCGCTCGTGGCTGCAGTACTTGTTCATCTCGAGACGTTCGCGGTCGTTGACCTTCGACTTCATCGTGATGTAGTTGCGCCGCTTGCATTCGGTGCACTCGAGGGTGATCTTCACCCGCTTGTCACTCTTGGCCATTTTTCTCTCGCTTCGTTACCGGGGCGGATCGTTCGCCGCCCCGCTGGCTGTTCGTTCGTCGTTGCGTCGTGCTCGAAACGGCAGTGCGCCCGGGCCGGCGGACCGGCCCGGGCGACACCTGTTCGTTCGTGCGTCTGGTTCGACGCGTCGACCGGATCGGTCTTACTTGATGATCTTGGTGACGCGGCCCGCACCCACCGTACGGCCACCCTCACGAATCGCGAACCGCAG
>JAGQSS010000433.1 GCA_020439405.1 Ilumatobacter sp. | reverse complement strand
AAGTCGGTGACCTCGTCGATGCCGTCGATGAAGACGAACGAGCGAACCTTCGAGAACTGCCCCTGGATCGCGTAGACGAGCATCAGGGTGAAGCGTGCGAAGGCGGCGACCGATCCGGAGATGTCGGCGACGACCATGAGCTCGGGCTTCGCCGGGCGCGGGTACTTGAACTTCGGCTCGGCCGGCACGCCGCCGTAGCTGAGCGAGTGCCGCACCGTGTTCCGGAAGTCGAGCGGCCCCTTGCGGCCGTGCTTGCGCTTGCGCGCCAGACGGGCGGCGAGCTTGCGGGTGAGGGGCTGCAATGCCTTCTTCAGGCTCTGCATCTCCTCCCGGCTGGCGTGCATGAACTCGACGTCTTCGGGGAGGGGCTTGCGGAGCGTCTTGGCCATCGCCTCGACGCCGCGGTCGGCGACCAGGCGGCGGCGGATCTCGGCCTCGATCTCCTGCTTGAACTCCTCGATGCGGTGTTCGAACTCGTCGTGCTCGAGACGTTCCTCGAGGCTGGTCAGCTCACCGCCGGCCTGCTCGGCCGCCTGTTCCATGAGCTTGTCCATCACCCCGTCGAGATCGAGGTTCCGGAGGGTGCGGTACAGGTAGTACGTGCCGCCGACCGGACGCCCGGGCTCCATCCCGGCGAACCGCTTGACGGCCTGGCGCGCGAGTGCACGCATCATCGCCTGGTCGCCGTTGAGGAGCGCCTGCATCAGCATCTGCGCGATCTCTTCGGGCGTCATGGCGTCCATCGAGCCGGACCCCTCGGCGCCCTGCCCGTCGGCCTGCTGCTCCTGCATCTCCCGCCACAGGTCGTCGAGGTCGGAGTCGTCGGCGTCGGTCAGCTTGTACTCGGTGCCGCGCAGCGAGAAGTACACCTCGAACACGGTCTCGAACGCCCGCCAGTGCGAGTTGTTCTTGATGAGGGTCGCGCCGAGGGCGTACTTGAACGCGTCGCGATCGTCGATCGGGATGTGCTGGACCGCCTCCATCGCGTCGAGGTTCTCGGTGAGGCTCACCGGGAGGCCCGCGTTGCGGAGCTCGACGACGAACCCGTTCAACAGGTCGAGCATCGAACCGGTCGGCTGGCCGTGGATGTTGGTGGTGCTGTTGGTGGGCGCGCTCATCGGGCCGACCTCTCCGTCAGTGCGGTCGCGGAGCGGTCACTCCTCGACATCGAGCTCCTTGGTCGCCTTCGCGATGTCGGTCTGGTACTTGAGGAGGATGTGGAGGGTCTCCTTGGCCGTCGCCTCGTCGATCGTCTCGATGTTGAGCAGCAGCAGGGTGCGTGCCCAGTCGAGGGTCTCCGACACCGACGGCGACTTCTTCAGGTCGAGCATGCGGATCGACCGGACGATGCGGGCGACCTGATCGGCGAGGTGCTCGGTGATGCCGGGCACCTTCGTGAGCACGATCTCCTTCTCACGGTCCATCGACGGGTAGTCGACGTGGAGGTAGAGGCAGCGACGCTTGAGTGCCTCGGACAGCTCACGGGTGTTGTTCGACGTGAGGAACACGAGCGGGATCTGCTTGGCCTCGATCGTGCCGAGCTCGGGAATGGACACCTGGTAGTCGGACAGGATCTCGAGCAGCAGCGCCTCGGTCTCGACCTCGACACGGTCGACCTCGTCGATCAGGAGCACGACCGGCTCGTCGGCGGTGATCGCCTCGAGCAGTGGCCGGGTGAGCAGGAACTCGTCGGAGAAGATGTCGTCGTGGACCTCGCTCCACGACTCGGAGTTCTTGTCGGCCTGGATGCGGAGCAGCTGCTTCTTGTAGTTCCATTCGAAGAGCGCCTTGCTCTCGTCGAGGCCTTCGTAGCACTGCAGGCGGATGAGGCGGGCGCCGGTCATCTCGGCGATCGACTTCGCCAGCTGGGTCTTGCCGGTACCGGCCGGACCCTCGACGAGGACCGGCTTGCCGAGCCGGTCGGCGAGGAACGCGACGCCGGCGATGCCCTCGTCGGCGAGGTAGTTGACCTCCTTCAGGCCCTCGCGGACCTGGGGCACGCTCTCGAAACGGTTCGCGACTTCAGCTGCCATATGACGACGACGCTACTCCCCTGCTTGACCGCAGGGTCAATCGGAAACCGGTCGGTCCGAAACTCGGTGCGCTTCGACACACCGTTTACGCTGCTCGACGATGACCTCGCCGTTGACGCCGTACGCCGATGCCTTCGTCGACGACGTCGCACGCTCGCTCGGCGAACTCTCGGGCCGGGACCACACGGCCGAGTGCGTGATCGAGGCGCGAGACATCGCCACGGCGCTGCTCGGCGCCGACGGGCGCTTCACGACCGACGAGCTCGAGGGGTGGCTCGACGCGATCGGGCGACGGCTCGAGCCACCGGTACTCGTCGGCTCGACGCAGCTGCGGTCGAGCGAGCTGTTGCGCGTGGACGACGGTTGGCTCGGCCGGCCGAGC
>JAGQSS010000432.1 GCA_020439405.1 Ilumatobacter sp. | reverse complement strand
TGGAGCGTGAAGCGATTCAAGTGCGGCGCGGGTCCGGTGACGCCGCCTACCTGAACGACCTCGCCGCCCGCGATCCGGCTGCCGCCGAGGCCGCCAAGGTCCGCGTCCTTCCCGGGCGTGGTGTCGTGGCCGCCGTGTTCCGGCATCGCACCAGCCGCGCCGGCGACCCGCTGCTCCACTGGCACACGCTGGTCGCGAACCTCGTGGAAGGCCCCGACGGCCGCTGGGGCGCCTTCGTGCATCCCGAGCTCTACCGATCGGTCCGCGCCGCAGGCGAACTATTCCAGACAGCGCTGCGCGACGAACTGACCGATCGCCTTGGCCTGCAATGGCGCCCCGGCCGCCATGTCCCCGAGGTGGCCGGCGTCCCGCAACCCCTCTGCGAGGTGTTCTCGAAACGGGCTGCCGAGATCGACGGCTGGCTGGAGGCCACCGGCACCCCGAACAATCCCGCGGGCCGCCAAGCGGCGGTGCTGGCGACTCGACGCGGCAAGCCCGAGGTGGAGGGCGAACGATTCGACGCCGCATGGAAAGCTGCCGCGGTCGAGGCCGGTTGGGGACCAGCGCAGGCCGAAGCGCTGTTGTCGGCCACAGACGGGCGGACCGTCGCCTACGACGAGATCTGGCGTCTCGTGGTCAGTGACCCGATCAGCGGCGCCGCCGTCGATCACACCGTGACCGCCGAGGACTGGATCGAGGACCTCGGCCGGACACTCACCGACCACGACACCACCTTCACCCGCCCGCAGTTGGTCGAAGCGGTCGCTGCCCGGATCGGTGACGGGGCGTCGGTCGCGACCGTCGACCGGATCGTCGCCCGCGTGCTCGCCTCGCTGCAGATCGTCCCGATCGCCGACGACAACACGCCCCGATGGACGACCACCGGCATGCTCGACATCGAGCAACGGTTCCTCGCTGCCGTCCACGACACCCGCAACAGCCGCACCCCGGTGGACGAGGCGATGGTCGACCACGTCATCGGCCACGGCCCGATGCTGGGCGCTGACCAAGACCTCGCCGTCCGAACCATCACGACCTCGCCCGACGCGGTCACCGTGCTCGTCGGCCCTGCGGGCACCGGCAAGACCTTCACGCTCGACGCCGTTCGCCGAGTGTTCGAGGGCGCTGGCGATCACGTGGTCGGCGTCGCCCCGTCCGCCCGAGCCGCCCACGAACTCGCAACCGACTCCCATATCCCGTCGGCCACCATTCACCGTCAACTGGGCTCGTGGGACCGAGGACTCGACCTTCCCAGCGAACGCACCGTGCTCGTCGTCGACGAAGCCGCGATGGCTGGCATCCGCGAGCTCGAGCGGGTCACCCGCCCAGTGATCGCCGCAGGCGGACGTGTGGTGCTCGTCGGCGACCACCACCAGCTCCCCGAGATCACGGCAGGGGGAGGGTTCGCGGCACTTGCGACCGACCCCGACGTCACGATCGCCGAACTCACCGCCAACCGTCGCCAACTCAATGAGTGGGAACGCGACGCTCTCGCCGAACTCCGCGATGGGCACGTCGCCGCCGCCGTCAGCGCGTACCGCGACAACGACCGCATCGTCGTCGTCGACGACCGCGCCGGCATGATCGCCACCGCAGTCGACCGGTGGCTCGACGCCCACCAAGCCGGAGCGGTGCCGGTGCTCCTCGCCGGAACCAATGACGTCGTGGCCGCTCTCAACCACGCGGTACGCGATCGCCTACTCAGCTCTGGCGTCCTCGCCGCTGGTGCTGACGGGCTCGCCGTGGGGGAGCGACTCGTCATGCGCATCAACGACTACCGAGCGCAGACCATCGACGGCGACGACACCGCCGTCCTCAACGGACAGACCGGGACACTTACGGCGATCAACGACACCGGACTCGTCGTTCGTCTCGACCACGACGACACGCTCGTGCGGATCGACAACGGCTACCTCGCAGCGGGCGGCATCGACTACGCCTACGCCACCACCGCCCACCGAGCCCAGGGCGGCACCTGGGACCTCGCGATCGCGGTCGGTCTCGACGGTCTCTACCGCGAAGCCGGCTACCTCGTGATGTCACTCGGACGACAGTCGAACTGGCTGATCCTCACCCAACCCGAACTCGACAGCCTCGACCCCGACGTCGGCCGACACGACAGCCCCCTGCGCCTGCTCGTCGAAGAACCCGACACGATCGACGACCTCCTTCACGACCGGCTCAGCGCCTCCCGCCGCAAAGCACTCGCCACCAGCCGCGACCCGCACGCGCCCGAGATCCACCGCAAGGCCACCACGCTCGACCTGCCGACATTGGAGCGGTGGGCCGCCTACGCACGAGTCGTCGAGGCACGAGCCACCCACCTCATCGGAGGCGATCCCGCTCACGCACGCCAGAGGCTCGCTCGCCTGGATCACACTGCGCGGCACGTTGCCGTCGGCCACCGGGTCAAGGCTTGGGACCGGCGCAACATCGGCACCA
>JAGQSS010000431.1 GCA_020439405.1 Ilumatobacter sp. | reverse complement strand
CGGGTACACCGACCGCTGGCGCGGCGGGTCAGTCGAGGACGAGGCGTTGGCGGCCGTCGATGAGTTCGACGGCGGCGTCGAGGTGGCCGCCGTGGGTAGTCGTCTCGACGAGGAGGTGGAGGAGCACGGTGCGGAGGTCGGGGAAGTCGATGCCCCACTCGTCCCACTGCGGGTCGCGCGCCCGAGGGGGAGCGTCGATGGCGGTGGCGTCGATCCAACGGTTCGACGTCTCGATCTGGGCGCGGTAGTCGTCGAGCATCTGCTCGGTCGTTTCGTCGGCCCCGACCAGCCAGTCACCGCCCGGCTCATCGGGGAATCCCTCGAGCGGCCGGCCACCGACGATCGAGTCGAACCAGTAGCGCTCGTCCGACAACGTCAGGTGTCGGACCAGACCGATCGGCGTCCAACCCGACGGCAGGGTCGAGCTGCGTGCCTGGTCGTCGTCGAGCGATTCGACGATGGAAATGATCTTTCGCCGCTGACTGTCGAGGGCCGCCCGAAGCGCGTCGCGCTCGGCGTGCTCGGCGGCCGCAGTCGCGGAATCCGGCACGGGTCTCACCGTGATCCGGCGAGGAAGTGGTCGAGCTGCTCGAGGATGCCCGAGTAGCCGGCTCGGTGGCCCTCGATCTCGCCCGGGCCGTCGAGCGACACGACCTGGTCGGTGATCGTGAGCTTGGCGCCGTCGCCGTCGGGCTCGACGTGCCAGGTCACGAGCGACACCGCACCGAGGATCCCGTTGGCCGCGATCGTCTCGACGAACACGATCAGCGAGTCGTCGACGATGTGCTGGTAACGGGTGGTGCCCGAGAACACGAGGTTCCCCGCGAGGCCGCACCGGAACTCGTCGAGTCCGCCGACGCGGAAGTCGTGCGCGTCGAAGACGATGTCCTCGGCGTCGGACGGGGCGCTCCACGCCGACCGCTGCTCGATATCGGCATAGGCGCCGAACACGGCGGCGGGTGGGTGCGGGTAGCGGCGGTCGACGACGACGGTGCCGTGGGCGAGATCGGTCATGCGGGTTCCTCCGTGGGTGGGTGGTGGGCGTCGAGCACGGCGCCGAGCGCATCGAGTCGACGTTCCCAGAGGTGGCGGCGATCGGCGATCCACTGTTCGGCGAGCGACATGGTCGCCGGTTCGAGCCGGCAGTAGCGGGTGCGGCCGCGCTTCTCGGTGCGGACGAGGCCGCACCGTTCCAGCGTTCGGACGTGCTGCTCGACCGCCGACAACGTCATGTCGAGCGGCTCGGCGAGTTCGCCCATCGACGCCGGGCCGGCGCACAGGCGGTCGAGCATCGTCCGGCGGCCCTCGTTGGCGAGCGCCCGGAAGACCTGGTCGAGATCGGACATGACCCGAGTATCGACGACGCCCGGGAAACAGTCAAGTATCTGCTTGACTATTGGGGTGGCATCGACTCGAAGAACTCGGTCGTTGCGGCGTCGGCCGGGAAGAAGTGCTCGACGGCCAACTCGTCGAGCGTGATGTCACGCGGTGTGCCGAACGACGTCAACGTCGTGAACATCGAGAGGCGGGCGTCGCCGATCGACAGCTCGCACGGGATCAGGATCTGGTCGCCGGTCACCGGCTGAGCCCACCCGGACGTCGCCCGCAGCTCGGCGACGTTCGGGTAGGCGTGCACCTCGTCACGGAGGGCGAGCAGCTCGTCGTCCGGGGCGATGGCGATCGTTCGATCGAGCTGGCGCAGCAGGTACGTGGCCCACTCGTCGAAGTTCGCAGTGATGGCGGCCAGTCCCTCCGGATGGAGGCTGACCCGGAACACGTTCGGTCGGGGAGTGAGCAGCCGTTCGGGGAGACCGACCATCATCGCCGCCGCACCTCGGTTCGAGAGCACGACGTTCCAGTGCCGGTCGAGGACCAGGGCGGGGTACGGCGCGTGGGTGTCGAGCAGGCGCCGCAGGGATGCGACGACGTCGGCCATCGCCGGGTCGTCGAGGCTCGTCTGGCGATAGCGCGGCGCGAACCCGGCGGCGAGGAGCATCGAGTTGCGGTCACGCAACGGCACATCCAAATGGATGCCGATCGCCTCGATCAGCTCCGGGCTCGGCCGCGACTTCCCGGTCTCGACGAAGCTCAGGTGTCGGGTCGAGACCCCGACGCTCAACGCCAGATCGAGCTGGCTGCGCGAGCGCTGGTGCCGCCACTGCTTGACGAGGACCCCGACGTTGCTGCTGCCCATACGGTGACACTACGAGTGCGACGTCATGGTGGCGATGACCTGTCGGGTAACGGTCGGCCCACACTCGCGCCGCCGTCAGATCGGTTCCTGGTCGCCGAAGAACCCGGTCGCCCGCACGATCTTCCCGGCGACGAACAGGACGTAGTCGGTGCCGGCGACCGCCACGGTGCCGTCGGGGCTCTCGAGACTCCAGCGGTAGCGGGCGGCGTCGTGATGCTCGTCGACCTCGCTGCACCGCCGGAAGCGGTGGCCCGGGAACTGTTCC
>JAGQSS010000430.1 GCA_020439405.1 Ilumatobacter sp. | reverse complement strand
CTACGGCGCGGTGCAGTCCGTGGCGCCGCGCGTCCTCGGATCCGATCACGTCCACGGCGCCAAGGTGTGGGCGTTCGCCCTGTTGATCGTCACCGCCGGGATCGCCGTCGCGGTGACACTCGACGTCGCCGTCACCACCGCGGTCGTCGGCGGGCTGATCGTCTACGGCCTCGTCTTCGCCGTCAACTCGTCACTGCACTCGTATCTGATCCTGGCCTACTCGGAGCACGACGACGATGTCTCGCTCGACGTCGGCTTCTACTACTCGGCGAACGCGACCGGCCGACTCGTCGGCACCCTGCTCTCGGGTGTGCTGTACCTGTGGGGTGGCTTCGAGGGGGCGATGTGGGGCTCGGCCACCTTCGTCCTGATCACGTGGGCGCTGACCCTCCGCTTCGAACCCCTCCCGACCGCCCCACATCTCCGAATGCGTGAACAATTTGCGGGATAGTCCCGCACGTCGTTCACGCATTCGGAGTCGGGACTGGCGTCAGTGGCCGGAGATGTACTGGGTGAGGGCTTCGTTCTCGTGGACGAGCTCGGCCAGACGGGCTTTCACCACGTCGCCGATCGAGATGATGCCCGCAAGGTGACCGTGATCGTCGACCACCGGGAGGTGGCGGATCCGGCGATCGGTCATGAGCGACATGAGCTGATCGACGCCGTCGCCGCACCCACAGGTCACCACGTCGGTCGACATGACCGAGCCGACGGCCTGCTCGAGCGCCGTCGCTCCCGCACCGGCGGTCGCCCGCACGATGTCGCGCTCGGACACGATGCCCTCGATCGCCCTGCCGTCGCCGGACACGACGAGCGCACCGATCCGGCGTTCGCCGAGTTGTCGGGCGGCCTCGAACAAGGTCGCGGTCTGCGCGATCGTCTCGACCGCGTCGCCTTTCGAGCCGAGAATCGACTGCACGTTCATCGTGACCCCCTTCGGATGTCGATGTCGAGCGACGAGACCCCCATCTCGCCGCCACGTCCGAACGTAGTGCCTGTCCGGCCGGCGTTCAATCCGTCGAGATGTCAGTTCGGCATCAGGTCGGGGCGGCCGGCGATGATCCCGGCGGCGCCCTCGGCGATCATCTCGGCGTAGAAGTCGGCGTTCTCCTGCGTCCGCCAGTCGTTCGGCCAGACCCAGACGTCGACGCCGGCAGCCTCGACCGCCGCCCAGAACTCGGGGGTGATCACCTCGACGTCGCCGTACATCGGCGGCACCTGGACGATGCGAGTCCCCGGGGCCAGCGGGGTGCCCTGCAGCAACCACGCCGACATCTCGCCCACGCCGGGCGACACGGCGACGTCGGGCGCGATCGACCGGAAGTAGTCGACGGTGGGGTCGTCGAACGAGACGACGACGACGTGGTCGGTGAGATCGAACTCCTCGATCGCCGCGGCCAACGCGTCGGCGGTCGCCGCCGCCGCTTCGGCACTGCCCTTGATCTCGATGTCGAACGGCATGTCGGGGTACCGCTCGACGAGCTCGGCGAACGAGACGATGCGGAGCGTGTCGGGGTCGACCCCGTCGGGTGCCGGAACCTCGCCGGTGCGGACGCCGCGCAGGACGTAGTCGTCGTCGGGCAGGTCACGGCACGGCCAGCACCCCGGCGAGTACCAGTACGCCGCGTCGAGCTGCACGATCTCGTCGAAGGTGAACGAGTCGACGCGGCCGGTGCCGTTCGTGGTGCCGTCGACCGTGTCGTCGTGCTGGACGATCAGGACCCCGTCGCCGGTCAGTTGGACGTCCATCTCGAGCACGTCGGCGCCGGCGTCGACCGCGTGGTCGAACGCGTAGAACGTCGAGTGCGGCCACGCCTGGTCGCCACCGGCGTGGGCGATGTTCAGGGCTGCTCCGGCGTCGAGCAGATCGTCGACGGTCGGACGCGACGCGACGTCGGGCGCCTCGGTGGCCGGCACTGTCGTCGGGGCGACCGTCGTCGGTGCGACCGTCTCCGGCACCGTCGTCGGTGCGACGGTGTCCGCGATCGTCGTGGGTGTCGTCGGCATCGGTGCCGTGGTCGACGGTTCGGTCGTCACGACCGTCGTGTCGGCCGCCGCGTCGTCGTCACCGCCGCACGCGACGAGCGCCATGAGTGACAGCGAGATCAGGGCGAGACCGGAACGGGTCGACGAACGCATGGCGGCAGTCTGACAGCGCCGCACCGGTTCCGGACAGGTCATCGGGTGAACACACGACGAACGCCCCGGGCCGGAGCCCGGGGCGTTCGTTCGATTCGGTGATCGGCGACAATGTCGCCGTTCGCTCACCAGCGGTAGTGGGCGAAGGCCTTGTTCGAGTCGGCCATCTTCTGCATGTCGTCGCGACGCTTCATCGAGGCGCCGAGACCGTTCGCTGCGTCCATCAGCTCGTTGGCGAGGCACTGGGCCATCGTCTTCTCGCGACGGTTGCGGCTGAACTCGACGATCCAGCGGATCGCGAGCGTGGTCGCACGGCGAGGAC
>JAGQSS010000042.1:11069-18162 GCA_020439405.1 Ilumatobacter sp. | reverse complement strand
CCCGGGGTGGGGTGCGCGACGAGGCGCCGCGCTCAGTAGGCGGGGAACTTGGCGCAGAGGGTCGCGACCTCGTCGCGGACGCCGGCGACCGCCTCGGCGTCCTCGCGGTGCCGCAGGGCACGTGCGATCAGGTCGGCGATGATCGGCATCTCGGCCTCGGTCATCCCCTGGGTCGTGACCGACGGCGTACCGATGCGGACGCCGCTCGTGACGAAGGGGCTGCGCGGGTCGTCGGGCACCGTGTTCTTGTTGAGCGTGATGCCCGCCTCGTCGAGCGACGACTGCGCGACCTTGCCGGTCAGCTCCTCGTCGAACGGTCGCAGGTCGACGACCATCAGGTGGTTGTCGGTGCCACCCGACACCAGCGCGAATCCCTCCCCCACCAGCGCCTCGGCGAGCGCCGACGCGTTGGCGACGATCTGCGCCGCGTACTCACGGAAGCTCGGCTGCGCGGCCTCGTAGAAGGCGATCGCCTTGCCGGCGATGGCGTTCTCGATCGGGCCACCCTGCCAGCCGGGGAACACGGCCTTGTCGATCGCCTTGGCATGCTCGGCCTTGCTGAGGATGCAGCCACCGCGCGGCCCACGCAGCGTCTTGTGCGTCGTGAACGTGACGACATCGGCGTACGGCACCGGATTCGGGTGGGCGCCACCGGCGACCAGACCGGCGAGGTGGGCGATGTCGAACATCAGCAGCGCGCCGACCTCGTCGGCGATCGCCTTGAACGGCTGCGGGTCGAGACGGCGCGGGTAGCTGGTCGTGCCGACGACGATCAGCTTCGGACGGTGCTCGATCGCCTTCGCCCGGACCTCTTCGACGTCGATCCGCTCCTCGGCACCGACGCCGTAGGCGACGAAGTCGTACAGCAGGCCCGACGCATTGACCGGCGAGCCGTGGGTGAGGTGGCCGCCGTGGTCGAGGCTGAGGCCGAGCACCGTGTCGCCCGGCTCGAGCAGCGCCTGGTACACGCACATGTTGGCGTTGGCGCCCGAGTGCGGCTGCACGTTGGCGTGCTCGGCACCGAACAGCGCCTTGACCCGCTCGATCGCCAACCCTTCGACGTCGTCGACGACGGCGTTGCCGCCGTAGTACCGCTTGCCGGGATACCCCTCGGAGTACTTGTTGGTCAGCACGGAGCCGACGGCGCGCATGACGGCGGGCGACGTGAAGTTCTCACTCGCGATCAGCTGCAGGCCGGTGGTCTGGCGCTCGAACTCACGCTTGAGCAGCGCCTCGACCTCGACGTCGGGGTGGGTGTCGGTGTGGAACGGCATCGGGGGTCCTTCGGTGGGATGGGATGGAAGATCAGAAGTCGGCTTCGAGTTCGCCGATCTGCGCGACGCGCCGGGCGTGACGACCGCCTTCGAACTCAGTGGCGAGGAACAGGTCGACGATCTCCTCGGCCAGACCGACGCCGACGACGCGAGCACCGATCGACAACACGTTGGCGTCGTTGTGCTCGCGGGCCATGCGGGCCGTGTAGAGGCAGTTGCAGAGCGCCGCTCGGGCGCCTCGGACCTTGTTGGCGGCGAGCTGTTCGCCCTGGCCCGAACCACCGATCACGATGCCGAAGTCGGCGACGCCGTCGCGCACACTGCGTGCGGCGGCGGCGCAGAACGCCGGGTAGTCGACGCTGTCGGTCGAGTCGGTGCCGTGGTCGATGATCTCGAACCCCTGCTCGCCGAGTCGCTGCACCAGGTGCTGCTTGAGTTCGAATCCTGCGTGGTCGGCACCGAAGGCGATCGTCGTCACGGGGGACGAGTGTAGAAGGCGGCACCCCGTCGGCCCGGCTGCGTTGACGAAACGTCCGGACTCGGCGCGACGGGCCGGCGACGGTCACCCCTCGTCGGTGACCTCTTGTCCGGCGAGGACGCCCTGGTCGGGGCAGTTGTCGGCGAGGTAGGCGCTCGTGAGTGGGATCTCGGTCGTGGTGATCAGGGTCACGTCGTCGGCCCACGGCCCGACCGTGTCGAGGTACGCCGGCGCCGCGGCGTCGACCAACACCCACTCGTCGTCGGTCAGGTCGATCACGACCTCGGGGTCGTCGGGACGCCGGCCCGCGAGGGCCAGCAACCACGCGTCGTCGATCGCCGCGAGATCGTCGGCGTCGGCGCCCTCGGCCACGAGTTCGATCCGGGCCTCGGCGAGTCGTCGGGCGAAGGGACCGTAGACCTCGTCGAGGGCGGCGTCGGCCTCCGAGGCGAGGTCGTCGGGCCAGGTGGCGGACAGCTCGGCGTACGCCGACGTGACCGTCGGCGCCGCGACCACCTCGAGCGTGGCGAGACGGAGCTCGTCGCTGCCGCCGAACGCCGCGTTGACCGCGACCACCTGGAACGAACCGGCGAACCGGCTCCACGCCCGGCAGAACGCGTCGTCGGCGTCGAGACCGGGCACGCCCGTCGCATCGACGACCACAGTGTCGAGCGGTTCGGGGTCGGTCGTCTCGACCGACACGTCGATGTCCGCGGTCGTCGCGGGGCCGGGATCGGGCTCGGTGACCGTGCCGGCCGACTCGTCGGTCCCGTCGGCCACGACGGGCGACACCGTGGTCGGTGCCGACTCGGTCGCCACCTCGGCGAGATCGGTGCCGTCGCCGGTGCTGCACGCCGTGACGGCTATGGCGAACGTCAGCACGACGACGAGGGAGCGCGATCGAGGGGTCACGGCGCCATGGTCGCACGTCGCGTGCGATGCTGACCGTCATGTCGCCGACGACGTCCGACGCCCACCCCCGCATCATCCTCGACTGTGATCCCGGCCACGACGACGTGGTGGCGATCATCGTCGCCCATCGGCACACGAACCTGGCGGGGGTGACGACCGTCCACGGCAACGCGCCGCTCGACCGGACCACCTACAACGCGTGCGTGATGCGCGACCTGCTCGACCTCGGCTGCGGCGTGCACTCCGGTGCCGACCGGCCGCTCGTCGCGCCACCGAAGTTCGGTGCGTTCGTCCACGGCGAGAGCGGACTCGACGGGGCGCCCCTGCCCGAACCCCAGGCCGGCGCCGACTCGACCGACGCCGTCGGGTTCATCATCGAGACGTGCCGGTTCGAGGAAGGGCTGTGGCTGGTCCCGACCGGACCGCTGACGAACATCGCCCTGGCGCTCCGGGCCGCCCCCGATCTCGCCGACCGGATCGCCGGCATCTCGCTGATGGGCGGCGGCACGTTCGGCAACCGGACGCCGATGGCCGAGTTCAACATCTGGGCCGACCCCGAGGCGGCCGAGATCGTGTTCGGCTGCGGTGCCCCGATCACGATGGCCAGGCTCGACGTCACGCACCAGTTCGTCCTCCTGCACGAACGGATCGACCAGGTCGCCGCGATCGGCACCGAGTTCACGACGTTGATGAGCGACCTGTTCCGGTTCTTCACCGACAACTACATCAGCCGCCACGACCACATGCCCGGTGCGGCACTGCACGACCCGCTCGCCGTGTTGGCGGTGACCCACCCCGATCTGTTCGAGCACACCGAGCGGCACGTCACGGTCGAGACCCGGGGCGCCTACACCACCGGCATGACGGTGATCGACCGCCGAGACATCAGCGAACGCAGCGAACCGAACGTCCGGGTGCTCGACCGCGTCGACGCCGACGCCGCCTGGCAGATCGTCCTCGACGCACTCGCCTCCGTCGACTGACCGTTCGAACGGGGTCGGATACGTTTCGTCGGGACCGACGAAACGTATCCGACCCCATTCTTCGTTAGCGTCGCTCGGCGTGGTCGACTCGTTTCCCCGCCAGTACGCACGCACCCAGCGACTCACCCTCGGTGAGCCGCGCGACCTGAACGTCACGCCCGACGGAAAGCGGGTGGTGTTCGCCCGGTCGCGAGGCGGGGCCGATCCCGTCAACTGCCTGTGGGTGGTCGACGTCGAGTCGGGCGAGGAGCGACTCGTCGCCGACCCGGTCGTGCTGATGGCCGACGTCGCCGCCGACGACGCCGATCTGCCACCCGAAGAACGGGCGCGGCGCGAGCGACTGCGCGAGGGGGCCGGGGGCATCACCGGGTACGACCTCGACCGCGCCGCCGAGCGTGCGGTGTTCGTCCTGGCGGGCAACCTGTTCGTCGCCGACCTCGACGGTGGGTGCACCCGTCTCGACGTGCCGGGCCCGGTGTTCGACCCGCACGTCTCCCCCGACGGCACCAAGGTCGCCTACGTCCGCGGACGCGAGCTGTGGGTCGCCGACCTGGCGGGCGACGCACGCCTCGTCGCCAGGCCCGACGTCGACGACGCCGACACCGTGTCGTGGGGCAGCGCCGACTTCGTCGCCGCCGAGGAGATGAACCGCTATCGCGGGTTTTGGTGGAGCCCCGACAGCGCGTCGATCGCCGCCTGCCGTGTCGACGATGCGCCCGTCCACGTGTGGCACATCTCGAACCCGGCCGACCCCGGCGCCACGCCGAACGCCGTTCGCTACCCCGCCGCGGGCACGCCCAATCCCGTGGTGACCCTGTGGGTGTGTCCGCTCGGCTCGGCCGACCGCACCGAGGTCGTCTGGGACCGCGCCGCCTTCGAGTACCTCGCCAAGGTGTCGTGGAACGGGCACGGACTCGCACTCACCGTGCTCTCCCGCGACCAGCACGACCTCCGGGTCCTCGTCGCCGACCCGTCGACCGGCACGACCTCCACGGTGTTCACCGAACACGACGACGCCTGGGTCGAACTCGTCCCCGGCACCGGTTCCCTGCTCGCGCCGGGAACACCGGTCATGTGCACCGAGGCCGACGGAGCCCGACGCCTCGCGCTCGGTGACGAGATCGTCTCGCCCGCCGACGTCCAGATCCGCTCCGTCGTCCATGCCGAGCACGAACGGATCATCGTCACCGGCAACCCGCTCGACGACGCCAGCCAACTCCACGTGTACCGATGGACGCACTCCGGCGGGTTCGAGGCACTCACCGACGGCCTCGCCGTTCATCAGGCAGCGATCGGCGGCGACACCGTGCTGTTCCGTACTGCGACGGTCGACGAACCGGGCGCGCGCTGGCGGCTCCCCAACGGCGACACGCTCGCCTCCCACGCCGAACGACCGCTGGTGCGACCGAACGTCCGCATCACGGCACACACCGCCGACGTCCCGACGACCGCCGTGCTGCTCCCCCACGACCACGACGGCTCTCCGCTGCCCGTCCTGCTCGACCCGTACGGCGGCCCGCACGCCCAGCGGGTGCTGCGCTCCCACAACGCGTTCTGCGCGTCGCAGTGGTTCGCGGACCAGGGCTTCGCCGTCGTCGTCGCCGACGGACGGGGGACGCCCGGCCGCGGCACCGCATACGAGCGTTCGGTCTTCCTCGATCTCGCCACCGGCGTCCTCGACGATCAGGTGACCGCACTCCATGCGGCTGCCGAGCAGCATCCCGAACTCGACCTGACCCGCGTCGCGGTGCGGGGCTGGAGTTTCGGGGGCTACCTGTCGGCGCTCGCCGTCATGAAGCGGCCCGACGTATTCCACGCCGCCGTCGCCGGAGCACCCGTCACCGAGTGGCGGCTGTACGACACCTGCTACACCGAGCGCTACCTCGGCGACCCGAACGAACGGCCCGACGTCTACGACGCGAACTCGCTCCTGCCGCTCGCGCCCGAACTGTCCCGCCCGTTGCTCCTCATCCACGGCCTCGCCGACGACAACGTCGTCGCCGCCCACACCCTGCAGCTGAGTTCGGCCCTGCTCGCGGCCGGCAAGCCGCACGAGGTGCTGCCGCTCGTCGGGGTGACCCACATGACGCCGCAGGAGATCGTCGCCGAGAACCTGCTGCTCCACCAGCTCGACTTCCTGCGACGGAGCCTCGGCGGCTGATGCCGGTACCGGGCCGTCGGGCCCGGTGCACTAGGTTCGTCGGCGGTGAACGATCGACTGACGGAGCTGTACAAGGGCGTGGCCGTCCACGCCAACGCGAACTACGAGCACACTGCCGCGCTCGAACTGCTGGCGCTCGTCATGGCGGCCGATCAGAAGCTCGACGACGCCGAGATCGAGGCGATCAAGGACATCACCGACGACTGGCGCGACGGCGACTTCACCTTCGACAAGTACCTCGGCCCCGCGGTCGAGCGTGCGCAGCAGGCGATCGCCGACGGCGAGGTGGTCGAGCTGATCGACGACATCGACCGCCGCATCAGCAGCCGCGTCCTGCGACGCGCCCTGTTCTCGGCGGCCCGCGAGGTCGCCGGCATCGACGACGACGTCAGCCCCGAAGAGGGCACCATCCTCGCCGAAGTCGCCGTTCGTTTCGGCTGAACGGCCCCGTCGCCACGCTCACGATTCGCGCATCAGCGACGAGCCGAACGACCGCAACCGATCGACCGAGTCGGGCTCGACGGGCACGCGCCTCGCAGCCAACGCCACCTTGATCGATCGGAACGTCTCGGCCTCGTAGCCGCACGGCGCGCAGTGGTCGACGTGCGCCGACAACGCCTCGACCACGACCGGGTCGTCGACCTCGTCGTCGACGAACTGTTGGAGCAACCGGGCGACCTCGGGGCAGGCGAGTTGCTCGCCGCGACGGATCGACGGCCAACGACCGCCCGTGAGGCGGCGGACGTACATACGGATCATGACGACCTCCCGGCATCGCCGAACGCAGGCGCTGCACCGGCGTCGCGTAAGTGGTCACGGAGCTTCTTGCGCGCCCGGTGCAGGCGCGACATGACGGTACCGATCGGCACGTCGAGCACCTCGGCGGCCTCCGCGTACGCGAGGCCGTCGATGTCGACGAGTTCGACCACCTGGGCGAACGGCTCGGACAGTGTGGCGAGCGCATCTTCGAGTGCGCCGTCGAGTTCGAAGTCGATGAACCGGTCGGGCCGGGTGGCGTCCGCCTCGTCCGGGTCGGCAACGGCCCGTTCGAGCTGGGTGTCGGGGTCGCGGAGCAGTTCGGGCCGGCGTCGCCGGTTCCGGTTGATGTTCGTGTTCCGCAGAATGGTGAGCAGCCAGGCCCGCGGGAACCGCCCGTCGAACCGGTCGATCGCCTTGTAGGCGCGCACGAGCGTGTCCTGTACGAGATCCTCGGCGTCGGCGCGATTGCGGGTCAACGATCGGGCGACCCGCAGCATCACCTCGATCTCGGGCAGCACGTACTGTT
>JAGQSS010000042.1:5524-11061 GCA_020439405.1 Ilumatobacter sp. | reverse complement strand
TCCTCGGCGTCGGCGCGATTGCGGGTCAACGATCGGGCGACCCGCAGCATCACCTCGATCTCGGGCAGCACGTACTGTTCGAACTTCGCGTCGGGGTCGAGGGTCGCCTCGCCGCTCGGCGTGTCGTCGGTCATCGCGCCCACCACGGGCATCGCGAGCGACGAGACCCAGGTCGGGACGGAGATCGCTCCGGCGTGTCCACCGATCCAGCATTGCACGCCGAAGGGAACCCGACGGAGGACGTCGCACTTCCCTCGGCCGCGCCGGTCATGCGTCCTCGTCGTGAACGCCGGTCGGCAGCCGCTCGCCGAGCGTCACGGCTGCGCGGTCGACCATCCGGTCGAGGACGTAGGCGACCGCCACGATGCAGGCGGCGTAGGGCACGAGCGTGTAGTCGCCCAGCATCTCGGGGAGCAGGAACATCGCGCCGATCGGCGAGCGCATGCCGACGGCAACGCCCACGGTCATCGCCATCACGACGGCGCTCCACGCGTCGACGTCCATCACCCCGATCTGCTCGGCCGCCATCACCGTGAGCAGGGCGGCGCCGCTGGCGATGCTGATGGTCGGGGTGAGCACGCCGCCCGGCGCCCCCGCTCCGATCGACGCGACCGTCCCGACGAGTTTGCCGAGGCAGAGCGCGAGCCCGGTGGTCACCGTGACACCGAGCGGGACGTGCCGCAGCGCTTCCATGCCGTTGCCCGCCGCCAGGGGGAACGTCGCCACGGCGGCGCCGGCGATCACCGCGAACGGCCCGACGACCGCCCACCAGGGCATGCCGAGTCGCTGGGCGATCGACAGCGCCTTCACCCGAACCCGGAGTTCGAGGAAGGTGCGCGCCGCCAGCGCAGCCGGCACGACGATGATCAGGCCGAGCAGGAGCATGCGCCACCGCGACCCCTCGACGGGCGGGAAGATCTCGTGTCCGTGGAACAGCCAGATCGAGGCGAAGTGGCCCCCGATCGCTCCGGTGCCGGCGAAGATCAGGGCACGACGCGATCGGTGCACCCCGAGGTGCTCCTCGACATAGATGGCGCCGGCGATCGGTGCGTGGTACGCCGCGGCGAACGCGGCGGCGATGCCGGCGGTGGCCAGCGCGTCGCCGCGGCCCCTCGACTTCTTACCGACCGCCGCGCCGATCGCGCCGCCGGTCTCGATGATCGCCGACTCACGGCCGATCGACACCAGACCGGCCGAAGCGATCCACGTCGCCGCCGACCTGATCCACGTCGCCCGGAGCGAGATCGAACGTCCTTCGCCGCGCGCCGACGCGGCCACGGCCTCGACGCCGGTGCGGGTGGCGAAGTAGCGCTCGACCCACCGACCCATCCACGCCGCAGCGAAGGTGGCCGCCGTGACGAGGACGAACAGTGTGATCCATCGGAGCGACTTCGCTGCGGCGGTCGGATCGGTCGTCCCGGCGTACCAGTCGATGATCTCCTGCGCCGTGTCGCGGAAGAGGTGTGCGAATCCGGCGGCGAACACCACGACGCACACGACCAGGATGACCGTCAGCCACGCCGGACGCGACGGCGTCTCGTCGTAGCCGCTGCCCTCGCCCGCGGTCGGGGTGCCCGGCTCCGGCGCGTTCATGACACCGGCGGATCGGCGACCGAGGTGAGCGCGGCGACGAACCGTTCGTTCTCGGCCGGCGTACCGATCGTGACGCGAATGCCCTCACCGGAGAACGGCCGGACCACGACGCCGCGTCGTTCGAGTTCGAGGGTCACGTCGTCGGTGCGGTCGCCCAGGGTGAGCCAGACGAAGTTGGCCTGGTGGTCGGGCATCTCCCAGCCGGCCGAGCGCAACGCCGCCTCGACACGCGATCGTTCGGCGAGGATCCCGTCGACCGAGCGACGGATCTCGTCCTCGTGCTCGATCGCTGCGAGCGCGGCCGCTTGGGCGAGCGCATTGACGGCGAACGGCACGAGGGTCTTGTCGATCGTCGCGATCACGTCGGGATGTCCGATGCCGTAGCCCACGCGGACGCCCGCCAACCCGTGCGCCTTCGACATCGTGCGCGTCACGATCACGTTCGGGAAGTCGGGCACGAGTTCGGACACCGGATCGCCGAACGACGGGTCGAGGAACTCGCGGTATGCCTCGTCGATGCAGACGATCACGCTCGTCGGGATCCGCTCGAGCGCTCGACGCAGTTCGGCAGCGGTGCACGCGACGCCGGTCGGGTTGTTCGGTGTCGCAAGGACGACGAGCTTCGTGCGGTTTGTCACGGCATCGACGACAGCATCGAGGTCGAAGCCGAGATCGTCTCGCAGTGGCACCGTGACGGCCGTCCCGGCCATCTCCTGGGTGTAGACCGGGTACACCTCGAACGAACGCCACGGATAGACGACCTCGTCGCCCGGATCGACGTAGCTCAACCACAACTGCTGCAAGAGGCCGACCGTGCCGTTCCCGACGGTGACCTGCTCGACTGCGACGCCGAGAAGCCCGGCCAGGGCCTCGCGCACGGCGGTCGCACGGTGGTCGGCGTACCGGTTCGCCCCCGCCGCGGCTGCGGTGATCGCGGCGACGATCGCGGGCAGCGGTTCGGCCGGGTTCTCGTTCGATGCGAGCTTGATCGCGTCGGTGATGCCGTGTTCGGCCTCGGCCTGTTTGGCACCCTTGCCGGGCCGATACGCGGGGAGTCCGGCGATGACGGGTCGCGGTCGTCCGATCTCGGTGTCGCTCACGATGTCCGAACGTAGCGCTCGGACGGTCGTCTCGGTGCGGTTCGTCATCGACGGTCGGCGCTCGCGAGACTCCGCCTCATGAAGACTGCGATCACCGAGATGTTCGGCGTCGACGTACCGATCCTGGCGTTCAGCCACTGCCGCGACGTGGTCGCCGCGGTCTCGAAGGCCGGCGGGATGGGCGTGCTGGGCGCCGTCGCCCACAGCGACCGCCAGCTCGAGATCGACCTTGCCTGGATCGAGGACGAGATCGGCGACCGCCCCTATGGGGTCGACCTGATCGTGCCCGCCAAGTACGCGGGCGACGACTCGGGCGGCATGAACATGGCCGATCTCGCGGCGATGATCCCCGACGAGCACCGGGCGTTCGTCGACGACATCCTGCGTCGGTACGAGGTGCCGGAGTTGCCCGACGACGAGCGCGGGGGCCGCGGCCTGCTCGGCTCCGACGGCGCGGCGCCCTTCTCCGCGAACCGGGCCGACCCGCAGCTCGAGATCGCGCTCGCCCACCGGCCTGCGCTCGTCGTGAACGCGCTCGGACCCCCGCCCGCGCACATGATCGAACGGGTGCGTGAGGAGGGCCGCAAGGTCGGCGCACTCGCCGGTGCCGCGCAACACGCCGAGCGACACGTCAACGCCGGCGTCGACGTCATCATCGCCCAAGGCTCGGAGGCGGGTGGTCACACCGGCGAGATCGGCACGATGGTTCTCATCCCCGAGATCGTCGACGCGGTCGGCGACGCCGCCGCGGTGCTTGGTGCCGGTGGCATCGGGCGTGGTCGCCAGATGGCGGCCGCGATGGCGCTCGGCGCCCAGGGTGTGTGGTGCGGCTCGGTCTGGCTCACGACCGAGGAGGCCGAGACCCACCCGGCGGTCAAGGAGAAGTTCCTGGCGGCGTCGTCCGCCGACACGGTCCGGTCACGATCACGAACCGGCAAGCACGCGCGCCAGCTCGTGACGGCGTGGACGGAGGAATGGGATCGCGCCGACACGCCCGACCCGCTCGGCATGCCATTGCAGCCGATGCTCGTCGACGATGCGATCCGTCGGATCGACCGGGCCGCCCATCACGAGGGCACCGGCGCCAACCGACTCGCCAACTACTTCGTCGGCCAGATCGTCGGCACGATGAACGAGTCGAAGCCGGCCGCTCGCGTGGTGTACGAGATGATCGAGGAGTTCATCGAGTCGGTCGAGCGGCTCAACACGCAGCTGGCCGACTGACGGCCCCCGCCGGAGCGAGGGCCGCCATCGAACCGGACGGGTCAGCCGGGGTAGTTGTTGCTGTTCTCCTCGCAGGTGGACCAGCCCTTGTGCTCACCTTCGTTGTGACCGGGGCCCTTGTTGGCCCGGACGTGGACGGCGAAGTCGGAGTGGCCCGGACCACCGTTGTCGGTGCAGTGGGCAGCCGAGGCGGTGCCGCCGGCCACGCCGAAGGTGGCGGCGGTCAGTCCGACGGCCAGTGCGATCGCGAGTCGTCGTTGCATGTTGGTCTCTCCCTGGTGTGTGCGGGAGCCGACTCTCGGCCCCCGATCGTCGTTCGGAGCGGACCGGCGAGCGGATGGGTGCCGATGCAGATTTCCCGATCAGTCGGGCAGTTTCGGGACTTCGAGGTCGCCTCGCTCGTGGACCAGGGACGCCCGTGTCAGGGCCGCGTTGCCGAACCGGCGGCGCAGGTCGTCGACCGTCGCGTCGAGTTCGCTGGTGTCCTTGCGACCGAACGGCAGGACCAACTGCTCGACCCCCTCGGCGCCGTTGCGCAGGTTGCCGACCGACAGACCGATCAGCGTGAGGCCACGACGCTCGATCATCGAACGATGTTCCCGCAGGATCGCGATCGCGACGGCCGCGATCGGTCGGGTCGCCGCAGTCGGGTGTGGCAACGACCGAGCGCGAGTCGCCCGTTCGAAGTCGTCGAACCGGAACCGGAGCGTGACGGTCCGGCCGACGCGCTCGGCGTTCCGCATCCGCCGCGTCACCCGGTCGACGATGCCGAGCAGGAGTGCCTCGACGGTGTCGAACGATTTCGGGCCGCGTCCGAGGGCCTGCTGCGAGCCGATCGAGCCCCGCCGCCGACCCGTGTCGACACGCCGGGGATCGCGGTGGTGAGCCAGCGCGTGCAGGTGTCTGCCGGCCGCGGCGCCGACCATGGCGACCAGGTGTTCCTCGGCGACCGCGGCGACGTCGGCCACCGTGATCAGGCCGCGATCGTTGAGCTTGCGTTCGGTGATCGGTCCGACGCCCCACAACCGGCCGACGGGGAGCGGATGCAGGAACTCGGTCTCGCGTGCGGGATCGACGACGAGCAGGCCGTCGGGCTTGGCGACACCGCTCGCCACCTTGGCGAGGAACTTGGTGCGGGCGACGCCGACCGTGATCGGCAGACCGACCTCGGCCGCGACCCGTCGGCGGAGACGGACGGCGATCTCCGACGGTTCACCCGCGGTCCGCAGGAGGCCCCGCACGTCGAGGAACGCCTCGTCGATCGACATGCCCTCGACCATCGGCGTGGTCTCGTGGAAGATCTCGAAGACCTGCCGACTCGCCTCGGTGTACGCGTCGAAGCGCGGCGGCACCACGACCATGTCGGGGCAGAGGCGCCGCGCCCGATGCTCGGGCATCGGTGTGGACACGCCGCGACGCTTGGCCTCGTAACTCGCGGCGAGGACGACGCCGCCGCCGACGATCACCGGACGGCCCCGCAACTCGGGGCGATCGCGTTGCTCGACCGAGGCGTAGAACGAGTCGAGGTCGGCGTGCAGGATCGACGCCGAGTCGTCGGCGGCGACGGTGACGACCCTCGACGGCGTCGCCGGCCGGTGGTCGTCCCTCGCGTCGAACATA
>JAGQSS010000042.1:0-5426 GCA_020439405.1 Ilumatobacter sp. | reverse complement strand
GCGAACACATGTTCGCATCGGGGGACGTCGCTGTCCAGAGCCGACATACTGGACCGGACATGACCGCCGAGACCGACTCCGAGCTCGCGACCCGGCTCGCCGTCGAGACCGGCCGGCAACTCGTCGACCTCCGCGACGAGCTCTTCTCGATGGGTGCCGCGTACTGGGAAGTGATGGACTCCGGCGATGCACTCGGCCACCGCTTCATCGCCGACGAACTGCGGCGACACCGGCCCGACGATCCGGTCCTCGACGAGGAGGGCCGCGAAGACCCACGCCGCTTCGGATCCGACCGGGTGTGGATCATCGACCCGCTCGACGGGACCCGGGAGTTCGGTGAGCCGGGCCGCCACGACTGGGCGGTGCACGTCGCCCTGTGGGAGGCCGGACGGTTCGCCGCCGGCGCCGTGTCGCTCCCCGCAGCGGGCCTCGTGTTCTCGACCGACCCCGCCCCTCCCCTGCCCGACACCGGGCGAACCCGCCCGCGCATCATCACGTCACGTCACCGGGCGCCCTACGCGGCGGTGCTCGTGGCGAACGCGCTCGAGGCGGACGCCGTCCGGCTCGGTTCCGCCGGCGCCAAGGCGATGGCGGTCGTGTTGGGCGAGGCCGACCTGTACGTGCACGACGGCGGCATGTACCAGTGGGACTCAGCGGCACCCGCCGCGGTCGCACAGGCCGCCGGACTGTTCACCAGCCGGATCGACGGAACGCCACTCGTCTACAACGATCGCGACCCCTGGCTCCCCGACCTGCTGATCTGCCGACCCGAGCTGGCCGAGCCGGCTCTGCGAGCCTTGTGGGGCGACGACTTCCGTCTGCCCGCCTGACCGACAGGACCACCACGCACCATGTCGACACCGACCATCCGCCACGAGATCACCGACCGTGTCGCCACCGTGTGGCTCCACCGGCCGCACCGCCACAACGCCTGGACCGGCCGGATGCACACCGAGTTCCGCGCCACCATGGCCGAGCTCGAGGCCGACGACGACGTCCGTGTCGTCGTCGTCACCGGCACGCCTCCTGCGTTCTGCGTCGGCGGTGACAGCGATGCCTTGGCCGGCCACGCCGACAAGGGCGGGTACGACACCGGCCTCCCACCCGAGCCGGCCCGGCCCGGCGTGGCGGTGCGGCCCGAGTACGACGACGACTTCGCCTGGATGCTCGGCTACCGGACCCCGATCATCGCCGCGGTCAACGGCGCCGTCGCCGGGATCGGGCTCGCACTCGTCCTGTTCTGCGACCTGCGGTTCGGCGCTGCGAACGCGAAGCTCACCACCGCCGCGCCGAAGCTCGGGTTGCCCGCGGAGTACGGCATGAGCTGGATCCTCCCCCGGATCGTCGGTGTCACGCGAGCCAACGACCTGCTGTTGTCGGGCCGGATCGTCACGGTCGCCGAGACCGAGTCGTGGGGCATCTGGAACGGCGTGACCCCCGACGGCGACGGTGCGCTCGCCGCCGCCCACGACTACGCGCGGCTGCTCGTCACCACGACCGGCCCGAACGCCGTGTCGGTCACCAAGGCCCAGATCGCACACGATCTCCACCGTCACTCGGCCGGCGCCTCGGTGGCTGACTCGAAGCGGCTCCTCGACGAGGCGATGCGGACCGCCGAGTACCGCGAAGGCGTGGCCGCGCTGCGCGAGAAGCGCCCGCCCGCGTTCTGACACTCCCGTCGTCGTACACTGGCCCAATGGAGGGGGCACCGGCTGCGGCCGCACCGACGACGCTGACCCTGGGCGCGATCGCGAGTTCGGGCGCGGCGATCATGCACGCCACCGCGGCCGGGATGCACGCGGACCATGCCGCGCTCTCACGGGTGTTCCTCGTGCTCGCCGTCGCGCAGGCGGCCGTCGCCGTCGTCGCGTTCTTGCGTCGCGATCGCGTCGCGTGCATCTCACTGTTCGTCGTCAACGCCGGCGCCGCCGCCGGGTGGCTGATCACCCGGTTCGTCGGGATCGACCAGATCGACGGGCTCCAGGTCGCCGAGTCCCCGACGCCGGCCGACACGATCGCCGCCGCGCTCGCCATGGTCGCCGTGGCCACGGCCGTGACCTGCGCGCTCGGCCGGTCGACGACGGTTCCCTCGACGGGCATCGCGATGTCGGCGATCATCGTCGGCGTCGCGTTGGTGCCCGGCCTCGCCGACACCACCTCGCACGATCACGACGACCACACCGACACCGAGCACGCCACCGACCACGACGATGGTCACGATCACGACGATGGCGCCGAGACGAACACCGCGGACGGTGCGGCGACCGCGGACGACCACGATGAGGACCATGACGACGGGCACGACCACGACGCCGAGTCGTCCTCCGTGACCACGTCCGACGACGCATCGGACGACGACCACGCCGATCACGGCGACCATGCCGAGACCACCGCAGCCGCCGTCGATCCCGCCACCGTCTGGCCGCGGCCCTGGGACCCGACCGGGCCGATCGATTTCGCCGGCGTCCCCGGCGTCACCGACGAGCAACTCGCACGCGCCGAACAGCTCGTCGTCGACACCCTGCGCGACCTGCCGGCCTTCGCCGACGTCGACAGCGTCGGTGCGCTCGGCTACCGCTCGATCGGCGACGCCAGCACCGGGTTCGAGCACTACATCAACACGGCGCTCATCACCGACGACAAGTTCCTCGACCCGACCGCCCCCGAGTCGCTCGTCTACCGCGTCGACGGCGCCGACCGCACCCTCGTCAGCGCCATGTTCATCGCCGCGCAGACGCCGATCGACGACCCGACCCTGACCGACTTCGCCGGCCCGCTGATGCAGTGGCACGTGCACGACAACCTCTGCTGGGGGCTCGACGACGCCGGCAATCCGGTCGTCCGATCGGTGCTCGAACAGCCCGGCGACGCCTGCCCGGCCGGCACGGTCAACGCCGGCGGCGACAACCCGATGGTCCATGTCTGGATCGCGCCGCACGAGTGCGGCCCCTTCGCCGCCCTCGAGGGTCACGGGGCCGGACAGGCGAGCGTCTCCGACGGCGCCCGAATGGACCAGTGCGATCACGGGGCGCACGGCGACCACGACGACCACGGCGACACCGCCGCTGCGGCGACGAAGCCGTACGACCCCGAACTGCCGATCGATCTCGGTGGCGTCGAGGGTGTCACCCTGCAGCAGCAGGCCTTCGCCGAGAACCTCGTCGCCGCCACGCTGCGCGACCTCCCCCAGTGGGCCGATCCGGCCGTCGCCGAGGCGGCGGGGTTCCGATCGATCGGCGATGCCGGCACCGGTCACGAGCACTACATCCAGTGGGACTGGATCGACGACGACGTCTGGCTCGACCCCGACCGCCCGGAGAGCCTGGTGTTCCAGCCGACGGCCGACGGCGGCAAGCAGCTCGTGTCGGCCATGTTCATGCTCCCGAGCGATGTCGACCTCGACGACGTGCCCGACTGGGGCGGCGAACTCATGCAGTGGCACATCCACGGCGACCTCTGCTTCACCGACGATCCCGAGGCGCCACAGGTCGCCGGGGTGAAGCCGCTCGGTTCGAGCTGCCGCGCACCCCTCGTCGACGGCCCCGTCGCGCCGATGATCCACGTCTGGATCGTTCCCCACGAGTGCGGACCGTTCGCCGCACTCGACGGCATCGCCGGCGGGCAGGTGCCCGACGGCGAAACCGTCCTCTGCGACCACGCACACGGCAGCCACTGACCCGTCCCGGCCGGGCAATCCCGACGACCGGGAACGAGTGAGGCGTCGGTGCGGTTGAATGGGCACATGTCCGTCTCACCCGACCGCGACTGGGGTGCCTTCACCGAGGACGCTCCGTGGGTCGTCGACCCCGACCACGTCACGTGGCTCCCGGTGGTCGACGGACTCCGACTGGCCGCCAACGAGCGAGTGCCCGAACTGACGCGACCGCGGCGGTTCCCACCGGGCTGGCGCATCGCCACCGTCGGGGGCCGACTCCTCCAGGCCCTCGTGCCGTGGTTCGCGAAGCGAAAGCTCCGCCGGTACGGCTCGCAGGAGGCGTCACGCGCCGACCTGTCCCACCGCCTCCGTGTCGCCGCCGAGCACCTCGGGCCGAGCTACATCAAGCTCGGTCAGATCATCTCGTCCGGCGAGGGCCTGTTCCCCGCCGAACTCGTCGACGAGTTCAAGAAGTGTCGCGATCAGGTCCCGGCTGAACCGTTCGACGTGGTGTTGCGCACGATCGCCGACGACTTCGGCCACGACCCCGACGAGATCTTCGAGCACATCGATCCCGAGCCGCTCGCCGCGGCGTCGATCGCCCAGGTCCACGCCGCTCGGCTCCGCACCGGTGAAGACGTCGTCATCAAGGTGCAGCGTCCGACGGTGGGCGAGTTCGTCCACCGCGACCTGTCGACGATGGCATGGCTCGCCCCGCACCTCGTCGGCCGCATCCCCGTCTCGGCCTTGGCGAACCCGCCGGCGTTGGTCGAGTTGTTCGCCGAGACGATCGTGGAAGAACTCGACTTCCGACTCGAGGCGGCGAACATGCTCGACATCGCTCGTGTCCTCCACGACCTCGAGCAGACGGGGTACGTCGTGCCCCGTCCGCACCCGGAGCTCGTCACCCGACGGGTGCTGGTGATGGAGCGGCTGTCCGGATTCAACTTCGACGACGTCGTCGGCATGCAGGACGCCGGTATCGACACCGAAGCGGTGGTCCGAACCGGGATGATCGCCTTCATGGAAGGCGCCATGATCCACGGGATCTTCCACGGCGATCTCCACGGCGGCAACCTGTTCGTCCTCCGCGACGGACGCACTGCCCTGCTCGACTTCGGCATCGTCGCCCGGCTCTCACAGGAGCGCCGGATGGCGTTCCTGCGGCTGATGCTCGGTGCGACCACGAACGACCTCACGAGCCAGATGGCGGCTCTGCGCGATCTCGGCGCGCTGCCGCCCGACACCGATCTCGCCGCCGTGATCCGCGACATCGGCCTCGACCAGCCGACGATCGACCCGACGACGCTGTCGGGCGAGGAGATGGTGAAGGAGGTGCAGCGGGTCGTGAAGGCGCTCCTCAGCTACGGGGCGAAGCTCCCGAAGGAGCTGATGCTGTACGTCAAGAACATGGTGTTCCTCGACGGTGCGATCGCCCGGCTGGCGCCCGACCTCGACCTGCTCGCCGAGATCACGAGCATCTCGATGTACTTCGCGACGCGGCACGGCGAACGCCTGGCGACCGAACTCGGCATCGACGCCGGCGCGGTCGAGTTCGACTTCGAGGGTGTCAAGGCCGGCTTCGGCGTCGAGAACCACGTCAACAGCCTCACGTACCGCGAACTCCAACAGCGACGCGAGCTCATCCAGAAGCGGATGCGCTCCACCCGCCCCTGATCCGCCCACGCCCCCGGACACACAGCCGATTCAATCGGCCAGGCTTCCACCGGTGGACGCACAGCCGATTCAATCGGCCAGGCTTCCGCTCGAG
>JAGQSS010000429.1 GCA_020439405.1 Ilumatobacter sp. | reverse complement strand
TCCCGGCCGGCGACGGCCCGATCATCGTCAACGCCGACGGCCCCGGCTTCTTCCGGGTCCACTACTCCGACGAGTTGCGCGACCGGCTCACCGCCGAGGTGGTCGCGTCGATGTCGACGCTCGAGCGGTACAACCTCGTCGACGACGCATGGAACGCCGTCACCGCCGGCACGATGACGGCCGCCGAGTTCGTCGAGCTCGCTCGGCGCTTCGACGGCGAACGCGAGTACGGCGTCTGGCAGGCGCTCGCGATCGGTCTCCGTGGCGTGCGTCGTCTGCTGCCCGAGGAGGGTCCGTCGCTCGAGTCGTTCCGGACGATCGTGCGCGGGCTCGCCGGTCCGGCCCTCGCCGATCTCGGCGAACCCGTCGCCGACGAGTCCGATCTCACCAAGAAGGCTCGTGGTCTGCTGCTCTCGGTGATGGCGATCCAGGGCGACGACGCCGACACCGTCGAACGGGCCCGTGCGGTCTACGCGGCCTGGGGCGACGACCCGTCGTCGGTCGACGCCGAACTAGCCGCTTCGGCCACCGGTGTCGTCGCCGCCACCGGCGACGCCGACACGTACGACCGGTTCCTGCACATCGCCGAACACGGCGCCACCCCACAGGTCCAGCTCCGCCACCTGTACCTGCTCGCCGAGTTCGACGACGACGACCTCATGCGCCGCACCTGTGAGTACGCGATGAGCCCGGCCGTGAAGACCCAGAACGCCCCGTTCCTGCTGCGAGCGTGCATCGGCAACCGCTCGCACGGCGAGGTCGCCTGGCGATTCGTCCGTGAACACTGGTCACAGGCCAACGAACGGTTCCCCCGCAACACGATCGTCCGGATGGTCGAGACCGTCCGCTCGCTCGACCGTCCCGAGCAGGTCCACGAGGCGCAGTCGTTCTTCAGCGAGCACCCGATCGAGCAGGCCGTCCAGACCCTCGAGCAGCTGCTCGAGCGCCAGCGAGTCAACGCCCGCGTCCGCGTCGCCAACGAAGACGCCCTCCGCGCATCGCTCGCCGACTGACGGCCGGCCGACAAGACTGCCCAGACGCGCCGGTTGCGAGCGCCAGCGCTGCGCTCACTTTGGGGAAGCGATCAGGCCCGTTTTCGTCACTTCTGCTTCCACGGTTCCGGCGTCGACGTTTTGCGGAAGCGATCATGCCCGCGGTGCGTCATGATCGCTTCCACAGAGTCCGGCCGGCCCTCCGGAACGAAGCAACCCCCAGGTCGGGCGACCTGGGGGTTGCTTTTCGGATCTGGTGGAGCTGAGGGGAATTGAACCCCTGACCTCTTCATTGCGAACGAAGCGCTCTGCCAACTGAGCTACAGCCCCGAAGTGACGGCCGAAGTGTATCGGCGCCATGGGCGGTTGCACCGCCCGGTTCGGCCCGCGGCGAGCCGAGGAATCAGCGACTCAGTGCTGCATCCAGTCGCTCGGCCACGACGTGGTCTCGCGCTGGCGGGCCTGGGACAGCATGTAGGCGTAGGCGCAGAGGGCGAGGAACGCCGCTGCGAACACGTACAGCATGACGGCCGACTGGGTCGTGGCCGCGAGGAACAAGGTGGCGGCGACGGTCACGACGAGCATGAACAGCACGTTCGAGCGACGACGACGGATCAGGTCGGTCGAGGCGGCGGGACGACGCTCGTCGCGGTACTGGGGACGACGCTGGCCACCGGTGGAGTCGCCGTGGCTGCGCTGACGGGGCTGCTCGTCGCGATACTGCGGACGACGCTGACCGCCGGTCGGGTCGCCATGGCTGCGCTGACGGGGTGCCTGCTCGCGCTCGCGGACCTGGGTGCCGGAACGGGCACCATGGCTGCGGCCACCGGCACCACGACGGAGCTGGGCCGGCTGCTGGCCGGGACGGCCGGCGGCGACGGGACGCTGGAGCGGCGACTGGGCGAGAGGGCGAGCCATCCCCCGCATCGGTGCACCCGCCCGGCTGGGCACGGTGCTCTGCAGCTTGTTGAGCTGCCGACGGAAGTCGGTGACCGAGGAGTTCGGTCGGTTCTCGATGCGGTTACGGAGCAGCGGTGGGATCAGCACGGCCGCCCAAGCGGCGGCGATCACCAGGAGGACGAGTTCGCCCATGTGTGGAGTTCCTTCAGTGTCTTTCGGCGGGAGCGTTCGATGTGTTCGGGTTCGCGACGCTGCGAAGGCAAGAACGACGTTTCATTACGATTCTACGACATTTGTAACAGGTCTGGCAACGTACGGCGAGTCATTCGTCATCCGGCGTCCACCCGCTGTTCATCCGCGACCGCTGCGATGGGGCGGGGTGCCGTTCGGGACATGTTCGAGAGCCTACGCCGCGTCAGGTCTCGGCCCGGCGATAGGTGCCCGAGCGGCCGCCCGTCTTCTCCCACAGCGCGAGCTCACCGATCGTCATGCCACGGTCGGCCGACTTGCACATGTCGTAGATCGTGAGTGCCGCCGTGGCGCAGGCGTGCAGGGCCTCCATCTCGACGCC
>JAGQSS010000428.1 GCA_020439405.1 Ilumatobacter sp. | reverse complement strand
AAGGCGACATTCGGGTCGAGCCACCGGTTCTCGATCGACGGGTTCATCGGTGCATCGCCGGAGCTCCTCGTCGCCGTCGAAGGTGGCGTCGTCAGCTCGTTCCCGCTGGCCGGCACGACCCGCACCACCGGCGACGACGAAGTCGACGCGAAGCTGCCGGCCGAGCTGCACGCGAGCGAGAAGAACCGGATCGAACACGCCGCCGCGATCGAGATGGTGCGCGACACCCTGCTCCCCTTCTGCAGTTACCTCGACTGGGCGCCCGAGCCCGAGATCGTCAAGGTCGCCAACGTGCAGCACCTCGGTTCGCGGGCGGAAGGAATGCTCTCGAAGCCGCACGCAACGGTGATCGAGTTGGTGCGTGCTCTCCAGCCGGCCCCGGCGGTCGGCGGGCACCCACGCAAGGCGGCGATCGAGCTGATCGAACGCGTCGAGGGATTCGAGCGCGGGGTCTACGGCGGCACCGTCGGCTGGTGCGACGGTCACGGTGACGGGCGGTGGGCCGTCTCGCTGCGGTGCGCCGAGCTGTCGACGGATCGCCGATCGGCACGTCTCGTCGCCGGGGGCGGCATCGTCGCCGACAGCGACCCACTGAGCGAGCTGGCCGAGACTCAGGCCAAGTTCCAGGCCATGCTCAGCGCCCTCATCCGTCCCTGAAACTCCGCGGATCGCGTCGTACCGGCTGTGGGAACCTGGAGGGATGGACGACCACGAACTCGCTGCAGGTGTCGACGAGATCGCTGCCGACGTCGGGTTCTCCGGCGTCGTCCGCATCGATCTCGAGGGACGGGCCGCGGTGGAGCGCGCCTACGGCTTCGCCGATCGAGGTCATCGCATCGCGAACACGGCCGACACCCGGTTCGCCATCGCGAGTGGCTCGAAGACGTTCACCGCGCTGGCCGTCATGGCCCTCGTCGACGACGGCGTCGTCGAGCTCGCCACCACGGCTCGGTCGCTACTCGGCGACGATCTCCCGCTGATCGACGATCGGGTGACGATCGAGCAACTGCTCGCTCACCGGTCGGGCATCGGCGACTACCTCGACGAGGACGAGGTCGTCGACATGACCGATCACGTCCTCACCGTGCCGGTGCACACCCTCGTCGAGACCGACGACTTCCTCACGGTCCTCGACGGTCACCCGATGAAGTCCGAACCCGATGCACGGTTCACCTATTGCAACGGCGGCTACATCGTGCTCGCCCTGCTCGCCGAGCGTGCCGCCGGCGTCCCGTTCCACGACCTGGTCGACGAGCGCGTGTTCCGCCCGGCCGGGCTGATCGACACCGCATACCGGCGTACCGACGAAACGCACGACCGGATGGCGTTCGGCTACCTCCACCCCGAGGGTCTGCAGACGAACGTGTTGCACCTCCCCGTCCGCCCGAACGGCGATGGTGGTGCATCCACGACCACCACCGATGTCCACCGATTCTGGGATGCGTTGTTCGACGGCCGCATCGTCTCATCGGCGTCGGTCGAGGCGATGGTCGAGCCGCGCAGCCCGGCTGCCGACGTCGGGATGAGCTACGGACTCGGGTGCTGGATCGACGACATCACCGGTGCGGTGACGATGATCGGCGGCGATGCCGGCGTCGGCTGCTTCTCGTCGCGCGATCGGTCCAGCGGCACCACGATCACCGTGCTCGGCAACCAGACCCGCGGCACCTGGCCGACGGGCCGCCGTGTCACCGAACTCATCGCGGGTACGCACGACCAGGGCTGAGGCAGACGCTCGCCGGATGGCCGGGCTCCGCCGCGCCCCACCGTGTCAGCGGTCGACCGTGGCGAAGCCGCCGTCTGCAGGCGGCACCTGCCCGTCGACGATCACGTCGGCGAGATCACGGGTCGGGTCGGCGGTGTAGTGGGCGTCTTCGGCGGCTCCCCACTGTTGCCAGTCGTCGAGGGCGTCCGGGCCGTCGCGTTCGAGCCCGCGCCGCAGGCGCTCGTCGTGCGGGGTGTCGATCCACACGACGTAGGCGAGGTGTCGGCGCCACTCCGACCGGGCCGAGGTGACGCCTTCGATGATCACCACCGGCTCGCGCTGGACGTCGATCCATTCGGCGAGCTGCGACGTGGGCCAGTCGTACCGTTGGTACCGGCCACGTTCGCCGCGGGCGAGCGGTTCGATGACCTGATCGAGCATGCGTGGCCGCCAGTCGAGCGGCTGATCCCAACTGGCGAAGTCGTCGGTCGGGACCACGGGAGCCCCACCGAGAGCGGCGGCGAGCAGCGCTGCGAACGTCGACTTCCCCGACCCTCCCGGACCGTCGATCGCGACGATCCGAACCGGTCCGGGTCGCTCACGGATGGATGCCACCAACTCGGTGAACCGCACGTGCGCATCGTTCCACATCGTCGCCGTCGGACCCGGCGGGGTTTCCCGACCGGTGTCAGCTGGCGTTGGCGAGGTGGGTGTGGAGGCGTTGTCGGATGTGGTGGGCGAGTTCGTCGTCGGTGAGGTCGGGCGGGCGGGC
>JAGQSS010000427.1 GCA_020439405.1 Ilumatobacter sp. | reverse complement strand
CTCGAGATCCTGTCGTCCGATCTCGACCTGTCGTCGCTGGCCGGCGTCGACATCCAGATCGAGTCCCAGACGATCGCGGTCGAACCACGCGCCGACGACATCGTCATGCTCTCCATGTCGGCCGACGTACTCGCCACGATCGACGGCGCCGAGGTGCCGATCGGCGAGATGATCACCGATCGCGTCCCCGACGACGTGATCGCCGAGATGCGCGGCTCGAAGGTCACCGAGTCCGACACCATCGAGCTCGCGATGGCCGCCGTCGAGCACGACGGCGCCTGGTATCTCAGCCTGTTCTACACCGTCGCCGAATTGGCGCGTTCCGAGTCCGGCCTCGGCGGCGTGCCCACCGCAGGGATCGGAGCCGTCGGTGCCGATTCGCCCGAAGGTGTGATCGATCTGTTCGCCGATCACCTCAGTACCCTCGACATCCGCGGCATGCTCCAGATGCTCGATCCGGCCGAGGCCGAGGCGTTGCAGCGCTATGCGCCGCTGTTCCTCGACGAGGCCGAGCGCGCCATCGCCGACGAGGTCACCGGGCTCGACGTCCGGGTGACCGATCGCGAGGTCCGGGTCGAGGGCGACGGATCGGCCCGCACCCTGTTCATCGACGCGATCGGTGTCGAGGCCGACATCGAGGGCACCCACGTCACCGCGTCGTTCGCCGACGGGTGCGTGTCGTTCGCCTACGAGGACGAGTACGGATCCGACTCGATGGAACAGTGCGCGTCGTCGCCCGACGCCGCGCTCGTCGAGCAGATGGCGGGCGTCGAGGTGCCGCCGACGGTCGACGACTTCATCACGTCGTTCACCGAGGCGTTCGCCGACATGGAACCGATCGGCCTCGAGGTGCGCGAGCGCGACGGCCAGTGGTACGTCAGCCCGATCGCCACCGGCACCGAGGCCCTGCTGGCGGTGATGCGGGCGCTCGACCGCGACGAACTCGACGAACTGATCGATCTGGGTTCGCTGGCAGCCGACGACTTCTTCGACATGGCCTTCGGTCTCGTCCCGGGGATGATGGACGAAGGTTGGACGACCGAGGAGGAATGGGCGATCGAGGATGCCCCGGCCGATCCGCCCGACAGCATGGACGGGACGGGCGACCTCGAGGGCGAGTGGACCGAGTACGAGGCCTCACCGGTCGACGAGTGCTACTCGATCGAGTCGGCGACCGAGGCGACGGCCTGCTTCGAGGAGCAGATCGCGACCGGTGCGGTCGACGAATGGGAGATGCCGGTGTCGCTCACCGCACCCGAGTGTGGGTTGACCGAGGTGTTGTGGTCGGGCGACGTGTACTCGATGTCCGACGACGAGTTCACGGCGACCATGACGGCGGCGGCCCCGTGCTTCGAGGCCCTGCTCGCCGAGGGCTACGACCGCTGGTTGATCCCGTACGAGGTCGCCAACCTCGAATGCTTCGAGGGACGGAACCCGTACCAAGTGTTCGACGAGGACTACACCGACCGGCTGTTCGAGTGCGCCTACGGCGTCGGCGACAGCGACGGCGCCTGACGCCCGCTCAGGCGACGGCCTGGGGCAGGATCGAGTCGAGCAGGTTCGCTCAGGCGACGGCCTGGGACAGGATCGAGTCGAGCAGGTCGCCGTCGGCGGCGCCCTGGATCGTCTGGACCTCGCCGTTCGGCAGCACGATCGCGATCGCGGGCTGATAGGCGACGCCGAAGCGGGTGAACACCTCGGCGACGGTGTCGTCGATCTGCGGGAAGCTCAGGTCGTACTTGTCGGCGAAGTCGACGTATTCGTCGGTGTCACCCGACCACGCCACTCCGACGAACTGCACCTGTCCGTCCCAACGTTGCTTGGCCTCCTCGACCGAGGGGGCTTCACGATTGCAGGTGCTTCACCACGGTGCCCAGAACCACAGCAGGACCGGTCGGCCGGCGAACTCGCCCATCTCGATCTCGGACCCGTCGAGGGTCTGCGCGGTGAAGTCGAGTGACGCCGGGACGGCGATCGGCGCCTCCGTGGGCGTCGGCGTCGCCGACGATCCGGTCGTCGGTGTCTCGGCCGGTGCCGGTGCCGGTGCAGCCGTGTCCGGTGCGCCGGTCGCCGGTGAGGGGGCGGCAGTGGCGTCGGGTGACGTCGCATCGGCCGGTACGGGCGCCGCCGTGCCGGCATCGGCCGACGGGGCGCTCGTGTCGTCGCCGCCCCCGCACGCGGCCAGCACGATGGTGCCGGCCGCGACGAAGGTGGTGAGGCGTCGGGCGATCACGACCAGCACGTTAACCCCGCCGACCCATGCGCCTGGGTCGTCTCCGCCGGGGTTTCGAAAGTGTTCACTCCTGCAGGAACAGCACCCCGACCGATCACCTTCGGATCAGGTGCCAGCGGTGAGGACGCCAGCAACACATCGGGTCAGGTGCCAGAGGTGAGGACGCCAGCTCACCTTCGGGTCAGGTGCCAGAGGTGACGGGCGAGGCGCCAGCCGAGCCCGTTACCGTTGGTCACCTGACCCGGGACACGGC
>JAGQSS010000426.1 GCA_020439405.1 Ilumatobacter sp. | reverse complement strand
AGGGCGAACGAGGTGAGGCGGGCATCCCACGCCCAGTAGACGCCCCACGTGATCTTGCCCCACAACATGCCCGACACGAGTGTGAGGGCCATGAACACGACGGCGATCTCGGCGCTGGCGCCGGCGAACCGGTCGAAGCCGAGCGAGTGCTTCTTCGTGAACAGGTACAGCGCCGAACAGAGTGCAGTCACCCCGAGCGCCACGTACGCGACCCAGACGGTCGGGACGTGGACGTACATGATGCGGACGGCCTCTTGCTGGTCGCGGTCGGCCGGCGAGAAACCGAGTCCGAACGCCACGAGCCAGGCGATCATCACGAGCGTCGCGATCCCGAGCACACGGGTCGCCGTCGTGCCCGTACCGCGACGACGGGTCGCGGTCTCGGCGTTCGCAGGGGTGGTGGTCGTCATCGCATCTCGTCTCAGGTCGCTTCGTCGATCAGTGGACCGAACGCCAGGGCACCACCGACGCCGAACGCGATGGCGAACACGGTGAGCAGACCGATCCACGGCCAACCCTCCGAGAGCGCCACCCCGCCGGTGCCGAGGGCCGATTCGACCGCTCGCGTCGCTCCGATCAGGACGGGCGCCACCACGGGGAGCACCAGCAGCGGGAGCAGTGTCTCGCGGCCGCTGAACCCGGCGGTGAGGCCGCCGTACAGCGTACCGACGCAAGCGAGCCCACAGGTCGCGACGACCAACGTCACGACGAGCAAGACCAACCCGCCGGCGGGCACGTCGGCGCCGTAGAGCAGCACGGCGGCGCCCAGGAGGATCACATCGAGCACCGCCAGTTGGACGGCGAGCGCGGCCGACTTGCCCCAGAAGATAGCGACCGGATCGACACCGGCGACCCGCAACGCGTCGAGTGCTCCGTCGTCGGCCTCGATCGCGAACGAACGCTGCACGAGCAGCAGCAGGCTGAAGAGCGCCGCGAGCCACACCAGCCCGGGCGCGACGAGTTCGAGGAGGGGCACGAACCCGTCGTCGGTGCGGGCCGACTTGGCGTCGAGCGCGAAGGCGAAGATGACCATCGTGACCCCGGCGAAGGGGATCACCTGGTTGGTGAGGACCTTGCTGCGCCGCTCGATCCGGAGATCCTTCGCGGCGACGAGGCGGGCGATCGACCACCGGTTCATGCGGCCACCTGCCCACCGACCACGGCGACCTGGCGCGTCGCCAAGGCGGCGGCGCGTTCGTGTTCGTGGCTGGAGACGACGATCGTGGCGCCCGCCGCCGCCGCTTCGCGGAGCGTGGCGTCGAGCTCGTCCCGGCCGGCCGCGTCGAGACCGGCGTGCGGCTCGTCGAGCAGCCACAACTCGGCCCGTCGCGCGACGAGGCACGCCAGTGCGGCTCGACGCTTCTGCCCGGCCGAGAGCCGGGCGACACCGACATCGGCGAGCCGACCGCTGACACCGAGCCGGTCCATCGCGGCGTCGACCTCGGCATCGGTCGCGCCGACCGTCGCGCCCCAGAACCGGACGTTCTGTGCCACCGTGAGGTCGCGGTACAGCCCGTTGTGATGACCGAGCAGACCGACCCGCGGCCGGATCGCCAACTGTTGCCCGGCGAGGTCGAGACCGAAGATCCGTCCCTCGCCCCGCTCGAGCGGCAGTAGCCCGGCACACAGCCGGAGCAGGCTCGTCTTCCCGGCACCGTTCGGCCCGTGGAGCAGGACGATCTCGCCGGCGTCGACCCGCAAGGTCGCCCCGGCCAACACCGGGAAGCCACCGAGGACGGCGACGGCGTCGCAGAGCTCGACGACGGGCGGGGTGGGCGCGGACATGTCGGTCACACGCTATTCGGCGGCCGTCGAGCGGGAGAACTGTCGCCGTCGGACGCCGGGCCACGACTATCAGCGGATTCTCAGGTCGACGGCGTCGGCACCGGCGCTGCTGACGGGGTTCGACCGGACACGACCAGTAACGTGGCGCAGGTGACGGACGACCTCCTCGGCACCGACGACGCCGCGCCCGACGCGACCGATTCGGTCGACAGCGAGGCCACGGCCGCCGCCGGCGACCCCGAATCGGCGGTCGCCACCACTGCCGCGACGCCCGATTCGGCGTGGGGCCGCTGGCGTGACCGACGTCGCAACCGGGTGAGCAAGTGGGACCGTCCACCCGACCCGAAGGACTGGCGGTTCTTCGTCGGCACGCTCGGCAAGGTCCTGATCGCGACCGGCATCTTGATGTTCGGCTTCGTCGCCTACCAGCTGTGGGGCACCGGCATCGAGACCGCCCGCGCCCAGAACGCGCTGGAGAACACGTTCGAGGCCGCGGTCGCCGAGTACCAGGCGGTCGACGAGGTCGAGACGACCGCCGCCGTCGACGAGACCGACGACGACGACACCGACGACCCGGCCGACGGCGATGTCGTCGACGGCACCGACGACGAACCGTCGACCGGCGCCGGCGTCGGCGGGGGCACACCGAGCGACGTGGTGCCCGGTGGCGTCGACCTCCCCGCCGAAGCGGTCGTCCAGAACGTCCCGATCGTCCCCGAGGGC
>JAGQSS010000425.1 GCA_020439405.1 Ilumatobacter sp. | reverse complement strand
TCATCACGTCGAGCAGGATCAGGTCGGGTCGCTTCGTGGGGATCGCCGCCAGTGCCTCGCGGCCGTCGGCGGCCTCCGAGACCTCGAAGCCGTGGTGCTGAAGGGCTGCGGCCAGCATCGACCGCAGGTTGTCCTCGTCGTCGACGACGAGCAGATGATGACCGGACATACGCCTCACTGTGGCACGCGAGTCTGGGAGTTCGCTGTGAGTCGGCGCCGAACGGGCTTCGAGTGTGGTGGTCACGACTCGACCATCGCCAGGATCTGTGCGGCGTCCGCGTCGGCGGTCGCCTGGTCGACCAACCCGGTCGACACCACGATCGCGGACCAGGTGTCGACGATCTCGCTCGCGACGCCGCTGTCGTAGAGCGCTGCCTCCAGCTCGACGGTTCGGTCGTCGACGAGGCGGCTCCACTCGGCGACCGCGGTGAAGCGCTCGACGAGGACGTTCGAGCCCGACATCGGGCCGCCGAATCCGCCTCCGGATGCTCCGTCAGGTCGTTGCGGACGTTCGCCCATCTCGGGCATGTCGACGATGTCGGGCATGCCGTCCGCTCCCGGCATCTGGCCGGGGCCTCCGTCGTCGCCGACGTTCTGGACCCCGAAGGCGAGGTTGTGATCCCACGCGACGACGGTGAACCGCTCCGTCTCCGTGTCGTAGTACAGGTAGGAGTTGTTGCCGGGACCGTCGATGTCGTCGACGTTGCCGATCAGGTCCTGCATCGCCAGATAGGTGGCGAACGCATCGACATCGAGCCACTCCTCGAGTTCCGCCGCGAACGTCTCGTCGTCGCTCTCGTTCAGGAACTGCAGGAATTCGATCAGCGGATCGAGGTCGGCGTTGTCGTCGCCGGCCTCCTGATCGAACACGTCGTCGTAGGCGTCGGCGTCGTCACCCCGGTACGAGTAGTCGCCCGTACTCTCGGCCTTGTACAGCGCCCCGTCGTCGTCGAACTCCTCGGACATCCACGTGTCGTCCGGATGCTCGATCACCAGCCGCAGCGTCGTGTCGCCTCCGTTCACGCTGAACGCGACGGCGATCGCGTCCTGCGACGCCAGGCCCGCGGCCTCCAACAGCTCCAGCGCGACGGCCTCGTTGATCGAGGTGTCGGTGGAGTTCGACCGCACCACGAGGTCGGTCAGCCCGTCGTGGCTCTGGTCGTCCACGTACTTGTCGAGCTTGATCAGCCAGGGGATCGTCGCCGGGTCGTCGTCGGCCGAGACGGCGCGCAGCGACGAGTTGCCCTTCAGGCGGAAGCCGACCTGTTCGTACATCTCGCCGTCGATCGTGATCGTCGCCTCGATCCACTCCTTGCCGCCCGTCGACGTGTACGTCTCCAGCATCGCGTCGTAGTCGTCCTCGTCGAACTCGACCGAGATCGTGTGGGCCGTCGAGCTGTCGAGGCTGCCGACGGCACCGAGTGCGGACACGGCGATGTCGTCGTCGGCGGACACGCTGCCGCCGTCGGCCGTGGCACCGCAGCCGGTGAGGGCGACCAGTGCGGCGAGGGCGACGACGGCCGACCGTCGGACGCGGCGTGCGGAGGTGGAGTGTTCGAACATGCCGCCGATGCAAACGACGTGGCATGCGAGACGCCTGCGACGCTCCTGTGCGTTTCCCGAGAATGCTCGTGCCGAACTGTGGGGTGGCTCTCGGCGAACTGCCAGGTTCGTTGCGTACACCTGGATGCAACCTTCCGTTCACCCGACCGCCGGGTCGGCCCGTCCCCCAGGAGACCACCGTGTCACTCCCTCTGCTCTTCGCCTGCGACGTCGTCGCCATCACCGCTCTCGTGGGCGGTCTCTACTTCCCCCGGCATCGCCGGCGCGAGATGGTGCTGGCGCTGCTCGTCATCAACATCGGCGTCCTGGCACTCACGCAGGCGCTGACGTCCGCCGAGGTCGGCGCCGGTCTCGGCCTCGGTCTGTTCGGTGTCTTGTCGATCATCCGCCTGCGGTCGAACGAGATGCCGCAACACGACGTCGCCTACTACTTCGCCGCGTTGGCGCTCGGCCTCCTCGGCGGCTTCCCGGTCGACCCGGCGTGGCTCAGCCCGGTGCTGATGATCGCCGTCGTGCTCGCCGTGTTCGTCGGTGACCATCGTCGCCTGCTCGGGAGCTACCGCCAACAGCTGATGACGCTCGACCGGGCCCATCCGACCGAGGCCGGTGCCCGATCCCACGTCGAGTCGTTGCTCGGTGGCACGGTGCATCGCGTCACGGTCCGCAAGGTCGATCTCGTGAACGACACGACGCTCGTCGATGTGGCGTTCCAGGAATCCGACCACGATCGTTCGTACCACCGTGCCGAGTTCGAGGTGTCGGCGTGACCCCCGCTGACGCGATCGAGGCGTTGGTCGCCGGGAGCGACCCGATCGGCCTCGACGAGGTCGTCGCTCGATCGTCGCTGATGACGCGGACCGACCGCAAGTACGTGGTCGAACCGGCCGACATCGCGGCGCTGCTGTGCGAACTCGGGCCGGCGACCCGGGTGCTCGAGATCGAGGGTCGGC
>JAGQSS010000424.1 GCA_020439405.1 Ilumatobacter sp. | reverse complement strand
GACCATACCGGGGCGCCTCACTGGTCCTCCTTGGCGGCGCTGGCGGTGAGCGTCGCGTCGTAGCCGGTGAGCCGACCGAACCAGCCGTCGAAGTGGACCGTGGCGGTGGCGACCACGCGGTCACCGCCGTCGGCGCACACGATCGTGACGCCGTCGCCCATCGGTCCGCCGAGCAGATCGTCCATGACGTCGGCGGCGCGCTCTTGGCAGGCGGCTACGGCGTCCGTCGAGCGGGCACCGACACGGGCGCCTTCGTCGAGCGCGGCGCGCACGGTGCCTTTGCCGTACTGGAAGGTGATCACTTGGAGGATCCCGGTGAGCAGGATGAGGACGACCCCGGTCGCGACGACGAGCGAGATGAGCGCGGCGCCACGGTCGCGCGCTCGGTCGACGCGAGGCGCGACGGCAGGAGCGTCGGCCGGGGTCGTCACGGTCAGATGCCGAGCTGGGTGCGTACGTAGTCGATCAGGTCGAGCCCGAGCACCTGCAGGGCGGCACCGATCGCGACGATCGCCACGGTGGACATCGCTGCCCAGCCGAGGTACTCGACGGTGGTGGCGCCGGCGTCGCGGGCTGGCTCGTCCTGTGGGTCGTGGGTGTTGGTGGCTTCCATGGGTGTGCTCCTCGTGTTGGTTGGTGTGGGTCTCCTCAGCGTCCGAAGACGATGTGTGGGATGGCGGCTGCGACGAACAGGATCAGGATCGGACCGATGACCATGACGAGCGGGAGCGCCATCGCGGTTTCTCGCTTGGCCATCAGTCGGGCGAGGTCTTCGCGTCGTGCGGCGCGCATGTCCTCGCCGAGCGCGAACAGCGCTTGGTCGTCCCCACCGGCGGTCCACGTGGACGAGAGCAGCCGGTAGAGCCGCGCCGCGCCCGGTTCGGGTGTGGTCGACACGAGCCGCTCGAACGCGCTCGCGACCGATGCGCCGGTGCGGATCTCGGCGGCGGCCCCCGCCAGTTCGGTGGTGACCTCGCCACGCGTGCGGCGGACGAGCCGGTCGACCGCGCCGGCGGGCGTGTCGCCGGTCCGTAGGTAGATCGCGAGGAGTTGGCAGACGGTGTAGAGCTCGGCGCGCATGCGGTCGCGGCGCTTCGCGATCAGCCGGTCGAGCCGTCCGCGCCAACGGGTGGCTCCCCACAGCCCGCCGGCAACGGTGAGGAGGAGCACGACCCCGGCCGAGCGGCCGAGGAGCACTCCGAGAAGCGCACCGGCACCGAGGGCGCCTGTGGTGTACGCGAGTTGCCGCGTGCGGTACTGCTCGACGGTGAGGTCGAGTCCGGCTTGGCGCAAGCGCAGTTCGGCCGACGTCGAGCTCGACGCGTCGATGACCGTCGCCAGTCCGTTGGCGAGCTGACGCACGAGCGGTCCGAACACGAGCGTCACACCGGGGCGGCCGGCGTTCGAGTCGGTTGCTGTTCCGGCCCGGACGGTGCCGAACACCCGGCGGTGACCGGCGGTGTACGGCTGGACGCGCGCTGCCAGCGGGCGGGGCTGGCGGACCATGGCTCGCGCGAGGCACCAGCCGGCCACCGCTGCGAACAGCGCGATCGCAGCGACCTGCGCGCTCACGACACCGTCCTCTCGATCAGCACCCGTTCCTCAGCGGGGATGCGGCCGAGCACCGTGATCAGCTTCCAACCGGCGATCGCCATGACGACACCGATCGACACGACGATCCATCCACCGGTCGTGCGATAGAACGACCGGTAGCTCTCGTTCGAGGCCACGAGGAACACGAGCACGACAAACGGCAGAATGACCGCGACCACGGCCTGTGACCGGATCTCGGTCTGGCTGGTCGTGATCTGCTCGACGACCTGTAGGTCCTTGGTGACGTTGTCGGCGAGCGAGCGAAGCACGCCCATGGTGACCTCACGACCATGTTCGTGGGCCGCGGCGAACGCCTCGATCACCCGGTCCGAGACCGGGTCGGCGAGCTCAGCGCGCGCCAGCTCCAGCGCAGTAGCGACGTCGAGTGCGGCTGCGTTGCGTTCGTACCGAGCCCACGTGGGTCGCAGCGCTGGCGGTCCGCTGTCACCCAGCAGGCACAGGGCACGATGCAGCGTGTATCCGGCTGTGAGGTGCGCGAGCACGTCCCGGATCGCCTCGGGCCACGCCGCGCCACGTTCGGACAGCACCTTGGCGTGGCGGCGCTGGAAGAACAGGCGTGGCGTCAGACCGACGGCGACGGCGGGAGGCACCGCCAACGATGCTGTGCCGGTGGCGGCGAAGATCACGAGCGCCACGGCCGCGACGGTCCCGGCGACGGTGAGCCGGTAGCGACCGGCGCTGATCCCTGCATCGACGGCATCGAGGCGTTGCTGGAGCCGGCCCGGCCCGCGCCGGGAGGGTTTGGGTGCGCGGGCCGGGCGTGGGCGGCGCCAGTCGAGAACACCCGTAGCGAGCGACCACGCCGCGACAGCGGCGAGGAGTGCGACGACGAGTCTCATGAGATGACCGCCGATCCGTCGGCGAGGTCGCGCATCGTGACCCCGTCCGGGAGGGCGCGGTTCAAGCGCCGCTCGAGATCGTCCG
>JAGQSS010000423.1 GCA_020439405.1 Ilumatobacter sp. | reverse complement strand
GTCTACTGGGACGAACCCGACTTCCCCCTGATAGCCATGCCCCCCGCCACCGGCGACATCGCGCTCAGCCTCAGCCAGTACTTGCCCCGTGGCGAGGTGTACGTCGTCACGACGCCGCAGCCGGCCGCGCAGAAGGTCGCCGCGATGTCGGCCGCGATGGCCAAGAAGGTCAACCTGCCGGTCATGGGCATCATCGAGAACATGTCGTGGTTCACCGGCGACGACGGCAAGCGCTACGAACTGTTCGGTGCCGGTGGTGGCCAGGAACTCGCCGACGACCTCGGCGTGCCGCTGCTCGCCCAACTGCCGCTCGTGCCGGCACTGCGGGAAGGTTCCGACGCCGGCGCTCCGATCACGGCGGTCGACCCCGACTCCGAAGCCGCGCAGGCCTTCCGGAAGATGGCCGAGACCATCGCCGTCGATCTCCAGCCGAAGAAGCGGTTCAACCCCGAACTCAAGGTCCTCTGACGCGCGAGGCTCCCGTCGTGGAGATCGTGCCCCGCTACAAGTTCGAGCAGATGGTCGTCGACGCGCTCGACGATCTCCCCGACGAACTGGTCCCCGTGCTCGACAACGTGGTGGTCCAGGTCCACGACCGACACCCGGACGAGCCCGATCTGCTCGGGTTGTACGAGGGGACACCGCACACCGAGCGAATCGGCGACGAGGGGCCCGACGTCGTGTCGATCTTCCGCCGGCCGCTGTGCGAGATGTGCGACGACCTCGACGACCTGAACGACGAGATCTTCGTGACCGTGATCCACGAGATCGCCCACGCGGCGGGCATCGACGACGACCGCCTGCACGAACTCGGCTGGGCCTGACGCGGTGCACGTGGCAGGTGTCATTGTCCGCACGCGTGTCCGGGCGATACCGTCGTTCGGGTGACCGACGACGTACCGCCGCCGCCTCCGGGTGGTGGTGCCACCCCGCCGCCGACCCCTCCCCCACCTCCGCCGCCGCCTCCCCCGCCTCCGGCGACCGGGGCGCAGCTGGCCGCGCCGGCCGGTTACGTCGGCTATTCGGGCTCGCCGATGGCGTCGATGCAGCTCAAGCGCGTCGGCGCCGTGTCGAAGGCGGCGATGATCCTCGTCGGTGTCGCCGGAGGCTTCGCGCTCCTCACCGCGCTGCTCAACTTCCCGTTGGTCGACGACGCCGAGTCGTTCCTCGCCGGTGAGACGTCGTCGGACGACTTCGCCCGAGCCATGGCACCGTACGGCGTCGTGACCCTCGTCCAGGCGGTCGCCACCCTGGCGTCGGTCGTTCTGGTCATGATCTGGATGTACCGCCTGGCCGCCAACCTGAAGGCCCTCCATCGCAACAACCGATGGGGGCCGGGCTGGGCGATCGGCGGCTGGTTCCTCCCACCGCTGCTCTACATCATCCCGTTCCTGATGTTCCGCGAACTCTGGAAGGCGTCCGACCCCGACGTGCCGATCGGTGGTGAGTGGAAGTCGCGACCGGTGTCGTGGATCGTCACGGCGTGGTTCGTGGTGTACGGGCCTGTGTCGATCGTCGTCCAGATCGTGTCGGCCAGTTCCGGGTTCAACATGGGCGGCACCGAACGCGACCTGGCACAGCAGGTCGTCGATGCGCGCGACACCGCCGCACTGGCCGGCGTCGTCGGTGCGATCGCCGCAGTACTGTTCGTGCTCATGGCACGCCAGCTGACCGAACGCCACCGGCGGCTGATCGGCGAGGGCTGACGTGGCCCAGCTCTATCTCGTCCGCCACGCGAAGGCGGGCGAGCGTCGGCTCTGGGACGCCGACGACATCGAGCGCCCACTCAGCAAGAAGGGCTGGAAGCAGGCCGAACTGGTCGGCAAGCGACTGGCGAAACTCGAACCGGAGGTGCTGCTGTCGAGCGCCTACGTCCGCTGCATCCAGACGCTCGAACCGCTCGGCGAGCGCATCGACGTGAAGGTCGAGGTCGACGAGCGTCTCACCGAGTACGAGCCGGTCGAGCCACTGCTCGAACTCATCCGCGAGGCACCGAAAGGCACCGTGATGTGCAGCCACGGCGACCTGATCCCGGCCGCGATCGATCGCCTGAAGCGCGGGGGCGCCAAGATCGCCACCCAGCCCGACTGGCGCAAGGCGTCGGTCTGGGTCCTGCAACGCAGCAAGAACGGCACGATCGTCAAGGCGACGGCCTGGCCCCCGCCCGTCCTCTGAGGTCGGTCGAGGTCGGGTCCTGATTCGTCAGGAGGCGGAGCGGGCTTCGTCGAGGAGGGGTTCGACGAGGGTGCGGACGTCGGCGGGTGGGTTCTCGTCAAGGCAGCGCTCGAGGAACGGGACGGCGCTCGACGGGGACTGCAGGAAGCGGATCTGGATGATCCCGAGGAAGCAGTGTGCGTCGGGGTACTCGGGGTCGAGCTCCACGGCGCGGCCGAGCGAGTCGATCGACGACTTCAGCGCATCGGTGACGTCGGTCGAGTCCTCCATCGACCTCGTCGACAGCGCCAGCGTCCAGCCGCGATAGGTGAGGGCCTCGACGTCGTCCGGATCGGTCTCGAGCACCTGGTCGTACAACGCCGCCGCGGTG
>JAGQSS010000422.1 GCA_020439405.1 Ilumatobacter sp. | reverse complement strand
CCTCGCATGGCTCGCGTTCCAGGGGCGTTGGGGACAGCGGGAGCCGAGCTTCTTCAACGGTCCGACCGGTCCGTACGCCAAGGACCGATGGTTCGAACCCGTCTCCTGGCACGAGGGCCTGCGCACGTCGAGCGTGCTCGTTCCCGGCGGTGATCGCCTCGGGAACGATGTCGTCGGCAGCTTCTGCGGTGCGGTCGAACTGGGGTCGACGGCATTGACCCGGACGCTCCGTTCGCCGGTCACGGCGCTCGTGATCCTCGGCGGCATCGTCGTGGCCGCGGTGTGGCTCGTCCGGTCGACACGCTGGTCGCCGGTCGCACTCCGACCGCTCCGCACGCAGCGGGCGGTCGGCCAGATCCTGCGGGCGTCGGTCCGGGTCTGGCGTGGCAGCCTCGGCACGATGATGGCGATCGGGTTGTTGTATCTCCCGGTCGCCGCCGTGACGGCCGTGGTGCAATCGATCGTCCTGGCCATGCCGTTCGTCGACGATCTGGTGGGCCTGGCCGGCGACCGGAGCGCGGTGGCACTGCTCATCTCGGTCGCCATCGGAGGCCTGGGCGATCTGCTCGCCTTCGTCTATATCGCTGCCGTCGTCGCCCGATCGATCGACGACGAGGTCGAGTCCGGCCGCGGCATCCTGCTCTCGGGCGACGAGGTGCGCCGGCTGATGGGTGCGCTGCTCCGCGCGATCGTCGTCGTCGGCGGGCTGATCCTCACGGTGGTCGGGATCCCGTGGGCCATTCGACAGCTGGTCCGCTACCAGTTCGTCCCGCAGGCGGTCGTGAGCGAACACCGCGATGCCCGGTCGGCGCTCGACCGGAGCAGCGATCTGGTGCGCGAACGGTGGTGGTGGACCGCCGGCGTCGTGCTCGGTGTCGAGGCCGTCGTCGCGTCGTTGGGGTTCGGAGCAGCGGTGGCGGTGCTGCTCGCGGTGCGTCAGCTCCCGCTGTGGGGCTTCAACCTGGTGAGCGTGGTGATCCACGTCGTGCTCGTGCCGATCGGCGCCGCGGCGATCACCTACGCGTACGGGCGGCTCGCTGCGGCGCCGACGGTCGGCGACGAGGATTAGGAAGCGCTGAGGGTCAGCTCGGTGTCGCCACCGCTGACCGTCAGGACGTCGCCGTCGAGCGCGATGCTCGGTGACGACGAGAAGAAGGTCGCCAGCGACGTGTCCTGCGCCATCAGCGCCTCGTCGCACGCCATCATCGTGCTCATCATCGGGTCGACGCTCAGGACGCCGTCGGCGATCGAATAGCCGCCGCGTTGGGTGTTGCAGCCCGCCATCACGATCACGGCCCCGTCCTCGAACGTCACGGCGATCTCGGACCCGTCGACGATGCCGTCGGGTGTGAACTCGGTGGCCACGAACGTGCGGCCCTCGAGGGCGTCGGCGTCGACGGGCGTGGCCTCGTCGTCGTCACCACATGCGGCGAGGAGCGGCACGGCCGCCACGGCGGCGACGAGCAGGAGACCAGAGGGGAAGCGAGTGTTCATCGGCTCCAGAAACTACGTCTCGGTCGCGCTGCGGAACACCCCGATCGGGTGGATCTCGGACCGACCCCGGGTCAGCTCGGCGTGACCGTCACGGGCACGCCGTTGAGCGCGATGTTGCCGCTGACCGGGTCGAAGAACTGCTCGTCGGTCAGGACGTTCGTGTTGATCCCGCGATACTCCTGCGCCACGCGCAGTCGGACGCCCGGCAGGTTCTGACCGAATCCGTGCGGGATGCTGACCACGCCGGGGCGGATCTCATCGGTCACCTCGACGTCGATCGCCACCTCGCCGACGCGGGAACGGACCGTGGCGGGTGCACCTTCGCTCAGCCCGAGTCGGTCGGCGTCGTCGGGATGCACCTGGAGGGTGCAACGGTTCCGGCCCTTCGTGAGCACGCGGACGTTGTGCATCCACGAGTTGTTCGATCGCACGTGGCGTCGGCCGATCAGCACCAACTCGTCCTCGGCCGGAGTGGTCACCGCTCCGTCGAGCCGGGCGAGATCGGCGCGAAGCATCTCCGGGGCGAGATCGACCAGCCCGGTCGGGGTGCGCAACAGATCCGGGATCCGACCACCCTCGAGCGGTCCGAGGTCGACTCCGTGGGGGTTGGCCTCCAGCACGCCGAGCGTCAGGCCGTCCGGATCGGTGCCGAATCCATCGCCGTACGGGCCGGTGCGGAGCATGATGTCGAGCAGCCGCTCCGGTCCGCGGCGATCGCCGACCATGGCCAGCAACTCGTCCGGGTCCCGTTCGAACACCGAGCCGTGCGGATCCTTGGTCGCGCTCGCCACCATCGCCCGGGCGATCGCCCGATCGGCGGCGTCCAGGTCCGCGGCGAGACCCTCGCCCGACACCACGGCTGCGAGACGGAGCAGCAGCTCCCATTCGGTGGGCTGTCCATCGTCGAGGGGCAGTACGGCCGGCGAGTAGTTGGCGACGTTGCGGACGGCGAAGTTCAGCAGCGCGATGTCGTAGTGAGATTTCTGAAGCGCGCTCGGCGGCGGCAGGATCACCGTGGCGTGCCGGGTGGACTCGTTCAGGTACGGGTCGACGGCGATGAAGC
>JAGQSS010000421.1 GCA_020439405.1 Ilumatobacter sp. | reverse complement strand
AGCCCGAGGAACGGTTGGACCCATCCTTCGGCGGCGGCTTCATCGATCGTCGACACGAGCGACGCCGACGGACCGCCGTGTTCGCCCCGAACCGCGAGCAGCACCTCCGCCTGGATCCGCGCCGACATCGACCACGTCCCGCGATCGCCGAGGGTCGATTCGAGCCGGGCGTCGCTGAGCGGTTCGATCCGGGCGCGGATCAGCTGTCGGAACGCGCCTGGCGACATCTGGTCGGCGATCGCAGCAGCTCGGTCGACGCGACCGACGGCGATCTCGGCCTCTGCTGCCAGATGGAGAAGCCGGTCCGAGTACGGCCGGATCCGGTCGAACGGGACCGACGACCGGGCCTCGTCGACCACGGCGAGAGCCTCGGCCGGACGCCCGGCCGACAGCCGACACCGACCGAGCAGATACGCCGACTGGAGCTGGTTCCACGTCGCCGGGATCCGCTCGGCGACGAGCGTCGCCCGCTCGGCGAGGTCGGTGGCGCCGTCGACGTCGCCGATCCCGAGCCGGCACCAGCCCGCCGTGATGAACGAGTCGAACGTCCAGTGGTGCGCATCGACCGCGTGATCGTCGATCCACCTGATCGCGGCCTCGCTCGACTCGGTGGCGACCCGGAGCGAGCCCGTCACCCAGTGGAGCCACGATCGCAGCGTGGGCACGGTGGCATGATCGACGACCGGGACCGTCGCCCCGACGTCGACGCGTTGTACCCACTCGTGCATGCGCGGGTGCCGCATCGCGAGCAACGCTCGTGCCGTGACGAAGTCGACGTGGAGGTCCATCCGCCGGCGGTGCCGATCGACCCCCGGCGGCCGCTCGTCGGCCAATCGGAGTGCCGGGCCGACATCCCCGTCGAGGGTGGCGATCATGCAATCGAGTCGCCGGACGGCACGCTCGCCCTCCTTGCGTTCGAGTTCGTCGGCTTCCCGACCGGTCAACTCGGCCGCGCGCGTCGACCAGCGACGAGCGGCGACGGTGCTGTCGCCCCAGGCCGCGATCAAGCCGAGCTCGAGGGCCAGGTCGAGGTCGTCGACGGCGCCGGGAGCCGGGAGCTGCCCCGCCAGCCGCCGGACGGCACGGAGATCGCCTCGCCCGACCGTGTCGTACGCCGGATCGAGGAGCAGGTCGGCGGCGCGGTCGCGCTCACCGATCACCACGAGGTGTCGGTAGGCCGCTCGGAGATCGCCCTGCTCCTGTCGGACGCGAGCGGCCCGACGGTGCAGCTCGTGGCGTCGGATGGGATCGGTCCATTCGAGTTCGGCCTCGAGCAACCGGCGGACCGTCGGTCGGAATTGCATCGCCCCGCGCCGAGGATCGGCCACCGCCACCAGCGGATGTCGGCTCGTCAGCCGGCGCAGGGCCGGCGCCAGCTCGGGTTCGACGATCCGCATCATGATCTCGGGTTCCGGCTGTTCGAGCAGGGCGGCAGCGAGGACGACCGAACGTTCGTCGTCGTCCATCCCCGCGAGGATGTGCGCGGTGAGCTGCGCAACGACCGAGATGTCGGCGACCGACGTGGAGGGGTCGGCCGACGGGCGCCAGCCGCTCGACAAGGCCAGCGACAGCGCCAGTGGCCACCCGTCGAGGGACGCACCGAGGTCGGCGAGTTCGTCCTGATCGACGGCGACGCCGTGTCGGTCAGCGAGCTGTGCGGTCTCGTCGGCGGTGAGTCGGAGTTCGTCCTCTCGGATCTCGGTGATCAACCCTCGGCTCCGCCACCTCCCCAACGGCAGCGGCGGATCGAACTGCGTCGTGATCACCAGACGCAGACCACCGTCGGATCGCTCGACCAGCAATCCGAGCGAGTCGACGTCTTCGCGGAGCAGATGACCGTCGAGACCGTCGAGGACGATCGTGATCGGCGTCGCCCGGTGTTCGAGCGACGCCAGGAGGGCCACGACGAACATCCGGTCGGCGGCGCCGCGCTCCGCCAGCAGTTCGGTCGCCTCCGCTCCGACCTCCTCGTCGACCTGTCCGACCGCCGCCAACACGTGCGCCCAGAACACCGACGGGTCGCTGTCGAGGCCGTCGACGCCGACCCAGGCGACGTCGTCGCGTTCGCCGGCCCACTCGGCGACCAGTGTCGACTTCCCGAATCCCGACATCGCCGACACCAGGACGCATCGGGTGTCGCCATCGAGATGACGGGTGAGCCGCGGCCGACCGACGGTCGTCGGGTCGCCCACCGGTGGGGCGACCTTGCTCGGGACGATCTGTGTCCCCGCCAGTCTCACGGTCGGAGTGTAGGTGCCCGCCCGTATCCACTCATCGTCGATCGAGCCCCGACGCCCGGCGACGCTGCCCCGACGTGCGAGCATGAGGGCGATCGTGATGAACGCCGCCAGCGCCGCACCGTGGACCATCTCCGCCGACGACACCGTCGAGCTGTTCGAGACCGACGTGGTGCGCGGGCTGAGCGCCGAGGATGCTGCGGCCCGACTCACGCGTGACGGCCCGAACGAGCTCGTCGAGGCACCGCCGGTCCCGCTGTCGGAGCGGGTGCTCGCCCAGTTCAAGGATCCCCTCGTTGCACTCCTCATCGCAGCGATCGT
>JAGQSS010000420.1 GCA_020439405.1 Ilumatobacter sp. | reverse complement strand
GCTGCTCGGGACCGTCAGGGCGTCGGCGGCGACCGTCACGTCCCACGAGACGCCGACCTCGAGCGTGTCGCGCTCGGGCAGTTCGACGGCCCCGTCGACCGACGCGGTGAGCGACCACGCGTCGGCACCCTCGTCGATCGAGGTGACCGTCGCCGAGGTGTCACCGCCGTCGGGCAGCGACACGGTGACGCTCGACCCGACGGCGAGGTGGACGGCGTCGGCGGGCGCCGCGTCGAAGGTCACGACCCGGTCGTCGGTCCCGACCGACACCACGACGTCGCCGTCGACGGTGTCGCCGACCGCGACCGCGGTGGATGCGATGCGGGTGTTGCCCGCCGAGAACACGACGGTGCCGAGTTCGACGTCGCCGGTCGGCTCGACCCCGATCGACTCCTGCCAGGCCTCGACCATCTGCGACGTCGCCCAGGTGTACTCGTCGTCGACGGTCACGTCGAAGTCGTCGAACCCGAGAGCGACCAGCGCCGCCTCCAACTGTTCGACGTCGGCGCCCTCGTCACCGATCGTGAGCGACCGCCATGCCGGTAGGTCGCCGTCGAGCCAGACCACGGCGACGTCGTCGACCCGGGCGATGACGTCGCCCGGGGCCGGCAGGTCCCCGGGCGACGCGAGCGCGAGCACGGTGCCCGACGTCGGTGCCGTCACGTCGACGGCCGCCTCGAACACGAGTGATCCGTCGGCGTCGTACGACTCGCTGAGGTCGCGTAGCGACACCTCGGCGACGCTGGGGGCTTCGTCGTCGACCGCGGCGGCGGTGTCGTCGTCGCGCGCCGACTCCCGCCAGCGCAGGAAGCCGACCACGGCGCCGGCGACGACGGCCGCCGCGAGCAGCAGGCCGAACGAACGCCCGACCCAGCGGGTGATGGTGCGATGGTGCATGGTCACGACCTCAGTGCTTCCGTCGGGGCGAGGCGGGCGGCCCGCATCGCCGGGTACAGGCCGGCGAGGGCACCGATCGCGACGGCGGCGACGAAGCCGCCGATCAACGCGATCGGCGGGATGACGACGTCCCATCCCTCGATGTCGGCGTAGAGCGCCGTCACCGCGGTGCCGAGACCGACCCCGGCAGCCCCGCCGAGGCCGGAGAGGAGGAGTGCCTCGACGAGGAACTGCCGGCGGATGTGGGCGCGGGTGGCACCGAGTGCCCGTCGCAACCCGATCTCGTTGCGCCGTTCGATGACGGCGATCACCATCACGTTGGCGATTCCGATGCCGCCCACGAGCAGGGCGACCGCGCCGAGGCCGAGGAACAGCGAGGTGAACGCGCTGTCGGCGGCGTCCTGCGCCTCGAGCGCATCGGTCGGACGCGACACCGACACCTCGTCGGGGCTCTGCGGGTCGGCCGTCGCCGCAGCGACGGAGCGCACGTCGTCGACCGAGTCGGGGTCGGTCCGCACGTAGATGACGCTCGGGCTGAGTTCGGACTCGAAGACGTCGGCCGCGACGTCGCGGCCGATGAAGACGGCACGGTCGAGGTTCTCCGACAGCGGGAACTCGTCGAGGATGCCGATCACCGTGAACCACTCGTCGCCGATCATGATCATCGGTCCGTCGGACACGTCGTCGATCGCGAGCCGTTCGGCCGCGACCGAACCGAGGACGACCGCCGGCACGGTCGACGTCGTGTCGTCGAGCCAGCGGCCGACGGCCACGTCGGCACGCAGGGTGTCGAGCAGGTCGACGTCGGCGGCGACCGCGCTCAGACCCTTGGTCTCGTTGTCGCTCATCACGTCGTTGCGGAGGGGCAGTTCGTCGAGGGTCACGACGTCCGCGACCACCTCGACCGGGCCGACCACGCCGAGCTTGGCGGCGGCGTCGTCGGGCAGGCTGGCGTCGCCGGCACCGAGGCCCGTCGTCGCCTCGACCGTGAGCAGGTTGGTGCCCAACTCCTCGATCTGGTTGCTGAGATCGGCGCGGCTCGACTCGGACAGGCCGAGCACGGCCACCATCGCCGCGATGCCGATCGTGATGCCGACCGCCGACAGCACGGTCCGGATCTTGCGATGGGCGAGACCGTCCGTCGCGACCCCGACGACGTCGGCGGGGCGGAACCGGCTGGGCGGCACGGACGTTCGGCGCCCCGATGGGCGTTCGATGGTCGCGGTCATGATGCACCGACCGGTTGCAGGTCGTCGGACGTGAGCTCGGTGAGGCGTCCGTCCCGCATCTCGACACGGCGCGGCAGCGACCGGGCGATCTCACGATCGTGGGTGATCACGACGATGGTGCGTCCCTCGTCGTGGAGGCTGTGGAGCAGCTCCATCACGGCGGCGCTCGAGCGGCTGTCGAGGTTGCCGGTCGGTTCGTCGGCGAGCACGATCGTCGGGTCCTGCACCAGCGAGCGGGCCACTGCGACGCGCTGACGCTCGCCACCCGACAGCTCGTTCGGGACGTGGTGGAGGCGGTGCGCGAGCCCGACACGGGCGAGCGCCTCGGCGGCGCGCTGACGCCGCTTGCGTCGCGGCACACCGCTGTAGAGCAGCCCGTTGGCGACGTTGTCGACCGCCGTCGCTCCCGGCAGCAGGAAGAACTGCTGGAACAC
>JAGQSS010000041.1:14861-18221 GCA_020439405.1 Ilumatobacter sp. | reverse complement strand
ACCTACGGCGGGGCCGCCCCGCACGGTGGCGGCGCCTTCTCGGGGAAGGACCCGTCGAAGGTCGACCGTTCGGCCGCGTACGCCGCCCGTTGGGTCGCGAAGCACGTCGTCGCCTCCGGCGCCGCCGAGCGGTGCGAGATCCAGGTCGCCTACGCCATCGGTGTCGCCCACCCGATGTCGATCTTCGTCGAGACCTTCGGGACCGCCAAGGTCGACCCGGCCACGATCGAAGCAGCGGTCCGGCAGGTGTTCGACCTCCGACCGGGTGCGATCGTTCGCGACCTCGACCTGAAGAAGCCCGGCTACCGCCGCTCGGCCGCCTACGGCCACTTCGGCCGGCCCGGCTTCAGCTGGGAAGAGGTCTCGCGCCTCGACGAGTTCACCAGCGCCGTCGGCCTCTGATCGACCCGACGGGATCCCGCCCGTGATCGCCCGGGTCGTCCCCAACGTCACGGGCCTCGACAAGCGGTTCGACTACGTCGTCCCCGAGGGGATGGTCGTCGCGGTCGGCGATCGGGTGCGGGTCGAGCTGCACGGCCGCCGGATCGGCGGATGGGTCGTCGACGTCGACCCGTCCGACGCGCACCTCGACGGGCTGAAACCGATCGCCACGTGGTCGGGGATCGGGCCCAGCGCCGACGTCATCGACCTGGCGGCGTGGGCGGCGGTGCGCTGGGCCGGCCGCCAACGGCACTTCCTGAGCGCCGCGTCGCCCGAACGCAAGGTCGACCGCCTCCCGAGCCCACGCCGCACCGGCACCGTGGTCGAACCGAGGTCGCCTGCGTCGACGCGCATCCTCGAGTCGGGTGGTGGCGTCCTGCGCCTGCCGCCGACGAGCGACCCGATGCCGGCCGTGCTGAGCGCCTCGGCGCTCGGACCGACGATCGCGATCCTGCCGGCGGTCGATCAGGCGATGCTGCTCGCGGCGCGACTCCGCAGGTCCGGACTCACCGTCGCGCTCGCGCCCGACGACTGGGCCGCAGCGGCCGCCGGCGTCGACGTCGTCGTCGGGAGCCGGTCGGCAGCGTGGGCACCGTGTCCTGGACTGGCCGCGGCGGTCGTCGTCGACGAACACGACGAAGCGCTGCAGGACGAGGGCTCCCCGACGTGGCACGCGCGCGACGTGATGATCGAACGGTGTCGGCGGGCGGAGGCGCCGCTCCTGCTCGTGTCGCCGTGTCCGACCCTCACGGCGCTCGAATGGGGCGAACTGACCCGCCCGCCCCATCAGCGCGAGCGCGACGGCTGGCCGATCGTCGACGTGATCGACCGTTCGGACGACGAACCGTGGAAGCGATCGTTGGTCACCTCCGAACTCATCCAGCACCTGCGTGACCCCGACCGTCGTGTCGTCTGTGTGAGCAACACGACCGGACGGGCGGCGCTGCTCGCCTGTCGGACGTGTCGAGAGCTCGCCCGCTGCGAACGTTGTGACGCAGCGGTGGCCCAGGACGACGACGGCACCCTCCACTGCCGTCGGTGCGGCACCGATCGGCCGTCGGTGTGTCTGGCGTGCGGAGCCGGCACGTTCGCGAATCTGCGACCGGGGATCACCCGTCTGCAGGAGGAACTCGAGGCAGCCGCTGCCCGACCCGTCGCGACCGTCACGGGGAAGGGCCGGGTCGGCGCGCCCGACGCCGAGCTCGTGGTGGGGACGGAGGCGGCCCTGCACCGGGTCGACCGCGCCGACACGGTGGCGTTCCTCGACTTCGACCGCGAACTGCTGTCACCGCGGTATCGAGCGGGTGAACAGGCGATGGCGCTGCTCGTGCGCGCCGCCCGCCTGGTCGGGCCGCGAGGCCGCGGTGGTCGCATCCTCGTGCAGACGTTCCTACCGCAGCACGACGTGGTGCAGGCCGCACTGCTCGCCGACCCGGGGCGGATGATGGGACCCGAACGAGAGCGGCGGCAGATGCTGCAACTCCCGCCCTACGGGGCGTACGCCGAGGTCTCCGGGACCGGCGCCGACGAGTTCGTGGCATCCCTCGAACCGGTCGACGACGTCATGGTGGTCGGCGGCAACGACGACTACGTCGCCCGGGCGTCGTCGTGGATGACGCTCGGTCAGGTGCTCGTCGCCGGGGAACGGCCATCGGGCAGTCGCCTCCGCATCGCCGTCGACCCGCCGCGCTGACAGTACTGTCGAGCGCATGGCAGCGACCGGGGCACGCAAGGCACGCTTGGCCCGCAAGCGGCGGCGGCGTGTCGCGGCGCGCGACAACGACCTGACGGACGACCAATGGACCGCGATCGTCGAACAGTGGGGTGGGTGCGCCTACTGCGGTGCCACCGACGTCGCCCTGCAACGCGACACGGTGCAACCGATCTCACGAGGTGGTCGGTACACCCTCGACAACGTGGTGCCGGCGTGCCGCTCGTGTAACGCGAGCAAGTGCAACGACGAGGTCACCGGATGGTTGCGCCGCAAGCGGCTCGACGAGCGTCGGTTCCTCGTCCGCTACGCCGAGATCAGTGCGGCCTTGTCAGCTGCGAACCGAGCGGAGGAGCCGGAACCCGGCCTTGCTCCCGATCCGCTCGGTCGGGAATCCCTGACCGCCCAGCCACCGCTGGAGTGAGTCGGCGCCCAAGTGCTTCTGGACGACGAGCACCGCCTCGCCGTCGGGCATCAGGCGCGGCAACCACGTCTGCAACAGCTCGTGCAGCGCCGATTTGCCGATGCGGATCGGCGGATTCGACCAGACCGCCGAGAACCAGACGTCGTCGGGGACGTCGTCGGGTGCGACGACGCGGACGTTGCCGATGCCGTTGCGCTCGGCGTTCGACGCGGTGAGCGCTCGTGCCCGCTCGTTCGTGTCGACGGCCCACACCGTGGCGCCCGGGGATCGCCTCGCCAGCGTGAGGGCGATCGGCCCGGCGCCACACCCCAGGTCGAGCAGATCGCCGTCCGGCGGGGGAGCGGGGGCCTCGCGGAGCAAGAGCGACGTTCCCGTGTCGAGGTGACCGTGGCTGAACACGCCGCGGTCGGTCAGCATGGTGAACGCGACGTCGGGCAGGACGACGTCGACCGTCTCCGTCGCCGAGGCGACGTCCGGGTTCTCCGACCAGTAGTGCGACACCGTCGGTAGCATGCCATCCATGGCCTATTCGATCCGCACCTTCGGCGACCCGGTGCTCAAGTCGAAGGCCGCGCCCATCACCGATGTCGACGGCAAGCTCGTCCGTCTGGTCGACGACATGTTCACGACCCTGTACGACAGCGGCAACGGCATCGCGCTGGCGGCACCCCAGATCGGCGTCCAGAAGCAGATCTTCGTGTGGGACCTCGGCGAGGGTGATCAGCAGGTGATCTTCAACCCCGAGATCGTCGAATCCGACGGCGAGTGGGTGTACGACGAGGGC
>JAGQSS010000041.1:12488-14764 GCA_020439405.1 Ilumatobacter sp. | reverse complement strand
GCCCGAAGACGGTGCTCATGCGCGGCGTCGACATCAACGGCGAGATCGTCGAGCGCGAAGCCGACGAACTCGAGGCCCGCATGTACCAGCACGAACTCGACCACCTGCACGGTGTGTTGATGTTCGACCGGATGACCTCCGATCAGCGCAAGGAAGCGATGACCGAGTTCCGTCGCATCCAGGAAGCCGAGAAGGCCGAGGCGCTCAAGCCCGCCGACTCCCGGTTCCGCCGACTCCGCCTGAAGTGAGGCTCGTCTACCTCGGCACCCCGCAGATGGCGGTGCCGCCGCTCGAAGCGCTCGTCGAGGCCGGGCATGACGTCGCCCTCGTCGTCACGAACCCCGACCGTCGACGCGGCCGAGGCGGAACGCTCTCGCCCAGCCCGGTCAAGGCGGCCGCCGAGCGTTTGGGCATTCCCGTCGGCCACGCCGTCGACGACGTGCTCGCGGTCCACGCCGAGCATCCCGTCGACCTGGGCGTGGTGGTGGCGTACGGACGCCTGATCAAGCCGCACGTCCTGGCCGAGCTCGACTTCGTCAACCTGCACTTCTCACTGCTGCCGCGCTGGCGCGGTGCCGCACCCGTCGAACGAGCGCTGCTCGCCGGTGACGAGGTGACCGGGGTGTGCCTCATGCAGCTCGAAGAGGGGCTCGACACCGGTGGTGTCTACGACCGGGTCGAGGTGCCGATCGGCCCCGACACGACCGCCGACGACCTGCGTCACGAACTCGTCGCGGTGGGGACCCGGCTCCTCGTCGACCGGCTCGCCGTCGGCCTCGGTGAACCCGAACCGCAGCAGGGCGAGACGACCTACGCAGCGAAGATCGACCCGTCCGAGTTGCGGATCGACTGGTCGTCGTCGGCCGAGCAGATCCATCGCCTGATCCGTCTCGGCGGTGCCTGGACGACGTTCCGCGGCGGCCGCATCAAGATCCACGCCGCCGAACTCGTCGATGGGAAGATCGTGCCGACGGTCGTCCAGCCCGAGGGCAAGCCGCGAATGGATGCCGATGCGTGGCGCAACGGGGCCCGACCTGCCGAGGGCGAGTGGTTCGAGTGACCACGACCGCGCGCCGGGTGGCGTTCGACGCACTCCGCCGGATCGAAGCCGACGGGGCCTACGCCAACATCGTGCTCGGCGCGATGCTCGACCGGTCCGACCTCCACGACCAGGACCGTCGATTCGCGACCGACCTCGTGTACGGCACGACCCGTATGCGTCGGGCGTGCGACGCGCTCGTCGACCGCTTCGTCACGAGCCCGCCCGACGACGCGACCCGAACACTGCTCCGCCTCGGTGCGTACCAACTCGTCTTCGGCGACGTCGCGCCGCACGCCGCCGTCTCCGAGACGGTCGGCCTCGCGCCGCGGCGCACACGCGGCTTCGTCAACGCGGTGCTCCGCAAGGTGTCGTCCGACACGACGAAGATGGTGTGGCCGTCCGAGGCGGCCCGGCTCAGCTATCCGGACTGGATCGTCGATCGGCTGACCGACGAACTCGGGCGCGACGACGCGCTCGCGTCGCTGGTCCGCATGAACGAGCCGGCCACGGTGACCGTCCGCGACGACGGCTACGTGCAGGACACGTCGTCGCAGTGGGTCGCGGCGGCCGTCGAGGTGCAGCCGGGCGAACGCATTCTCGATACCTGCTCGGCGCCCGGTGGCAAGGCGACCGCCATGGCGGCCGCCGGCGCCGCGGTCACCGCAGCCGACGTGCGTGCCAACCGTGTGTCGTTGGTCGCGGCGAACGCCGAGCGCCTCGGACTCGACATCGACTGCGTGGTCGAGGACGCCACCGCCCCGTCGTTCGATCCGGCGACGTTCGATGCCGTGCTGATCGATGCGCCGTGCAGTGGCCTCGGTGCGTTGCGTCGTCGGCCCGATGCCCGCTGGCGGATCCGGCCGTCCGATGTCGACGACCTGGTCGGCCTGCAGCTGCGCATCATCGCCGCCTCCGCGCCGCTCGTCCGGCCCGGTGGCCGCCTCGTGTACAGCGTGTGCACCCTGACCGCTGCCGAGTCGGTCGACCATCCCGTGCCGGACGGCTTCGAGATCGACGACCGTCCCCCGGAGATCGGGGCGTGGCGTCCGTTCGAGCACGGGTGGCGGGTGCTGCCGCATGACGCGGACACCGACGGCATGGTGCTCGTCCGGTACCGTCGCACGGCATGAGCCACGACAGCGACACGACGCCGCTGCGCGCCAAGGTCCTGACCGTCAGCGACGGCGTGTTCCACGGCGCCCGCGACGACACCGGCGGACGTGGGCTGGCCGCA
>JAGQSS010000041.1:10237-12390 GCA_020439405.1 Ilumatobacter sp. | reverse complement strand
ACCGCGCGATCAGACGCCGGAGGGCACTCGTCGTGTCATCGAGCGCGACGCACCCGGTCTGGCCGAAGCCATGCGCCTCGTCAGCCCGTTCGGACGACTGTCACGCGGCGTCGCCGGCATCAGAGGGCAGTCGATCATCTGCAACACCCCCGGCAGCCCGAAGGGCACGATCGAACAGATCGACGCCGTGATCGACGTGCTGCCGCACGCCCTGCGCCTGCTGGCCAGCGATCCGACCGACCACTGACCGTCAGGTCCGGTGCGGACCGCGGGGGAGCAGGTCGCCGACGGTGGCGGTCGCCGACTCGCCGTCGGTGTCGACCGCGATCACCTCGACGTCCGGCCCACCGAGCTCGAGCGCGACCTGCAGGCAGGCACCGCACGGGAAGGTCAGTTCGCCGTCGGTACGTGGTGCGACGAGCGCCAGCCGGACCGGTCGGTGCCCGGTGGTGACCGTGCCGAACAGCGCGACCCGTTCGGCGCACATCGCCAACCCGAGCGAGACGTTCTCGATCAGCGCGCCCGGGACGATCTCGTCCTCGTTGGTGCGGACGGCGGCACCCATCCGGAACTTGCTGTAGGGCACGTACGCCCGCTCCCGGGCGTTGCGGGCGACGTCGATGAGATCGGCGTCGAGCGAGGTGATGTCGTTGTGGTCGCGGTGGGTCACGGCCGGGTCGTACCCCCGGTGGCGTCGGGGGAAACGGTCGATGAACCTCTGGGAGAACGAGCCCGGGCCTCGCTAGCCTCGATCCACGTGCTGAAGCTGGTGCTCCCGAAGGGGTCGCTCGAGAAGGCGACCTTCGAGCTGTTCGACGCTGCCGACCTCAACGTGTCGCGGAACTCGTCGGTCGACTACAAGGCGACCATCGAAGACCCGCGCGTCGACGAGGTGCGGATCCTGCGTCCGCAGGAGATCCCGACCTACGTCGCCGAAGGTCTGTTCGACATCGGCATCACGGGGCGCGACTGGGTCGAGGAGACCGGTGCCGAGGTCGAGAGCCTCGGTGAGCTCAAGTACTCCAAGGCGACGTCGAAGCCGGTGCGCGTCGTCGTCGCCGTCGCCGCCGACAGCCCGTTCGCGAGCGTCGCCGACCTCCCCGACGGGGTGCGGGTCACGTCGGAGTATCCCGAGCTCACCCGGCGCTTCTTCGCCGATCGTGGCGTCGACGCCGACGTCCGCCTCTCGTACGGCGCGAGCGAGGCCAAGATCCCCGACATCGCCGACTGCGTGGTCGACATCACCGAAACCGGCCGGGCGCTCCGGGCCGCCGGCCTGAAGGTGATCGACACGATCCTGACGAGCTACACCGAGGTCGTCGCCAACCCCGCCAGTTTCGCCGACCCCGACAAGCGGGCGGCGATGGACGACATCATGACCCTGCTGAACGGCGCGCTCGACGCCCGCGGCAAGGTCCTGTTGAAGGTGAACGTGTCGGCGGCCGATCGCGACGCCGTCCTCGACGTGCTCCCGTCGGCCAAGTCGCCGACGGTCAACCAGCTCGCCAACGGTGACTACGCGATCGAGACCGTCGTCGAGAAGCGCGGGATCAACCTGCTCATCCCCGATCTGCGTGCGGCCGGTGCGTCCGACCTGCTCGAGATCCCGATCACCAAGATCGTCAAGTAGCGATGCTGCGCGGCACCGTCACCGAGTTCGACGAGGCCAAGGGGCTCGGCACGGTCACGGCCGACGACGGGTCGCCGTTCCTGTTCCACGTGATCGAGATCGCCGACGGGACCCGCACGATCGACGTCGGCCAGTCGGTCAGCTTCCAGCCGCTCCCCAAGTTCGGCCGACTGCAAGCCGGCCACGTCGCCAAGCTCTGACGTCGTGTCGGCCGAGGGTGACGCTCGCGAGCGGCGCATCGTCGACGTGCTGATGGCGCTCCAAGACGGCGAAGTCACGACCTACGGCGATGTCGCCGCCGTGGCCGGCTATCCGCGCCAGGCTCGACTCGTCGGCCGGATCCTGCAGACGACCGAGCACGAGGTGCCGTGGTGGCGCGTCGTGAACGCATCGGGTCGCCTCGTGCCGGGGCACGAGGCCGAACAGGCCGCGTTGTTGCGCGAGCAGGACGTGATCACCCGCGACGGGCGAGTGGTATCGGCGCCGCACGGTCGCTTCGGCGCCTGACGGGGGTGGTCGACGA
>JAGQSS010000041.1:3917-10138 GCA_020439405.1 Ilumatobacter sp. | reverse complement strand
AGGACGTGATCACCCGCGACGGGCGAGTGGTATCGGCGCCGCACGGTCGCTTCGGCGCCTGACGGGGGTGGTCGACGATCAGTCGGTGGTCTGGCCGGTCTGGGCCTTCACGCTCACGTACGCCATCCGGATGTTGGCCAGGGCGTCGCGCATCGTCTGGGCGTCGTCGCCGAGTCGGTCGCCGAGGCCCTCCACCAGGAGCGCCATGGCATCGATCGCCAGCTGGGCGGCAACGAGGTCGGGTGTCTCCGACGACAGGTGGATCGCGCCGAGTTCGTACAGGCCCATCAGATGGTTGACCACCACGACCTCGGCCGGCACCTCGGCGAGCCGGGCACGGGCCTCGGCCATCGCCGCTTCGATCTCGGCGGCCGACTCGGGGCCGTCGGGGGAGAGGTCGGTTTCGTCGGTCACCTGCGATACCCTACCGAGGTCGGTCGTTTCGGCGACCGGCGACAATTGAGGCGAAGTGGGGCCCCCGGCTCCCACCCGGCCACGAACATCGTGCGTCCGGGTCGATGACGATCATGGCCCTCCAGGTCTCCTGGTTGGTCTGCTCCGCAACGATCCGAAGCGACTTCGCGTCGAGCAGAACCAACGACCGACAACATTGGGAGGAACCCATTGCGCAGGAGTGATCAGTCATAGCTGGCAAGAGCGACCAACACCGAGTCAATGATCGAATCCGGGCCCGTGAGGTCCGCCTGATCGGCCCCGACGGCGATCAGCTCGGTATCAAGCCGGTCCCCGAGGCGTTGCGCATGGCGCGTGGCCTCGAACTCGACCTCGTCGAGGTGGCACCCCAGGCGAATCCGCCGGTGTGCCGGATCATGGACTACGGGAAGTTCCGGTACGAAGAAGCGCAGAAGGCCAAAGAGGCGCGCAAGAAGTCGACGAACATCTCGATCAAGGAAGTCAAGTTCCGTCCGAAGATCGGCAAGGGCGACTTCGACACCAAGATGCGTCACCTCATCGAGTTCATCGAAGAGGGACACAAGGTGAAGGTCACCCTCCAGTTCCGTGGTCGCGAGATGGCCCACCCCGAACTGGGTCGCAAGATTCTCGACGACGTGATCGCCGGCGCCGGCCCGATCGCCAAGGTCGAGAACCAAGCCCGCATGGAAGGTCGCAGCATGTCGATGGTTTTGTCGCCCGACAAGAAAGCGATCGACGCCCAGCGCAAGGCGGCCGAAGAGGCCGCAGCCAGCACGGCGGCCGAGGAGGCCGCAGCCAGCACGGCGGCCGAGGAGGCCGCAGCCAGCACGGCGGCCGAGGAGGCCGCCGTCCAGGAACCGTCAGCCGAACCGGCCGACGAGCCCCCCGCACCATCAGGAGACGAATGATGCCGAAGATGAAGACCTCGAAGACCGCCGCCAAGCGGTTCAAGAAGACCGGCTCGGGCAAGCTTCGCCACGAGCAGCAGAACAACCAGCACAAGTTCGAGGGCAAGACCTCGAGCCGCAAGCATCGCCTCGATCGCGACGCCGACGTGCACAAGACCGACGAGAAGAAGATCAAGCGCCTGCTGGGCGAGCGCTGACGAGAATCAAGAAGGAGATTGATCCACGATGGCACGCGTCAAGCGCGGTGTGGCAGCCAAGAAGCGCCACAAGAAGGTCCTCAAGCAGGCCAAGGGCTACTACGGCAACAAGAGCCGTTCGTTCCGGGCTGCCAACGAGCAGCTGTTGCACAGCGGTCAGTACGCGTTCCGCGACCGCCGCGCCAAGAAGGGTGAGTTCCGTCGCCTCTGGATCGCGCGCATCAATGCCGCGTGTCGCCAGAACGACATGAGCTACAGCCGCTTCATCGCCGGTCTCAACGCCGCCGGCATCGAGGTCGACCGCAAGATCCTCGCCGATCTCGCGATCACCGACCCGGCTGCGTTCTCGGGCCTCGTCGCCCAGGCGAAGGCTGCGTTGTAAGGAGCGCACACTGCGCGAACAACTCACCTTCAAGAACCAGAAGGTCCAAGAACTGCGGCGCCTGATCGGGCGCCGCAGTTCGCGTTCGGACGCCGGCGCGTTCGCCGTCGAAGGGGCGGTACTGATCCGCGAGGCGGTCGCCGCCGGCTGGGACGTGCTCGTCGAGTTCGTCGCGCCCGACACCGAGCCGGTCACCGACGCCGCCGTGTTCGAACTCGCCGACGGGGTGCTCGAACGGGTCGCGTCGACCGAGCGGCCCCAGCCCAACCTCGCGGTCGTGAAGATGCCCGACGTGGTCGTCCCGCTCGTCGACGCCCAGACGGCGATCGTCGCCGATCGTCTCAACGATCCCGGCAACCTGGGCACCATCCTCCGGTCGGCCGAGGCAGCGGGCATCGACGCCGTCGTGCTGACCCCCGGCTCGGTCGACCCGTACAACCCCAAGGTCGTACGCGCCGCGGCGGGGGCGCTGTTCCACATCCCGGTCGTCGAGGCCACGCTCGACGAGGTGCGAGCGGCCGGCCTCCGCCTGGTCGGCACGTCGTCACACCAGGGCGAGTCGTACGCGACCGCCGATTGGTCGGGACGGGTGGCGATCGTGATGGGATCGGAGGCGCACGGCTTACCGGATGACGCCCCGATCGACCAGTGGGTCCGGATCGAGCATCGCGGCCGAGCCGAGAGCCTGAACGTGGCGATGGCCACGACATTGCTCGCCTTCGAGGCGACCCGCCAGCGCGACTGACGGTCAGGGCGCCGACGTCGACGTCGTCGGCGCCACCGTGGTGGTGGTGGTCGTCGTCGTCGTCGGCGCCACGGTCGTCGTGGTCGGCGCCACGGTCGTGGTGGTCGTGGTCGTCGGACGCACGGTCGTCGTCGTGGCGGTCGGGACTGTGGTCGTGGTCGTCGCGGCCGCGACGGTGGTCGTCGTCGTGGTGCTCGTCGCAGGCGGCAGTGGTGTCGTCGGGGTGTTGATCGGTGCCGGATTCGGGATCGGTTCGCCGGCGAACAGGGCCCGAGCGGCCGCGGCGACGAAGTCGGCCCGTGCCTGCGTCCCGCGCGACCGGAGGTGGACGTCGTCGTAGTAGATCGACGCGTCGTTCGCCGACATCGTCAGGGCCCAGTCGGCCAGATGACACCGCGGCTGCGACCCGCACCACGTCCGGAGCGCCGCCGAGTAGGCGTCCTGCTGCGGCACGCGCCGCGTTCCGGCTCGCGCCTTCGTCGACACGAAGATCACCGGACGGTTGCCCGTCAATCGGAGCGCTTCGTTCCAGTGCTGCTCCCACTTCGACGTCGAGTACAGGCCGGCGTCGTTCGTACCGAGGGCCACCACCACGATGTCGCCGAGCGCGTTCGCCTGACCCCAGAGCGCCAGCAGGGTGAGGCCCGATGGCGCACACGTCTCGTTGCCGGGCAGCGGCTCGGGGTACATCAGCAGCGGCCGGCTGCCGTTGGCCTGCAGTTCTCGACACTGCCAGCCGTAAGCGAGCGACCGTCCGCCGACCCCGTCGACCGCCGCGGCGCACCCGATCGAGTTGAGGGCACGCTCGTGGAGCGGCTGCGCTCCCGCCATCAGCGAGTCGCCGACGACGGTGACCTGGCACCCGTCGGCGCCGCCGTTGCCGAGCGACGGCACCGGCCAGGTCGGGAGTGCGCTCGACCGGCCGCCGTCGACGAAACGGATCAACTGCCGTGTCTCGTGATCGGCCTCACCGGTCTCGGGGAGGCCGAACAGTTTCTGGAAGTTCCGGACGGCGACGACGGTGTCGGGGCCGTAGGTGCCATCGGGTGAGATGTCGGCGCCGGTCGCGTTGACGAGCATGCGCTGCAGCAGCACGACCTCGGGGCCGGTGTCGCCCTCCTTCAACGTCGGCAACAGCAGCGCGGGATCGATGGTGGTCGTCGTGGTCGACGTCGAGGTCGAGGTCGTGGTCGACGCCGGGGTCGCCACGACCACCGACACGACCGATGTGGTCGTCGTCGATCGCACGGTGGTCGGTGCCGCGACGGTGGAGGACGTGCTCGACGTGGTGACGGGCTCGTCGCTCACTCGGGGTGCGTCGTCGGCAGCGACGGTGTCGGACGGACCACCGCTCGTCGCGACGACGACGCCGATGGCGAGCACGAGCGCGGCGACGACCCCGATCGCACCGATGACGCGTTGCCTCGCGTCGAGTTCGGAGATCCACCGCACGACCGCGACGATACGAGGTCGGGGACCATCCACCACGGCAGTGCGGCCGGGTGCCTTCCGCCTCTGGCAGCGAACACCGGCGAGGCGTACGGTCGGATCAGGAGGTTCGATCATGAAAGCGCTACGTCTGATGGACTGGAAGTCGTCCCCGGAGCTGGTCGAGGTCGCCGACCCGACGCCCGGCCCGGGTGAGGTGGTGGTCCGCATCGGCGGTGCCGGTGCCTGCCACTCCGACCTGCACCTGATGCACGACTTCGAGCCGGGGCTCCTGCCCTGGAATCCGCCGTTCACGCTCGGCCACGAGAACGCCGGCTGGGTGCACGCCGTCGGTGACGGCGTCACGCGGGTACAGCCCGGCCAGGCCGTCGCGGTCTACGGGCCGTGGGGGTGCGGTACGTGCGCCCGCTGCTCGCTCGGCATCGAGAATTACTGCGAGAACCCACTCGACGCGCCGGTCGCCGGTGGTGGTGGCGGGCTCGGACTCGACGGAGGCATGGCCGAGTACCTGCTCGTGCCCGACGCCCGTCAGGTGGTCCCGCTTCCCGAGGGTCTCGAGCCGGTCACGGCAGCCGGTCTCACCGACGCCGGCCTGACGCCGTACCACGCCATCAACCGGTCCCGGCATCTGCTGACCCCCGACGCGACCATCGTCGCGATCGGCGTCGGCGGGCTCGGCCACGTCGGCGTCCAGATCGCGAAGGCGCTCGGTGCCGCCCAGGTCGTCGCGGTCGACATGAAGCAGGAGGCGCTCGATCTCGCGGTCGCGGTCGGCGCCGACCACACCGTCATGTCGGGCGAATCCGCAGCCGACGAGATCCGAGCGCTCACCGGCGGACGAGGTGCCGACGTCGTCGTCGACTTCGTCGGGGCGACACCGACCGTCGAACTGGCACGTGCTGTCGCGCGGCCGATGTCGGACGTCACCATCGTCGGGATCGGCGGCGGCGATGTCCCGTTCTCGTTCTTCAGTCAGGGCTACGAGGTCAACCTCGCCACCACCTACTGGGGGACGCGCCCCGAACTCGTCGAACTCCTGACCCTCGCCGCCCGCGGCGTGGTGCGGGTCGAGCACACCGTGTACTCGCTCGACGATGCGGCCCAGGCCTACGTCGACCTGGAAGCCGGCAAGGTGCGCGGTCGGGCGGTCGTGGTGCCCTGACCCGCCGGCCAGGTCCTGACGACGACGAACAACTGGTTGGTCGCCCGGGCTCAGGTCGCGTAGCCTGTCCGGCGTGATGGCAGCGCTGCGATTTCCGTGCCCCGGGCGGACCGCCTGGGGACGGTGACGCTTCACGAACGCGCGCCCACCCGAGTCCGGCCGGGGATGACCACTGCCCAGACCGTTCGTTCGTCGTGTTTGAAAGGACTCCCGTGATCGACGACATCCGCGCCGCCCAGGCGGCAGCGCTCTCCCAGGTCGAGCAGGCCGAATCGCTGGACGCGATCGCTGCGCTCGACACCCGACTGCTCGGCAAGCAGGGCGAACTCGCCGCCTTCAAGCGGCAACTCGGCTCCCTCGACACCGTCGAGGAGAAGAAGGCCGCCGGCCAGGCGGTCAACGAGGCGATGCAGGCCGTCGAGTCGGCCCTCGAGGCGCGCCGGGGCGAACTGGGCGACGCCGCGCTCCAGGCACGCGTCGCCGCCGAACGCCTCGACCTGACCGAGTACGTCGGCGCACCAACACGTGGCCACGCCCACCTCGTGACCCAGGCGTGGGAACGGCTCGAGGACGTCTTCATCGGGCTCGGGTTCCAGGTCGCCGAAGGCCCCGAGGTCGAGACCGACTGGCACAACTTCGAAGCGCTCAACATGGGCGAGGGACACCCCGCCCGCGGTGAGTTCGACACCCTGTTCGTCGACTACGCCCCCGAGGGCGGTTCGGCGGGTCGCACCGTGTTGCGCACCCACACCTCGCCCGTCCAGATCCGCACGATGCTCGAACAGGAGCCGCCGATCTACATCGTCGCGCCGGGCCGCGTGTTCCGACGCGACACGCCCGACGCCACCCACATGCCGGTGTTCCATCAGATCGAGGGCCTCGTCGTCGACCGCGACATCACGCTCGCCGACCTCGCCGGCACGATCGAGGCGTTCACGCACGC
>JAGQSS010000041.1:2278-3818 GCA_020439405.1 Ilumatobacter sp. | reverse complement strand
TCAGATCGAGGGCCTCGTCGTCGACCGCGACATCACGCTCGCCGACCTCGCCGGCACGATCGAGGCGTTCACGCACGCCTTCTTCGGGCCGGGGTTCTCGTCGCGCCTGCGCCCGAGCTACTTCCCGTTCACCGAACCGTCGGCGGAGTTCGACGTGCAACGCCCGGACGGCTCGTGGCTCGAACTCGGTGGCTGCGGCATGGTGCACCCCAACGTCCTGCGCGCCGGCGGCCTCGACCCCGCCGAATGGAGCGGGTTCGCATTCGGCTTCGGCATCGACCGGATGGCCGTGATGCGCCACCAGGTCGACGACCTCCGAGACATGTACGCCGACGACATCCGCTTCGCGGCCCAGTTCTGAGAGGCAGGCACCCGACATGAAGGTTCTTCTCTCCTGGCTGAACGAGTACGGCGACTTCGCCGACCCGACCGACGACGCCGCCGTGCAACGCCTCGCCGACACCATGACCGGGCTCGGCCTGGCGGTCGAGGGCATCGACCGCGTCGGTGACACCGTCGACGGGGTCGTGTCGGCCCGCGTCCTGCGACTCGAGCAGCACCCCGACGCCGCCAAGGTCCAGCGCGTCTACGTCGACGCGGGTGACGGCACCGAACGCCACGTGTGGTGCGGTGCGTTCAACATGCAGATCGGCGACGTCGTCCCGCTCGCGACCCTCGGCACGGCGATGCCGAACGGCATGACGATCGAGCGGCGCGGCATCCTCGGCATCGACTCCGAAGGCATGTTGTGCGCCGCCGACGAACTCGGCCTCGGCACCGACCACTCCGGCATCCTGATCCTGCCGCCCGACACCGAACTCGGGGTGCCGTACGGCGAGGTGCTCGGCATCCGCCCCGACGTCCTGTTCGACCTCGACCTGACGCGCAATCGCCCCGACTGTTGGGGGTACGTCGGCATCGCGCGCGACGTCGCCGCACAGATGGGCATCGAGTTCCGGCCGCCGACACCGCCCGAACCCGAGTGGGGCCCCGAACGCACCGCGCCGGTCGAACTGATCGCCGGCGACCGGTGCGGTCGCTTCACCAGCGTCGTGATGAGCGGCGTCGAGGTCGGGCCGAGTCCCGACTGGATGCAACGGCGCCTGCTCGCTGCCGGCATGCGCCCGATCAACAACGTCGTCGACGCGTCGAACTACGTGACGCTCGAGCTGAACCAGCCGACGCACGCCTACGACCTCGACACCCTCGGCGGTGGCGGCTTCCGCATCCGGGTCGCGCGCGACGGCGAGCAGATGGTCACCCTCGACGGGGAGACCCGCACACTCACCGACGCCGACGTGCTGATCTGCGACGCCGACGACGTGCCGATCGGCATCGGCGGCGTCATGGGTGGACTCGACTCGGAGATCTCCGACGCGACCACGGTCGTGGCGCACGAGATCGCCTGGTTCACCCCGCTCACCGTGCTGCAGACGTCGAGCCGACTCGGTCTGCGCACCGAGGCGTCGGCCCGCTACGAACGCGGGTGCGACCCGTACATCATCGACACGGCACACGCCCGTTTCGCCGAACTACTCGG
>JAGQSS010000041.1:0-2179 GCA_020439405.1 Ilumatobacter sp. | reverse complement strand
CCGCCGCAGGAGCGGTCGGCCGAGGTCCGCATCAGCGAGGTCAACCGGGTGCTCGGCACCGCGCTCAGCGCCGACGACCTGGCACCGCTCCTCGACCCGATCGGCTTCACCGTGTCGGGCACGGGCGACACCCGGACGGTTGCGATCCCGTCGTGGCGGCCCGACTCCACCGAGGAGATCGACGTCATCGAGGAGGTGGCCCGCCACTACGGCTACGAACGGGTCGGCAAGACCGTCCCGAAGTCGACCGTGCACGGCGCATTGTCGGTCAAGCAGCAACGCCGCCGCCGGTTGCGCGAGGTCTTGCTCGGGCTGGGTATCTCCGAGGCGATGCCGAACCCGTTCCTCGCGCCCGACACCCTCGCGAAGGCCGGTCTCGACGGTCCGACGATCAGCATCACGAACCCGCTCGTCGTCGAGGAGAGCGTCCTGCGCACCTCGCTGCGTCCGGGTCTATTGCAGGCGATCGCCTACAACGAGTCGCACCGTGCGACCGGTGTGAAGCTGTTCGAGATCGGCCACGTGTACCCGCCCGGTACGGGCGAACTGCCCGATGAGTACGAGGCGCTCTGCGTGGTGCTCGCCGGTGAGGAAGCCCCCGCCGCGATGGCGGTGTGGCGCGAGATCGCCACGGCGCTGGGTGTCGGTGCACGCATCGACCAGAGCCGGGTGCCCGCCGGTCTGCACGCCACCCGTTCGGCCACCTTGCAGGCGGGTAAGGAGCCGACCGGTGCGGTCGGCGAGGTCGACCCTGCTGTGCTGCAACGTTTCGAGGTGACCGAGCGTGTCGCCATCCTCGAGTTGAACCTCGACGAGGTGCTCGGCCGCGAACCGAAGCCGGCGACGTGGAAGCCGGTGAGCAAGTACCCGTCGAGCGATCTCGACCTGGCGTTCGCGCTCGCCGACGACGTGCCGGCCGAGAAGCTCGAGAAGGCGATCCGGCAGGGAGTGGGCAAGCTGCTCGTCGACATCGAGCTGTTCGACGTGTTCCGCGGCGAATCGCTCGGCGACGGCCGTCGCAGTCTGGCGTACCGGGTCCGACTGCAGGCGCCCGACCGCAACCTGACCGACACCGACATCGCCGAGGTGCGCCGCGGTGCGGTCGCCGCGGCCACCAAACTCGGCGCCGAACTGCGCGGCTGACGTGCCGGGCGAGACCGATCTGGCCCGGATGCTGGCGACGCTCGACGTCGTCCGGCGTCCGGGTCGGTTCACCTTCGTGACGGGGGAGTGGCCGACCCTCGCGCCGGTCGCCGTCGCCACCATCCACGAGGCCGAAGGGCCCACCCACGTCGTCACCGTCGAGCAGGCCACGATCGCCGGGGCGCCGGTCGACTTCGAAGCGGCGTGGCTGACCCTGACGGCCCACTCGGCGCTCGAGGCGGTCGGGCTGACCGCGGCGTTCTCCGCTGCGCTCGGCGAGGCCGGCATCCCGTGCAACGTGCTGGCGGGCTTCCACCACGATCACCTGTTGGTGCCCGCCGAACGCGCCGACGAGGCGGTCAGCGTGCTGCGATCGCTCGCCGGGTGAGCGCCCGCACGGCGAACACTTCTCGGACGTCGTCCTCGGTGTCGCCGCGGAACTGCTCGCGGTACGTGGCGTCGTTGATGCTCGACACGGCGAACTGGAGGGTGGCGAACGCCCCGATGAACCCGGCGACGGCGATGTGTTCCCACGTCAGCACCATCTCGCCGCCGAGGAAGTCGAACCGGACGATCGGATCGAGGTCGTCCGTGGTCGTCCACTGCAGGATCGTGGTCTCGCGCACCGCGAACAGTCCGAACCCGACGTAGAACACCGCCGAGACGGCGCCGACGAGCACTGCCTGCACGAGCTGCGAGATCATCAGGAGCAGGCCGGCGTTGACGACCTCGCGTCGCGTCAGGCGGGGTGTCTCGCCCGGTGCGCCCGGGTCGATGTCGGCGACCCGGGCCTCGACGATCGGCGCGTCGGTCTGCGCCGCCAGCGCCTCGATCTCCGCCCAGTCGGTGAAGCGGTTGAGGGTGCGCACCTCGCCCGGCACCTGGAGGCCGAGGAACAGACCGGCGAGCCCGACGAGGGTCGCGACGACGATCACGAAATAGGCGGGCTCGAAGTCGTGCGCGACCTGCCACACCTCGGCGTTCAGGAACACGAACGCCGTGATCAGCAACATGATCGGCAGGCCACGTGCGAACA
>JAGQSS010000419.1 GCA_020439405.1 Ilumatobacter sp. | reverse complement strand
CGCGGTCAGGCGCGGCGGACGACGAGGCAGCGTTCGATCCCGAACAGCCGGTTGGTGCGTCGTGCCGCCGGGGTGAACCACTGGTCGACGTCGCGAGGGTGCATCAGGACCGGGTGGGTGACGTCGACGCGTTCGCCGTCGTGGACGAACGTGGCCTCACCGTGATGCAACACGTTGCGGACCCAGTCGGCCTGGGTGCCGTAGGGCAGGACGACGACGAACCCGTCGTCGGTCGGGATGGCGGCGATCGGTGTGACGTACTCGGTGCCGGACGTTCGGCCGCGGTGTTCGACGCGCGTGGAGCCCGATCCGGCGTCGCCGGCGGTCTTGATCGCCGACTTGTTCACCCCGTGCTTGTTCATCGTGCGCACGCCGCGGAGGATCGCCGGGTTCTGCGTCCGGAACCCGAACAGCATCACCCCGAACAACATCCCGGCCACCAACACCAACCCGACGAGTCCCCGCACGATCACCTTCATGCCGAGTACCTAACCACACCCGGGCCATCTCAGGAGTCGGCGGAAGGGGTCAGGCACCTTCTGGCTCTCCAGGCTCGGATCACCTCGGCGTTGCCGCCAGAAGGTGCCTGACCCCATCCGGGGTTACGGGATGCGGGTGCCGAGGCGGCCGGCATCGAAGGCGTCGCGGAGGTAGGTCCAGGCGTAGATACCGGTGCGGTGGCCGTCGCTCCAGTCGAGGTTGATGCCGAACGCGCCGGCGAGTGCGGCGTCGGTGACCGAGATCGTCTCACCGCGCTCGACCGGCGGTGCCACCGACTCGCCCGCGTTGCGTCGCCCGACGCACGTCGCGCACGGACACGCCAGGCGCAACTCGCCGACGTCGAATCGAACGGTGACGCCGTCCCCGAACTCGACGGTCATGTGCGACGACCGTTCCACCTCGATCGACGCAACCTCCACACTCACCCCACCGACCGTAGACGAACCACCCCAGATCGGCTCGGGTGTCGGAGGGGACGGCGACGGGAACGCAAACGGGTCGGGTGTCGGAGGGGACGGCGACGGGAACGCAAACGGGTCGGGTGTCGGAGGGGACGGCGACGGAGTCGACGTTCCAGGAGATCACCCGACCCGGGACCTGTCAGTCGGTCGTCAGCACCGCGACGTTCAGCGGGCCACGCGACGTGCAGGCGCGGGCGTCGCGAAACCGTCCACCGAGCTGGACCTTGGCGGCGTCGTCGGCCTCGAGGTTGGCGAACCAGTGCGAGTCGCCGCGCACGGTCGACACGGCGACCTTGTCGCCCAGACGCATCGCGACCAACGGCACCCGTCGCGGCAGACCGCTCGACCGGCCGGTGGTCTCGACCACCGCAACGCCGGCGCCGATCGGCAACGGGTTCCCGAGCCCGGTCGACAGGACCGGTCGCACGACCGAGTTCAGGGTGCGGAACGCAGTGCGGGTGACGACGTCGGGTGCGAGCATGGTGGGAACAACAGCAAGCACCCGCACATCATTCCGCGAGCGCTACTCCCAGACGTTGGCGTTGTCGTCGGTGAGGGTGCCGGGCGGGTCTTCGACGACGCAGAAGTCGAGTCCGGCCGGGTCGGTGAGCACGACCCACTGGTCGAACCGGCGCCGTTCGGTGGCACCGAGCGCGACGACGCGATCGACCTCGGCGTCGAGGTCGTCGGTGTGGATGTCGAGGTGGATGTGGGCGTCGCCGTCGTCGATCCGTTGCACGATCAGTGCCGACGAGTCGGTCAGCCGGGTGCCGTGGAACTCGGGTTGGTCGAGCTCGCGGAGCGGGTGCCCGCCGGCCGCGCCCCAGAACGCCACCTCGTCGGCGTGGACGTCGGCCGGGACGTCGATCACGGTCACGTAGATCCTGCTGCGATGCGTCATGGGTCCGAAGGTACCCGCCCGTCGACGCGCGATCATTCGGGGATGAGCGGGAGCACCGGGGACGTCCCCGACGGTTGGTTCGACACCGGCGAGTTGATCGCCCGTCTGCCCGCCCCGTCGACGTCGCTGCGCGGCGTGCTGTCGACGAAGGGACCGAACGGGCGCGAGGTGCCGACATCGATCCCTCGACACCACGCGGTCGCGCTCGCGGCAGCGGCGTGCGCCCGGTCGCGCGGCGCCAAGCGGTTCACGACCGTGTACGAGCAGGTGCGCGTCCTCGGGCATCGCCAGGCCGAGTTCGTCGTCGTGCTCCGGTCGGGCAAGCCGGCCGAGATCCGCCCGGCCGCCGGGTTCACGCCGGTCGCGGCGATCGTCCTCGACCTCGCCGAGATCGAACGGGCGGTCGTGGCGGGCGAGACGATCGCGCACTGAGCATCGTTCGTTCGGCCGCCGGTGCCACCATGGCGTCGTGGCCCGCCTCCTGATCGTCCATCACACCCCGTCGCCGGCGACACATGCGATGTTCGAGGCGGTGCGCGACGGCACGCGCGCCGACGGGATCGAAGGTGTCGAGGTCGTGGCCACGGCGGCGCTCGCCACGACGGTGCCCGACGTGCTGGCCGCCGACGCCTACCTGCTCGGGACACCGGCCAACCTCGGGACGATGAGCGGTGCGCTGAAGCACTGCTTCGACACGATCTACTAC
>JAGQSS010000418.1 GCA_020439405.1 Ilumatobacter sp. | reverse complement strand
TTCCCGGGTCAGGTGATCGACGGGAACGCCTCGTTCCTCGGCGTCACCTCCGACACCTGACCCGAAGTCGGACCGCGTCAGAAGAGGTCGAGGTCGGCGATGGCGATGAGGGCGGCGTTGACGATGCTGCCCGCCGAGATGCCGGTGGCGTCGTGGAGGTCGGCGATCGTGCCGGATTCGCCGAAGCGATCGACGCCCAGCGCGTACTGCGGCACGCCGAGCGCCGAGCCGATCCACGCCAGGCTGTGGCTCGCCGCGTCGTGCACGCTGACGATCGGACGACGCCGCTCGGTCGCCGGGATCAACCGGTGGAGTTGGCTCGGCACGCGCACGACCCGCGCCGAACGGATCGTCTCGGCGTACGCCGCCCGCCAACTGCGGTACACCCGGTCGGGGCTCGTGAGGTGCACGACCGTGGCGCTCACGCCTTCGGCGTCGAGTTCGTCGGCCGCGGCGAGCGCCTCGGGCGCCATCGCCCCGGTCGTGACGATCGTGACGCCCGGCCGATCGTCGAGCGGCACGTCTCGCAACCGGTAGCCACCGGACAGCACGAGTTTGCGCAGCACCTCCTCGCCGTACCGCTCGAGCGCGGACGCGAACGGCGCCTGGTCGAGGGGGCGGGTCGACAGTCGCAGGTAGGTGCTCTCACCGTCGGCACGCGCGAGTGCGTCGATCGCATCGCACAGCAACCAGTCGACCTCGGTCGCGTAGGCGGGTTCTGCGTAGTGCAGGCCGGGGAGCTCGGCACCGACCGACGCGGTGATCGTCGATTGGTGTGCCCCACCCTCCGGGGCGAGGGTGACACCCGACGGCGTGCCGGTCACGATGAACCGCGACGCGTTGTAGAGGCCGTAGACGAAGGCGTCGAGGCCGCGCAGCACGAACGGGTCGTAGACGGTGCCGATCGGGAACAGCTGCTCGTCGTGATGGTCGTGGCTCAACCCGAGCTGACCGAGCAGCATGAACAGGTTCATCTCGCTGATGCCGAGCTCGATGTGACGACCGGACGGGGTGGGCGCCCACTTGAGGAGTCGGTCGGCCCCGCCGTGGTGGTCGCGTTCGACATGGGAGTAGACACCGGTCTTGTTGATCCAGCCGCCGAGATTGGTCGAGATCGACACGTCGGGCGCAGTGGTGACGATCCGTTCGCCGAGTCCGGCGACGTCGGCGAGCGAGGCGAGCACACGACCGAACGCCTCCTGCGTCGACACGTTCCCATTGGTCACGGCCGGCCGCGCCGAGATCGGGACATCGGGTCGGGCACGCGGCACCGGCGCTGCATTGTTGATGTCGCCGCCGACGGAGGCACACAGTCGGCCGGCCGGCGAGTCGGGATCGAATCGATCCCACTCGGTCGACGCGTCGAGCCCGACGCTCGTCCGGACGGCGTCGATCTGGTCGGCCGAGAGGAGCGCCGAGTGGTTGAGCGGGTCGCCGGCGATCGGCAGGCCGTACCCCTTGATCGTGTACGCGAACACGACCGACGGCTGATTCGGGTGGCGGTCACACTCGGCGAACGTGTCGAGGAGGAGCGCGAGATCGTGCCCGCCGAGATCGGTCACGAGCATCTTCAGCTCGGCGTCGTCGTGCCGCTCGGCGAGTCGTCGCACGGCGCCGTCCGCGTTCGTGAGGAACTTGTCGCGCATCGCGTCGCCGTCGAGCGCGAACAGCGACTGGTACGCCTCGTTCGACATGGCGTCGATGTGGTCACGGAGGGCTTCGCCGTCGGCGCCGGCGAATGCGTGCTGGAGCCGGTTGCCGTACTTGGCCTCGGCGACGTGCCAGCCGGCGTCGGCGAAGAAGTGCTTGAGGCGGGTCGCGGCGATGTCGGGGATGACGCGGTCGAGGCTCTGACGGTTGAGGTCGACGACCATCGTGAAGTTGCCGAGTCCGTGCGTCGCCGGGTCGGCGATCGCTTCCCACACGTTGCCTTCGTCGAGTTCGGCGTCGCCGACGAGCGCGATGAACCGGGCGTCGGGTCGGGCGCCGAAGTGATCGTCGACGTAGCGGCGGGTCAGCGCGGAGAACAGCGGGGCGACGGCGCCGAGTCCGACGGAGCCGGTCGAGAAGTCGGCGACGTCGGGATCCTTGGTGCGTGACGGGTACGCCTGGAGGCCGCCGCGCTGGCGGAGGGTCGTCAGGTACGACCGGTCGAGTTCGCCGGTCAGGTACTTGATCGCGTGGTACACCGGCGACGCGTGCGGCTTGACGGCGACCTTGTCGGCACCGCCGATGTGACCGAACCAGAGGGCGGTCATGATCGACACCATCGACGCGCACGACGCCTGGTGGCCGCCGACCTTGATGTCGCTGTCGCCCCGTCGGTTGGCGGCGTCGACGATCCGTGTCGCCAGCCAGAGCACCCGCCGCTCGACCTCCCGCATCGTCTCGATCTCGTTCATGTCTCCCCTCCAGTGTTCTCGATCACCCGGTCGGTTGATGTCAGACCGGAACCGACCCCCCGGCGGTCTGTCGCATCCGGCGCGGCCGGTCGGTTGCGGTCTGACATCAACCGACCGCCAGCCACTCGATCAGAGCACGTTCGGCTCTGGTGATGTGGATGTGGAGCA
>JAGQSS010000417.1 GCA_020439405.1 Ilumatobacter sp. | reverse complement strand
CAGTGTCTCGTTGCGCTTCTTCTCGCCGCCCGACAGGTCGACGTTGAGCGGACGATGCAGGAACCGCTCGTCGAAGCCGATCTTGGCGGCCTCGGCGACCAGCGTGTCGTGCAGGCCGTCGGCGTTGCGCCCGCGGGTGGCGAGGGCCTCGCCGAGCACGTCGTCGAGCAACACGCCCGGCACCTCGGTCGGGTACTGCATCACGAGATGCAGACCGGCGGCCGCACGGCGCCAGGCCGGCAGCGGCAGCACGTCGGTGCCGTCGAGGTCGACCGAACCGCCGGTGACCTCGTAACCGGGCTTGCCCATCAGCACGGCCGACAGGGTGCTCTTGCCGGCACCGTTCGGGCCCATGATCGCGTGGACCTCGCCCGACGAGACCGTGAGGTCGATGCCGTTCAGGATCTGCTTGCCGGCGACGGTCGCCGTCAGGTCGGAGATGGTCAGGGTGCTCATCGGGCGGCCTCCTGGGTGATCGTCACGTGCACGTGGCCGTCGACGACCGTCGCCTCGTACACCGGCACCGGTTGCGTCGCCGGCAGCGTCTGCGGTTGCCCCGTGGTGAGGCTGAACGCGCTGCTGTGCTTCGGACATTCGATCTCGAGCTCGTCGCACCACACCTCGCCCTCGGAGAGCGACACGTCGGCGTGGGTGCAGGTGTCGCCGATCGCGTAGACGTCGTCGCCGATTCGGATCACCGCGACCTTGACGCCGCCGATGTCGACCTGGCGGGCGGTACCCGGCTCGAGTTCGTCGAGCTCGAAGAGTGCATGGCTGGTGGTCATGACTCGTCCCCGATCTTCAGCTTGGCGGCGACGCGGGCCCGCAGGTCGGCGGCGAGTTCGGCCGACGGCAGCTGCGAGATGACCTCGTCGAAGAAGCCGAGCACCACGAGACGCTCGGCGACCTCGGGCTGCACACCGCGACTCTCGAGGTAGAAGCGCTGGTCCTCGTCGATCGGACCGACGGCCGACGCGTGCGCACACTTGACGTCGTTGGTGCGGATGTCGAGGTTCGGCACGCTCTCGGCCCAGGCGCCCTCACTCAGCGTCAGGGTGCGGTTGGTCTGGTAGGCGGCGGTGCCACGGGCTTCCTCACCGATGGCGATGAGGCCGGTGTAGACGCTCGCCGATCGGTCCTGCACGGCACCCTTGAACAGCAGATCGCTGCTCGTGTGGGGGGCGACGTGATCTTGGATCACGCGGAAGTCGTGCATCTGCGTGCCGTCGGCGAAGTACAGGGCGACCTGCTTGGTCGAGGCACCGCGGCCGATCGAGCGGGCCTCGGTGCGCACCCGGGCGTAGTCGCCACCGAGCGACACGGTCGACAGCAGCAGGGTCGAGTCGCGGTCGCTCTCGGCACGCTGGTGAGCGATCGACCACGCCTCGTCGTTCAGCTCGTTGACGGTGAGGTACTTGACCCGCGCCGCCGCGCCGACGCGGGCGTGCAACACCGGCAGGGTGAGCGCCGCGCCACCGGTCGACGACCGGAAGATCTCGATGACGGTGACCTCGCTGTCGTCGCCGGCGTCGATCAGGAGCCGGGGCGTGGTGAGCGCACCGCCGCCCGGGATCGAGTGGGTGACGACGATCGGCTCGGGCACCACGGTGCCGGCCGGGATCGAGAGATGTACCGCCTGGCCACGCGCCGCGCTGATCTCGGCGAACACGTCGGGGGGGCCGTCGAAGAGGGCGACGACACCGTCGTCGGCGACGTAGCCGTCGCCGTTGCGGATGTCGAGCTCGTGGTCGGCGGGAGCGAACCGGGCCAGGTCGAGATCGCCGATCCGGCTGTACCGCCAGATCTCCTGGTCGGTCGTCGGCAACTCGATCTGATCGAGCCGGCTCAGGTCGAGGGACGGCGCAGCAACAGACATCGAGCCCAATTCTACTATCGGGATAGTGGAAATAGGCCGGGCGAAAACGCCCGGTTCAGGAGCCGCCGCGGCGGAAGAACCGCTTGAAGCCCTTGCGCTTCTTGGCGGCAGCGGCGCGTTCGGCGTCGACCTCGGCCTTGATGCGGTCGCCCGCCTGGTTCAAGATGTCCTCGGCCTCGTCGAGCAGTGCCGCTGCGGTGCCGTCGTCGACGCCGGCCGGTTCGGGCGGGGTCGGCGGGACGACGAGCGAGCCGTGGGTCCACGCCGCGTCGGCGAGGCGTCGTTCGTACTTCGGGCAATCGTCCGGGCAGCGCCACGGCGCGTCGGGCGCCAGGTCGAGGTTGCACTTGCGGACCGTGTCGCCATTGGGATAGCTCCGGCTCTCGAAGTGCTTGCACTCGGTGCGCATCGGCATGGGCGCCAGGCTAGCGAGCGGCGCGGTTCTGCGGTCGACACCCGAATCCGGGTCGGGTGATCTCCGTGAACGTCGACTCCGTCGCCGTCCCCTCCGACACCCGACCCGACGTGGGTTTACCCCACCGAGCCTTCCATTTGGAGCTCGATGAGGCGGGACCACTCGACGGCGTACTCCATCGGGAGGGTACGAGTGATCGGCTCGATGAAGCCGTTGACCACCATGCTCATCGCCTGCTCCTCGGAGAGACCGCGGCTCGTCAGATAGAAGATCTGCTCGT
>JAGQSS010000416.1 GCA_020439405.1 Ilumatobacter sp. | reverse complement strand
TGCCGTGGGCATCGATGTGGTCGAGCACGTCTTCGCGGGTGATGCGTCCGCCCGGCCCGGTGCCGGTGATCGCATCGGCGTCGAGCCCGTGCTCGTTCACCAGTCGGCGGACCACCGGCGACAGGAGACGGTTGTCGCCCGACGTGGCGGGCTCCGGAGCGGGTGCAGGAGCCGGCTCGGGAGCAGGCTCCTGAGCCGGAGCAGGCGCTGGAGCAGGTGCCGGCTCGGGGGCCGGAGCAGGAGCGGGCTCGGGCGCGGGCGCCGCTGCAGGCTCCGGAGCAGGAGCGGGTGCCGGGGCGGGCGCCGCACCGGCGTCGTCGCCGACGACGGCCACGACGGTGCCGACCTCGATCGTGTCGCCCTCGGCGGCACGGATCTCGGTGACCACGCCGGCGACCGGTGACGGCACCTCGGTGTCGACCTTGTCGGTGCTGACCTCGAACAACGGCTCGTCGGCAGCGACCGAGTCGCCGACCTGCTTGAACCACTGCGTGATCGTTCCTTCGGTGACGGTTTCGCCGAGCTGGGGAAGGGTGACGTCTGCCATGTTCTTGGGTGTCCTCTTGGTGGTGGTGGAGGTGGGCGGTGAGCGGGTCAGCCGTTGAAGTTGCGACCGGTGAGCGACAGCATCGTCTCACCGAACAGCTCGGACAGGCTCGGGTGCGGTTGGATGAACTCGGCGACCTCGTCGACCGTGGCCTCCCAGTTGACTGCAAGGTACCCGCCGGAGAGCTGCTCGGTCACCCACGGACCCACCATGTGGACCCCGATGACCTGACCAGCCGTGCCGTCGGCGTTCTTCTTCGCGACGACCTTCACCATGCCTTCGGTCTCGCCGACGATCTGGGCACGGCTGTTGAACTTGTACGGGTGCTTGGCGACGACGACGTCGATGCCGGCTTCCTTGCACGCATCCTCGCCCGGGCCGGCCCAGGCCACCTCGGGGTGGCAGTAGATCGCCCACGGGACCCGGTCGTACATCACCGGCATCGGCGACTCGCCGAGCAGGTGCTTGACGACCAGGATTGCCTCGGCGTAGCCGACGTGGGCGAGCTGCGGGGTGTTGATCAGGTCGCCGATGGCGTACACGCCCGGCTCGCCCGTCCGGCAGTACTCGTCGACCTCGACGAACCCGCGGTCGGAGACCTTGACCGCCGTGCCCTCGAGCCCGAGCTGGTCGGCGAAGGGGCGACGTCCGACCGACACGATCACGGCGTCGACCTCGACCGACTCGCCGTCGCCGAACGCGACCGTGGTGCCGCCGTTGCCGTTCGGGGTGTGGCCGTTGACCATCACGCCGGTCTTGATCGTGATGCCCTTCTTCTTGAACGAGCGCACGACGACGTTGGCGACGTCGCTGTCGAGACCGGGCAGGATCTTCGGCAGCCCTTCGAGGATGGTGACCTCGGCGCCGAGGTCGGCGAACGTCGACGCGAACTCGCAACCGATGGCGCCGCCACCGATGACGGCGACGCGGCCCGGTACGTGATCGAGGTCGAGCACCTCGTCGCTCGTCATGATCGGACCGCCGCGGTCGAAGTTCGGGATGAGTCGGGGGACCGAACCGGTGGCCAGCAGCACGTTCGTGCCGGTGATGGTCTCGGTGCCACCGTCGTTCATCGTGACGGTCACGGTGCGGTTCGCACCGAGCGCCCCGACGCCGTTGAACACCTCGACCTTGCGGCCCTTGCACATCGCGCCGATGCCGCCGACGAGGCCGGCGACGATCTTCTGCTTGCGGGCCTGGGTGACGGCGAAGTCGACCGTCGGGGCGCTCGACTCGATGCCGAAGTCGGCGCTGTGCTCGACGTGGCGCTTGACCGCCGCCGTCTCGAGGAACGCCTTGGCGGGGATGCAGCCGCGGTTGAGGCACGTGCCGCCGAGCGCATCCTTTTCGACGAGGGCCACCTGCAGACCGGCGGAGGCTCCGTACAAGGCGGCCGCATAGCCGCCCGGGCCGCCGCCGATCACCACGAGATCGAACGTGTTGCTCACGGCCGTCACGGTATCGGCCCTACCAACCGGTAACTGCACGACGGTGGTGGTCGGGCCACCACCGTCGGGTGACCGGGGTCACGACAAGACCCAGCGGGCCTGCTCCTCGCCGCGTTCGTAGTACAGGACGCGGGACGATCCGTCGGCCCCGGACACGTCGAATCGCACCACGCACACGGACGCCTCGACGGTGGTCGGGCCGCACGCGTCGTCGGCGTCGAGCGACGTCGGTGCGATCGGTCGGCCGGCAGCGATGAGCCGGAAGCCCGCCGCGCCGTCGGGGTCGTCGACACCCTCGACGCGGAGCCCGACCTCGAGCACGCCGTCCGACTCGTCGGCAGCCTGCACGGTGACGGTGAGATCGGCGACCTGCACGGACTCGCCGATGGGGACCGCCTCGGCGACGTCGTCCTGGCCTGCCAACTGGAACAGGAAGACCGCGCCGGCCAGCATGATCGCGAGGCCACAGCCGAGCGCGAGCAGCAACAGGGTGCGGGTCTTCACGGGGTCGGAGGCTAACGGCGCCGCTGCGGGTCGGGTGTCGGAGGTGACGCCGAGGAACGAGCGTGTCGGGTCAGGTGTCGG
>JAGQSS010000415.1 GCA_020439405.1 Ilumatobacter sp. | reverse complement strand
GCTTCCAGTCCTTCCTCGACGGCAAGATCGATCTCTACGTCAACGGCTGCATGGATCCGTGCCAGCAGTTCCTGCAGATCACCGAGACCGAGGACATCCGGTTCATCGGCCCCGAGGACTGGTCGGGCGAAGCGGTCGACACGTTTCTCGGCCGGTTCCGCACGCTTGCGGAAGTGCCGGCGGGGATCTACGACCGCGCGGTCAACGAGACGGCGGTGATGTCGCATGACACCAACGTGGGCATCGGCGTGCGGGCCGATCTCGACGAGGAAACCGTCTACCAGATCACCAAGGCGTTCTGGGAAAACCTCGACGGCATCACCTCGGACGCGCCCTGGGCCACGGCGATCTCGATCGAGGTCGCGGTGACCGATTTCGGCATGCCGCTGCATCCGGGCGCGCGGCGCTATTACGAAGAGGTCGGCGCGCTCTGAGCGGCCCCGCCGCCTCGCCCGTCGCGGGCGGGGCGGTCCTGCTTTGCGGTGTCGCGACGGTTGACCGGTCGGCCCCGCGCCCGGGGGATCAGGCGAGAAAGTCGTTCTCGGTGATCAACCCCTTGTCGACATCGAGCAGCACGGCGATGATCTCGCCGCTGACAGAGAGGGTCGTGTCGGCGCCGGTCTGCTGAATGGTGAGCGCACCAAAGCTGAGCCCGTCGAGCGCCAGGATGTCTTCGCCGTCGGTAAAGTCGAGCACCCGGTCCACGCCGGTGCCGGCCTCGAAAACGAAGGTGTCCGCGCCGTCGCCGCCGTGCATCCGGTCGCGGCCCATGCCGCCGATCATCCAGTCGTCGCCATCGCCGCCCTTGAGCAGATCGTCGCCCTTTCCGCCCCTGAGCGTGTCATTGCCATCGCCGCCGCGCAGGGTGTCGTCGTGGTTGCCGCCGGCGAGCAGATCGTCGCCGTTGCCACCCTTGACGAGATCGTTGCCGTTCTTGCCGTTGAGCTGGTCGTCGCCGTCGCCGCCTTTCAGGGTGTCGCGGCCCTGGCCGCCGTTCATCCGGTCGTTGCCCCGGTTGCCGTTGAGCCGGTCGTTGCCGCTGCCGCCGTACATCTGGTCATCGCCGTCGTCACCGTCGAGCCGGTCGTTGCCGCCCTGGCCCGAAAGCTTGTCGGCGCTGTCGCCGCCCACGAGCCGGTCGTCGCCGCGGCCGCCCAGGAGGGTGTCGGCGCCGTCGAGCCCGTAGAGCCGGTCGTCCTCCGTGCCGCCGAAGATCTCATCCTCGCCCCCGTCGGTGCCGGTCACGGTGTCGCGATGGTTCGTCGCGGCGAACAGGGTCTCGCCGTCGTCGAGGATGGTCACCAAGAGGGTCACGGTCGCCTGGTCGGACCCGCCCTCGGCGTCGGTCACCTCGTAGGTGAATGTCTGTTCGATCACCGTGCCGGGCGAGGCGAGGTCGAAGAGATCGGCGTCGGCCTTGTAGCTGAACGCGCCATCGGCCGCGAAGGTCAGCACGCCCTCGAGCGGGGCCGAGACGAGCGTGGCCGTCAGGCTGTCGTCCTCGGGGTCGCTGTCGTTTTCGAGCACGTTGCCGGCGATGGTGCTGTCCTCGTCGACCGCATAGCTGTCGTCTTCGGCGGTCGGAGCCTGGTTCGCGCTGACGGTGAGGTTCACGGTCGCGCTGTCGGTCCCGCCGGCGCCGTCGGAGACGACATAGGTGAAGCTCGCCGCACCGACATGGCCGGTGCTGGGCGTGAAGGTGATCGTGCCTCCGGACAACGACACACTGCCATTCACCGCGCCGCCCACGGAGGTGATCGTGAGCGTCTGGCTGAGGTCGGGGTCGCCGTCCGTGTCGTTGGCGAGGAGGGTCGCGACGTCGATTTCCAGCGGCTCGGTGCTGACGGTGGCGAAACCGCTGTCTGCACCCGCGATGGGATCGTCGTTGACCGCATTCACGGTGAGCGACACGGTGGCCGTGTCGGTGCCGCCGTTGCCGTCGGAGACCTGGTAGGTGAAGCTGTCGGTGCCGTTGTAATTGGCGTGGGGCGTGTAGCTGAAACTGCCGTTGGCGTTGAGCGTGAGCGTGCCATGGGCGACGTTCGACACGGGTGTCGTGTTGACCGTGAGCGTGTCGCCGTCGCCGTCGCTGTCGGCGCCGCTGCCGTTGTCGGCGAGCACATTGCCGGTGAGTTCGGTGTCCTCGGCGGTGGCGAAGCCGCTGTCGTTGCGGGCGACGGGATCGTCGTTGACCGCATTGACGGTGAGCGACACGGTGGCCGTGTCGGTGCCGCCGTTGCCGTCGGAGACCTGGTAGGTGAAGCTGTCGGTACCGTTGTAATTGGCGTGGGGCGTGTAGCTGAAACTGCCGTTGGCGTTGAGCGTGAGCGTGCCATGGGCGACGTTCGACACGGGTGTCGTGTTGACCGTGAGCGTGTCGCCGTCGCCGTCGCTGTCGGCGCCGCTGCCGTTGTCGGCGAGCACATTGCCGGTGAGTTCGGTGTCCTCGGCGGTGGCGAAGCCGCTGTCGTTGCGGGCGACGGGATCGTCGTTGACCGCATTGACGGTGAGCGACACGGTGGCCGTGTCGGTGCCGCCGTTGCCGTCGGAGACCTGGTAGGTGAAGCTGTCGGTGCCGTT
>JAGQSS010000414.1 GCA_020439405.1 Ilumatobacter sp. | reverse complement strand
TCGGTCTGCCGATCGGGATCGCGCTGTTCGGGGTCGGCACCGGGGTGGCGCTGATCGGCGTGGCCGGTTCGGTGATCAATCTCCCCGACTTCGCCACGACCCTCGCCGTCATGATCGGGATCGGCGTCGGCATCGACTACGCGCTCTTCATCGTCACCCGCTATCGCGAGAACCTGAAAGCGGGCGCCGACGTCGAGAGCGCCGTCGTCGCGTCACTCGACACGAGCGGACGGGCGGTGCTCTTCGCCGGTCTGACCGTGATCATCTCGCTGCTGGGGCTCACCCTGATGGGCATGTCGTTCGTCACCGGCGTCGCCGTCGCGTCGGCGACCGGCGTGTTGATGATGGTGCTCGGGTCGCTCACCCTCCTCCCCGCCCTGCTCGGGTGGGTCGGGACACGGATCGACGACACGACGCGCGCCGCGCTCGGCGCCGTCGTCATCGGCGTCGTCGGCGCGATCGCCGCCATCGTCGCGGGGTCGTTCCCGGTCTTCCTCGTCGCCATCGTCGTCGCGATCGTGCTCTTCGTCGCGAGCTTCTTCGTGAAGCCGCTGCGGGTGAAGATCCCGCATCGGCGCGAGCGGCCACGGGAAGAGCAGATGTGGTACCGATGGAGCCGCTTCGTCCAGGCCCGGCCATGGCCGACCGCCATCGTCGGCGCGCTGGTCCTGCTGGCCCTCGCGGCGCCCGTCGTGTCGATCCGTCTCGGATTCAGCGACTACGGCAACTATCCCGAGGAGCAGACGGTCCGTCGCGCCTACGACCTGATCGCCGACGGCTTCGGCCCCGGCACGAACGGCCCGCTGTACATCACCGTCGAGGGCGACATCGCCTCCGACCCCGAGGCGCTCGGGGCGTTCGTCGAGACGCTCGACGCGACCCAGGTCGACGGTGATGCGGGCGTCGCCTTCTCGGTCGCGAATCCGATCGGCGACGCGGTCGCCCTCGTGATCACCTACCCGACGAGCGCGCCGCAGGACGCCGAGACGTCGGATCTGGTGAACCAACTCCGCGACGAGGTCATCCCGGCGACCGGGGTCGACGCCAAGGTCGGCGGGATCACGGCGGCGTCGACCGACTTCTCCGAGTACATGGCCGGACGGATGCCGCTGCTGTTCACCGTGGTGCTGATCCTGAGCTTCGTGCTGCTGATGGCGGTGTTCCGGAGCCTGCTGGTGCCGCTCAAGGCCGTGATCATGAACCTGCTGTCGATCGGTGCGGCCTACGGCATTCTCGTGGCGATCTTCCAGTGGGGCTGGGGCAACGAGTTGATCGGTGTCGACCGGACCGGGCCGATCGAGGCGTGGGTCCCGATGTTCCTGTTCGCGATCGTGTTCGGTCTCTCGATGGACTACGAGGTCTTCCTCCTGTCGCGCATCAAGGAGGAGTACGACCGCACGAAGGACAACGCGACCGCCGTCGCCGACGGCCTGGCCGCCACGGCGCGGGTGATCACCGCCGCGGCGCTGATCATGTTCTGCGTGTTCGGTGCGTTCGCACTGGGCGACGACCGCCAGCTGAAGCTGTTCGGGCTGGGGTTGGCGGTTGCCGTGTTGCTCGACGCGACCATCGTCCGCATGCTGCTCGTGCCGGCGACGATGGAACTGTTGGGCGACCGCAACTGGTGGATCCCGAAGTGGCTCGACAAGATCCTGCCCAACATCGAGGTCGAAGGGCACGACGCACCGACGCCCGCCGACCACGACGAGCCGGAGGGCGAACTCACGCCGGCCTGACCCGGAGCCCGACTGAGTGAGCGCTCACTCAGTCGGGTAGGTTCGGTCGCATCGCTGCGGACTCCCCCACTGCTCGACGCGCTGCGCCCCTGCCACCGGCGGAGCGACGACGCGCCATCATCGACGCCGCGTTGCCGCTCATCTGTGAACGCGGCTCGGCGGTCACGTCACGCGACCTGGCCGAGGCGGCCGGCGTCAGCGAGGGCACGATCTTCAACGTGTTCGACGACAAGGCCGAACTCGTCGAGGCCGTCGTCGCCGCGGTCACCGACCCGGGTCCCGTCAACGACGCGATCGCCCGCATCGACCCGTCGACCCCGTTCACCGAGCAACTGGTCGCGGCGACGACGCTGCTCCAGCAACGCACCAGCGAGATCTGGCGACTCGTGTCGAAACTGGTCGAACGCCACCCGCCGAAACGGGCGCCGATGGGCGAACACCCGGCGCTCGTCGACCTGATGGACCGTCACGCCCACGAGCTGTCGATCCCACCCAAGGAAGCCGCCCGCACCCTGCAGGCGTTCGTCCTCGCCCTCACCCACCCCATGATCGCCGCCGAACCGGCACCGGCCGACGCCATCGTCGACCGGTTCCTCCACGGCTGCGCCTCCCCCCAGGAGCCTCGATGAAACTCCGCCACCTGGTCGTCCGCGGCCTGCGGCCCTACCGACGCGAGCTCGCGCTCGTCCTGCTCCTCCAGGCACTCCAGACGACCGCCACCCTCACCCTGCCGGGTCTCAACGCGCGCCTGATCGACGAGGGCGTGCTCGTCGGCGACAACGCCGAGATCTGGCGGGTCGGCGCGATCATGCTCGCGTTCAGCCTGGCGCAGGTCGTGTTCGCGGTCGCCGCCGTCTGGTTCTGCGCACG
>JAGQSS010000413.1 GCA_020439405.1 Ilumatobacter sp. | reverse complement strand
CCTGCTCGACAAGATCTCGGCGAGCGGCCTCGATTCGTTGACGGCCGATGAAAAGAAGCGTCTCAACGATCTGTCGAAACGGCTTCGATAACTTTCGTGATTCCCTCAAGGTGTGTCAAAACCGCTCAAAGTTGGTGCGGTTTCTGTCGATACTGAAGGCATGAGCGCCACTCCCGCCTCGTCGTTCGATGTAATCACCGGGTCCGACACCGACCCGCTCCTGTCCGCCGCAGCGATCGCGACCACGCGTGCGATCGACGATCCCGACTACGGCGTGCTCGTCGTCGTCGTGCGGCCCACCTCGGACGACGTCAAGGTCTTGTCGGGTGGCGGCACCGGCGTCCTGCGGGCGGCCGTCTCGGTCGCCGTCGCGGCGGGGAACGACCGCATCTGGCGTGATGCTCCCCACGGCCACACCGCCAGTCGACCGGTGGGCGTCCTGCCCGAGGTGATCACCGCCTCGGCAGGGGCCGCCGGTGTCCACACGGCATACACCGGATGCGTCCGCCACGGCGACCGCCTCGACGCCGTGGCGATCTGGTTCGAGTCGTGGCGCGGGGTTGCCGACGAGAACGAACGTCAGCGTGTCCTCACCGAACTCGAGCACGCGGCGCTCATCGCCGAGGAGCGTCGCGCGGCCGCGGCCGCCGCCGCTCCAGTCGTCGACCTCACCCCCGCTGCGCCCACCGAGCGCACCTGGGACCCGAACGATCCCCGACTCGACCCGCTCACCGGCGTCCTGGCCCACGACGCATTCGTCGACACCTTCGACGAGTTCGAGGGCGATGAGGCGACCCTGCTGATGCTCGACATCGACGGCTTCCACGGCATCACCGCCGAGTGGGGCGACGAGACGGCCGACCGGATCCTGCGTGAGGTCGCCGAGCGGATCGTCGACGAACTCGGTGCCGACGACCACGTCGGGCGCGTCGACCACGACCGTTTCGCCGTGCTGCTCGCCGACGCCGAGCGCTCGGAGGTCATGGTGATCGCCAAGCGCCTCGCCGCTGCCGTCGCCGCTCCCCTCCCCGACGACCTCGGACCCGACTCGGTCACGGCGACCACGGCCCTTGCCCACCAGTCGGGGCTTGTCGACCTCGACGAGATGTTCGACTCGGCCGCCGCTGCCGTCGCCAGCGGCAAGCGTTCCGGCACCGGCAAGCTCGTGTTGGCCGCCTGAACGTCAGGCTGCCGCTGCCACGCCCGTCTGGCGGAATCTCGCCTGGGTGTACCAGGCGTACACGAGCAGCGCACCGGCGACGCCCGTCGCCACGTCGGCCAACACGTGATAGCCCCACCCCTGCTTGACGAAGCCGGACGAGAACGCCGCCACCGCACCGCACAGGCTCAACGTGAGATCGCCCGTCCCCTGCGCCTCGACGCGGGCGTGGACCGGGACCGAGGCCGTCAACAGCGTCGTCCCGCCGATCAGCCCGATGTTCCAGCCGAGACCCAGCAGGAACAGCCCGACGAAGATCATCGCCGGTTCGTAGCCGGCGATCACGGCGCCGACGGTGCCGGCACCGAGCACCACGGCGCCGTACTGGATGGCCCGCACCGCACCGACGCGGCCGACGAAGCGTCCGACGAGTGGCGCCAACCCGAACATGCCGACGATGTGGACGGCGATCACGTACGCCGAGAGGTCGCTGTGGCCGTGGTCTTTCATGTGCGGCGGCGTCATGGTCATCACGCCGACCATCGCCGCCTGCGAAGCGGCCATCGCCACCAGGCCGAGCATCGCCCCCGGTGACCTCCGGATCACCCCGTACGAGGCGCGGACCTGCGACAGCGGCCGCGAGCGCTCGGCGTCGGGGTCGATCGAGCCGGTGAGCACGAGCGGGTCGGGGCGAAGGAAGAAGACGTAGATCACGGCACTGACCACGAACAGCACCGAGGCGAACAGGAACGGCCCGATGTACTGGTCGAGCCCCAGCCATTCGCCGAAGTCCTGCTCGAACGGCGACAGGATCGGACCGCCCACCGCACCCAACGTGCCGATCCAGACGATCGCGCCGATCGCCTTGGCACGGTCGTGGTCGGGCGCGAGGTCGGCAGCGACGTACCGCCCCTGCAGCGTCGCCGACTGACCCGCGCCGAAGAACAGCATCCCGACGATGAACAACCAGAACCAGCCGACCTGACCACCCGTGGCCGCCACCAGCGCACCGACCGCGCCGGTCAGTAGCGCCGTTGCCAGCGGCCACCGGCGGCCTCGCCGTCGCATCGACGCCGCGAGCGGAATGGCCGTGATCGCCGCCCCGGTCGTGAACGCCGCGCTGCCCATGCCGGCCAACCGATCGGAGCCCAGCAGGTCCTTCGCCAGCAACGACACGACGGCGACCATCCCGGCCACGGCGGCGTTGCCGGGCACCACGGCGAACCGCAGCACGTTGAGCGTGCGACGCTGCTCGTCGTGGAACGGTTCGAGCACCGGTTCGGCGGAGGTCGGCGTCGTCACGGCACCACTGTGCCAGACGACGGGTGACGCAACGGCGTCCGGTTCGAGGCGTCAGGCGTCGAGCAGGTCGCGGAGGAAGCGGCCGGTGTGGCTCGTTTCGATCGCTGCGATCTGTTCGGGCGTGCCCTCGCCGACCAGGGTGCCGCCGCC
>JAGQSS010000412.1 GCA_020439405.1 Ilumatobacter sp. | reverse complement strand
GACACGACGCTGGGTCGCGGCGGCACGGCGATCAGCGGCGGCGAGGCACAACGGCTCGGACTGGCACGCGGGCTGCTGTCGTCGCACGGGGTCGTCGTCCTCGACGAACCGACCGCTCACCTCGACCCGTCGATGGCGGCCGACGTGGGCGAGTCGGTCATCGCGGCGCTGAGCGGCCGCACGGTTCTCACCCTCGGCCACACTGCCCAGCACGACAACGCGAACGTGATTCTGATCTGAGCGGCGGGTCTGTGCGCATACTGCCGGTTCCCGCGTGCGTTCGGGGTGCGTTCGCGGTCGTCGATATGCGTGCCGCCGAACCGGCGATCAGGGACAGCGCGCGAGTTGTGTCTACCTGCCGAGGGGGAGGATCGCAGCGTGGACGCTCAGGTGCGATCCTCGGTTGTGCGGGCGACGGCGGTGAACCAGACGTCGGTCGCGACCGCCGACCGGTCCTCGGACCATTCCTTCCACCCCTCGGAGATCTGCGCCATCTCCTCGGCGGTGGAGATGCCGAGGTGAACGACGTAGTCGACTGTCTCGGGCGCTTCGAACCACGATCGCTCGAATCCAGCCATCTGCGCGACGGCGGCTGTCGACGCAACGACCCGACCCTCCACATCGACCTGCACGGGGCACGGACCGGAAGAATCCGGAACTCGCCGATATCACCAACTGTCGGATTCACAAGCAGGCGGTCGCGGGTTCGATTCCCGCCGTCTCCACGATCCGTTCCGCTGGCAACTTCTCGGTCGGTTCCGTCCCAGAATCCGGGAACACACCGACCCAGGTCCAGTCAGTGAGGACTCCCTCGCACGACCGAGCCGATGCGCGAGGATTCTTGCGCCGGTTGTCAACGCGACGGGGACGCTGCGCGTTGTGTATCTGAATGAGTTTCGACGACGAGTTCGATGAGCTTGCGGCGCTGGCCTACCGGACGGCGTACCGAATCCTGGGTTCGCGCCCGCAGTCCGAGGACGTCGCGCAGGACACGATGGTGAAGGCCTACGTGCGGTGGCGCAAGGTGCACGCCCACGCTCGACCGTGGGTGTGTCGCGTCGCAGCGAACGGAGCACTGGGCATCGTCCGCAGACGCTCCCGGCGCCATCCTGTCAACGACCCGGGCGTCTCCCACCCCGCTGAGGTGGCGGACCGGCTCGATCTGCAACGGCTGTTGTCGACGCTCAGCCGTCGACAACGTGATGTCGTGGTGCTGCGCTACCTGGCCGACATGTCCGAGGCCGACGTCGCCGACGAGCTCGGGATCAGTGTGGGGACTGTGAAGACCCACGCGCACCGCGCCATCGGGATCCTCCGGGAGGGGATCAGCGACGGAGCGATGGGCGAGGTCGTCGCGGACAGTCGCTGCGGAACAGAAGGAGCTGTCTGATGTTCGATCATCTCGACGATCCGACACCGCCAGAGCTCGGTGATCGGTTCCACGACCGGGTGGTGGGTGCAGCGCAACGCCGTCAACGTCGCGCTCGAGTGATGTTCGGCTCGGTGGCGCTCCTGCCGCTGCTGATCGTCGGTGGGCTGGCGTTGTACCTGCGTGACCAAGCCGGCGAACTCCGACGTGTCGAGGTCGCCGGGCTGGCGCCTGCCGACACGAGTCCCGCCACGACCACACCGCCCGCAGGGTCTGAAACCACCGCAGCGACCGTCGACGCGTCCGGTGCAGTCGTCGAGGACGTTCCGCCCATCGCGACGCCACTGAACATTCTCGTAGTCGGAGTCGACCGGCGTCCCCCCGGCAGCGAGGTCACCGGCTCTCGCGCCGACACGATCGCTGTGGTGCGCATCGACCCCGACCGTGGACGCGTCGGGGTGCTCTCCCTGCCGCGGGACCTGTGGGTCGAACACGAAGGCATCGGCCGGCGACTCAACGCGTTCACCGAAGACCCTGGACTCGTCGAAGTCGTCTCGTCGTTGCTCGCCGTCGACATCCACCACTACGTCGAGGTCGACTTCGAGGGCTTCGAGTCGCTGATCGATCTCGCCGGCGGGGTCAGCGTCCCCTTCGACACCGCAGTGCGCGACAGCCAAACCGGGTTCACCGCAGCACCCGGCTGCAACGAGTTGTCCGGCAGCGACGCGCTCGCCTACGCCCGGTCGCGCAGGCTGGAATCGCTTGACGCCACCACCGGTCGATGGTCCCCTGACCCAACGTCCGACCTCGGCCGAGTCGCCCGCCAACAAGACCTGACACAACGCATCTACCGTGACGTGCTCTCGGCGAACTACAGCACCACCGACGAAGTCCGGCTACTCACCAACGTCGTCGACGACATCACCGTCGACACCGGCCTCGACCTCGACGGACTCCGAGCAATCCTCAACGCCGCCCAACTGATCGGCCCCGAACACGTCCAGTTCTACGACCTCAACGCCGGCCTCACCAGCGAAACCATCCAAGGAAACTCCGTCCTCATCGTCGACGACGCCACCACCCGAGCAAGCGTCGACGGCCTCCTCGGCAACGCACCACCCGAAGCCGCCAACCAACCCCCGACAACTCTCCCTGGCGCCATCAATCCGCCAGCTGAGCCTTGCTGACCCAGGCAGGACGCAAAGACACCGGTCCTGCGCAGGAGCGCAGCAGCGGTGGGCAATGGACACTGCTGGTTCGCTGGTCGCTAGATCT
>JAGQSS010000411.1 GCA_020439405.1 Ilumatobacter sp. | reverse complement strand
AGGCCACGGGGGCGGCCGCACGCAACCACGGAGAACCGTGGAGAGAACGTGTGCGTCGACCGCAGGTGGTTGGCGTTGTGTTGAGGTCGGCGGCGAGCTGGGGGGTTTGCCGTCGACTGTCAACTGCCAGGTCCGATCTATCGGGCCTCTCTCTCCATGGAAAACTCAGGTTGATGGTGCGGGAACCCCGTGGCCCGGCACCGCTCGCAATTTCGTGGCGTGTGTATGTGTAAGCCAAGGGGAATTACGATGAAAACGCGTGAAATCGACAGGATTTGCACGGCGACGCTTCAGGGGCGTGTCGGGCCGGTTCTGATGTCTCCCAAGGCTGTTCGTGAGTTCACCTGTGCGTTGACCGGACCGGTCGACGGCACAGCCACCCTCCGTAACGCGACCGTCTGGACCACGGCCGTTCCGGGATCGAGCAAGGGAAGCTGCTGATGACCTACAATACGACCTGGACCAGCGCGGGGGCGAGCTGGCAGCCGGCGGGCGACTATCTGCTCGACTGGGACCTCACGGGGGCGGATGGGGCGACCACGCTCGCCTCGGCGACGGGGACCGAGACGATCGGGGTGACCGTCTCGACGCCGACCAACGGGCAATGCGACGCCTTCACGTTGCAGGACGGGCAGCTCTACTCGAATGACGTGAGCCAGCCGACGATCTCCGAGATCGCCTTCGACACGCCGGTGTCCGGCGTGAACTTCCAGCTCATCGACGTCGATGCCGGCTGCAATTGGGACGACCAGGTGACGGTGCTGGCCTATGACGCGGACGGCAACCTGGTCGAGGTCGATTTCGCGCCCATCGCCGGTGTGCAGAGCGTGAGCGGCAACACGATCGAGGGCGAGGGCGGGCTGGACGATACCGGGATCACGGTGTCGGTCGCGGGACCGATCTCCAAACTCGTGATCGTCCATGACAACGGCCCCGATGCCGCGATCTCGGGCCATATCAAGGTCTCCGATCTCGGCTTCGATGCGGGCATTGCGCCCGACGGGATCGTCGAGGGCACCGAGGCGGACGATGTGATCGACCTCGCCTATGACGGCGATCCCGAGGGCGACCGGGTGGACGCCGGAGACGCGCTCCTGCCGGGCGAGACCGGCGACGACGATATCGTCCAGGCGGGCGGCGGCGACGATCTGGTGCGCGCCGGCACGGGGGACGACGAGGTCACGGCCGGGACGGGGAATGACACGGTTGTTGCCGGGTCGGGCGATGACCGGGTCTGGGGCGAAGCCGGCAACGACGTGCTCTACGGCGACAACGGCGGCGAAGCCGCCACCGCCACGCTGCGCGAGAGCTTCAACTGGGAGGGTGTGACCGATCCGCAGATCGACAGCAGCTTCACCCAGGACACGGGCTCGGTCACGGTGAGCTATGCCCGGATCGAAGACAGCGGCACGCATTTCTCCGAACCGGGCACCGATCCGGTCAACGGCGACGGGATCGACACCGGTTCCGAGACGCTCGACGCCGACAGCACGCTGCATTCCGAGACCGGCGGCATGTGCGGCACGGGTACGTTCGAGTGGAGCTTCTCCGAAGCGGTCGGGAACGTGGAATTCAACGTCAACGATCTCGATGGCGACGGGGTGGTCACCATCCGCGCCTACGATGCCGATGGGCACGAGATCCCGGTGAACCTGGTGGCGGGCGCGGGCATTTCCCTCTCGGAGGGCGGCGGCGCGGCGGGGGCGAACACCGCGAGCGCCAACGGCGGCTATGCCGACGCCGACAGCGACGGCTACAATCTCCAGGTGACGATCCCCGGGCCGGTCTCGCGGATCGTTCTGGAGCACAGCCAGGACGGGCCGGACAATTCCGGCATCAACGTCACCGATCTCTATTTCGACGTGACCGTGCCGGACACCGGGGCCGGGGACGGCAACGACGCGCTGTTCGGCGGCGACGGCGACGATGTGATCTACGGCGAGGGCGGCGAGGATTACATCAACGGCGGCGCCGGGGCCGACACGATGTCGGGCGGCGACGACCGCGACTGGTTCGGCGGCGTCGGCGTGGGCGACCGGGTCGACGGCGGCGAGGGCGGCGTGGATTGGGACACGCTCGACCTCACCGGCTCGACGAGCCCGGGCGGCTCGCTCAACGTGACCTATACGACCGAGGACCGGGAAAACGGCTTCGTCACCTACCGCGACGCCGACGGTACCGAGACCGGCACGCTCGATTTCCAGAACATCGAGCAGGTGGTGCCCTGTTTCACCCCCGGCACGCTGATCGCGACGCCGAAGGGCGAGGTGCCGGTGGAACGGCTCCGGGTCGGCGACCGGGTCATCACCCGCGACAACGGCATCCAGGAGATCAAATGGGTGGGCGCGCGCGCGATCGGTTTTGCCGAACTGGCCAGGGCCCAGCATCTCGCGCCGATCCACATCCGCGCAGGCGCCCTCGGCAACGGCCTGCCGGAGCGCGACATGCTGCTCTCGCCCAACCACCGGGTGCTGGTGGCCAATGACCGGACCTCGCTCTATTTCGACGAGCGCGAAGTGCTGGCGGCGGCCAAGCATCTGGTCAATTCCCGGGGGGTGCGGATCGTCGAGCCGCTCGAGGTCACCTACCTGCACTTCATGTGCCGCAATCACGAGGTGGTGCTGTCGAACGGTGCCTGGACCGAG
>JAGQSS010000410.1 GCA_020439405.1 Ilumatobacter sp. | reverse complement strand
AGCAGGATCATCGACCGGGCGGCAATCGTCGTGCTCGACTCCAGCTCGTCGAGGAAATCGTCGTTCCCCCACCCTCGGGCACCTGCGACGACGACCCGTGGCACGGTTCGATGCTCCGACTCGAGGATGCGGAGGGCGTCGTAGACGAGCTCGAGGTTCTTTCGTCGTTCGACGGTGCCTACACACAGGTAGTACTCATCGCGGTCGAGGCGAGCCACGTCGTCCGGTTCCGATTCGCCGAGCAGGAGGACCTCGGCCCTTCGTACGGGGAGTCCTTGGGCCACCGCGAAGTCGAGGAGGTCCGAACGTGACTGGTCCGAGATGCAGGTGATGATGTCACTGACCTCGACGAGCGCCCGGTAGTAGCGAGTGAAGAGCGCCGGATCGTTGTGGAATGCGAGATGGGTGTGTGTCAGCGGGACCAGGTCGTACACCATCGTGACGACCGTGCATCCGGTCGCCGACTTGAGGTCGGCGAGTCGTTCCGCGAGCTGACCGTCCCAGTCTGCGCCCATCGAGATCACGACATCGTCGGATCGGACGACGTCGGTAAGGCGTGTCGATCCGGGTCCCGGCGCCGTCGACGATGGGCGCCCATCACGCAGGCGCCGACGAACTCGGGACGGCGACTGATACACGGTCGAGAGCGCTCGGATGAATGGATCGGCTCGACGGCCGAACCGCGAGCGAAGACTCGAACGCAGCTGATCACGCCAGGTGGGAACCGTGTTGGCGACGATCGGCGCTGCCGCACCCGACGACGCATACACTGCGCCAGCCAACCTGACGGCGGGATCGAGTTCAACGAGGCCGCCCCGGGCGACCGACTCGAAACATCGCACCGAGGGATCCACCTCGAGGAGTGCCTGACCGATGTTCCACTCCGCGCTCGCGATTCCACTGCGTCCGCGATTCCGGATCGTGGTCGTGAAGTCGTACCACACGGTCACGGAGCTGTCACCTCGAGCAAGCGAGTCGCCGCCGAGTCCCACGTGGGCAGCGCTGCGTCCGGCGGGTCGATCGTCCCGCCGAAGAGTCGCTCGAGCGCGTCGGCCCACTCGCCCGTCCGGAGCGGATGGACCTCGGGACAGACTCCGAGCCCGGCCTCTCCCAGCGACGAACCCGAAGCGACCACGCACGGACGACCGTGTGCCAACGCCTCGGTGACGCCCAGCCCCCAACCCTCGTACAGCGACGGATAGACAGCGCCAACCGACTTCTCGTAGAGCGCCGCCAGGTGGCGGTCGTCGCAATCCGTCACCAGAGCGACTCGCCCGGCGATCGCGCGATCGTTTCTGAGCGCGTCGATCAGATCGGCCGTGCCGGAGCCCACCCGCCCGACGAACAGGAGATTCCCGGCCGCCCCGCGGTGGACGAGTTCGCGCATCGCGCGGTACAACACTTGGTGGTTCTTCCGCCGATCGACCGTGGCACAGTAGATCGCGTACGGCTCGCCACCGAACACGGATGACGCGAACGACGTCTGCGCCGCACCGGTTTCGATCGCGGCGTCGGCGCCGAGCGTGACGACGGGTGCCCGCGAGGGGTCGAGGTCCGGAAAGTGACGCAGCAGGTCGCTTTGAGTGCACCGGGAGATGCACAACGTCGCCGACGCCACGCGTAGGGAGCGGGAGAGGTACCTGCGGAACCCGTCGACGTCGGGCGGGAACAGCCACTCGGGATGATCGATCGGGATCAGGTCGTAGCACATGTTCACGAATCGAGCACCGGTACCGAACACGTGGTGCTCTGCGATCGCAAGCGTCGGGTGGACCCAATCGAGCCCGACCGACACGAACGTGTCCTGTCGACGCGTTCGCATGGGCGAGAGTTGCAACGGCGGGCCCGCCACGCGCCGGGCGTTCGACCAACGAGAACGGACGCGAGCGACCGACGACATGCCCTGCGGTGGCCGATCCACGCCGAACCGCTCGACGTGCGGTGTGGACTCGACGTGGGCCGGGTCGAGCGCGGTTGCGAGTGCATCGTGATCATCGACTCGCCACAGTCCCCTGTCCCGCACGACGACGAAGTCGACGTCTGGTCGACCGATCAACGACGATCCCAGTCGACGCTCGGTGCGAGTGATCCCGTGGTTCGGGGCGCCACCGATCGCGTCGGTCACATTGAAGAGAACGGTCATGAGTCGCGTGCTCGGACGGGTGAGCGGGCGTGACTCTACCCGCACCGACGTCGACCACCGGGCCCCGGCCTGCCGAGGAGTTGGCGGGCTAGGCTTCGCCGCATGTCCGAGGTGCACCCCCCGGATCGCCGGCATGGCGCCGATTCGATCTGCCATCCCCACTTCCTCCAGGCGATGGTGGCCCAGCGGATGACCGGCACCAGGGTCGACCGGGCGGTCCTCGACGACGCCGGCGAACGACTCCGCGAGCGTCTGGCACACGCTCGCCCAACGGTCGGGCCCCAGCACGTCGGGGCGAAAGGGCGAGTCGTCCATCGACTGAAGGCAGCGATGCAGCGGACGTTGTACTGGTACGTCGAGCCTTCGGTCGACATCCTCCGGTCGGCGAACCTCGAGTTGATCGACATGGTCGAGGCCTTGGGTGACGAGGTGAGCCGGCTCCACGACGAGGTGGCGTCCCTGGAGCGAGATCTCGACCACGAGCTCGACGCCGCCCGTGTCGACCGCCG
>JAGQSS010000040.1 GCA_020439405.1 Ilumatobacter sp. | reverse complement strand
GACGGCCGCACCTGCACCGCAGGCAGCGCCGGCCTCGACTTCGCCGCCGACGGTGGCGACGACTCGCCCTCGGGCCACGACGACCGCTGCGCCGACCACAACGAGGGCGCCGCGGTCAACGAGTGCGCCGACGTCCACGGTTCCGCCGACGTCGAGCGTGCCCCAACGTCGCCAGGACCCGACTCCGCCGACCGCTCCGCCGACGACTGGCGGCACCAGGACGCCGATCACCCCGGCGCCGACGACCACGGTGCCGCCTACCACTACGACGCGGGGCGGTTGCACGTCCTGCTAGCTCGTGGCCGTCCGGGGACACCCGCCCCCCTGGGCGGCCACACTGGTCCGGGCGTAGGGGCGTGCGTCCGGGCCGGAAAACGACGATGACCCCCGGCCGTGATGGGCCGGGGGTCGTTCGCGTGGTGGGAGTGGTGCAGGGTCAGTCGGGCACGTTGTCGGCGTCGGTCCCGTCGTCCGATGTGCCGACCGTGATCCTGGCGACTGCGGTGAGGTCGAGCACCTGAGCCCGGAGACGCTGCACCTCTCGGGCGAGCCCGATGGTCTGGGTGCAGAGCCTCCCGACCTGCCGCCCAAGAGCCGCAATCGTCGTCGCAGCGTCGATCTTGGTGCCGATGTCCTGGAGCGTGGCGAGGGTCCCGGTGGCGGCCGTCTTGAAGTCGGTGCGGTCGGTGCGGATGGCGGTGAGCCGGTTGACCGCTCGGCCACGTGCAGCGGTGAGGGTGGCGAGGCGTTGCGTACGGCGATCGCTCATGGCGTCTCCAGTGCGGTCCGTGCCCCTTGGAGGGCGGAGACGATGGCCTCGGTGTCCTCCGGGAGCAGGACCCCGGAGACGGTCTGTACCGTGGCGACCGGTTCGAGGGCGGCGGCGACCGCGGCTACACGTACCCGGCCGTCGTCGTCGATCTCTGCCCAGTGTGCGCCGTCGCTGTCGGTGGCGTAGCGTGACACCAGCGGCACCAATGCGTCCGGCGCGCCGATATAGGTGACGGCGGTCGTTCCGTCCCCATTGTCTGTTTCGATGCGCTCGATCGGCGATGGCCAGGATCAGGGTGTGCGCTCCGCCGATGACGAGGCCTTCGAGGTCGAGCTTCGAGGGCCCGACGTTCACGGTGGTGGCCGGGGGCACGGGTCAGACCTCCTGTGCGGTCGCCTCGACGGCGTCCGGGTACTTGGGTGCGGTGCGGAACCAGAGGACGAGCCGGGCGATCGCCGGGATCCGGTCCTCGACGGCGCGAACGCCGGCGTAGATGACGGCGAAGACGGCGAGGATGAGCCAGGTCGCCTGCAGCTCGGTGAGTGCGAGGCCGAGCTGCTCGGCGAGCGTCACGACGGCGGCCGACCACGCGGCGGGGAGCACGGTGCGCACGAAGGCGATGAACTTGTCGGAGGTGGGGAGGTTGCTCACGTGGGCTCCTCGGGTGATACGGCCGGTATCGGCACGATGGGGACGGTGGGACGGCCGAGCTGCTGCTCGCGCCGCTGTAGGCGAGCTGCCTGTTCGGCGGTGACGGGTCGGGGTTCGAGACCGCGGCGGGTTCGCCAGATCGCTTCGAGCTCACCGTTGGGGTGTTCGTCGAAGCGGACGAGGATCACGCGGGCCAGGGAAGCAGGTCGGTCTCGTCGAGGCCGGCCTGGTGCATGCAGCCCTTGAGCATCTGCGGGTGCCGTTCGACGATGATGTCGACGCCCTCGTTCGCGTAGCTCTTCGCGAGTTCGGGGGTCACGTTGATCGCGGGACCGGAGCCGATCAGAAACACGTTCTGGTAGTCGGCGTGGCGCCACATGCGGGGCTTCATGTCGTCCTCCTCGAGGATCGGTGCAGGGTCGGGTTCGACGGGCGGGTCGACCGTGGCGGGCGGCGGTGCGGGCGGTGTCCACGGGCGCAGCAGTTCGGAACGGAGCTGCCCGAGCTGGCCCTGCCCGGTCGGCGAGTTCCACTTCGAGCCGGGTGGTGTGGCGATCTCGGCGCCAGGGCATCCGGTCGTCCGGTACATGTAGTGCGGGTCAGCGTGGTGATCGGGGTGGAGTTCGCCCCGCAACACCAGGTCGTGTCGCAGCTCGCGGAACGCGTCGATCTGCGCCGGGGTGAGCGGCACGCCGATCGCGTTCAGGAACAGCACCGCCTTGGACTGGGCGTTGAAGTTGAGGCAGTGCGCCGACAGGTACTCGCCGGCCTGGACGAACACCCAGCCGTTCAGGCCGATGATCCAGTTGTATTCCCACGGGCGGTTCGAGCTGATTCCGAACTGGGCGACGGTGCGGGCGTCGGCGATCACGTCGGCGTCGGCCGCTGAGCGGTAGCGGGAGGTGAGCGGCAGCCCGACGCCGGTGAAATGCCCGAGCAGATATCGGACAGCGCCCGGCTTCGGACGCGTCGCCGGCGGTTCGGGGGTGCCGATGAGCGAACGCGGAAAGATGGTGGGCATTCAGCGCCTCCTCGGCGGTCGGGCGGCTGCGAGGACGTGCACGGCGGCGATCGCAAAGGAGTGCAACAGCGACGATGGTGACGGTCCACGGCCAGGGTTCGTCGACGAGAAACAGCGCGGCGAGACAGCAGCCGGCGCCGATCAGGGCGACACCGTCGGAGCGCATCACGGCCGCTGCGCCAGGATCTCGAAGAGGTCGTCGACGCGTTGGGCGAGCGTTGCGAGCGCCTGGCGGTCCTGCTCTCGTGCCGCAATCGATTCGGCCCGATCGACGGCTTTCACGGCGCGCAGGTCGGCGACTTCGCCGGCGATGGCATCCACTCGTTCGGTGAGCGGCGGGGTGCCGGCCGGCACGGTGTTCACTGCACGGTTGATGCCGACGAGCTGCTCGACGCCGCGTCGGACCGCCGGCAGGATCGTGCGGACGATGACGATCATGACCGGGACGCCGACCACCACGCCGGCGGTGATCCCGGCGATCACGCCGGTGCTCGCAGTTTGTGGGTCCACGGGCACCTCCGTGGGGACGTCGAGGATCCAGGGCAGGGTGAGAATCACGAGACCTCCGCCGAGTCGCGGTGAGGGGGACCGCAGGCGCGATCAGGCCGCTTCGTAGGTGGCGTGCCACTCGAGCTTGTCGCCGGCGGTCCAGGTGTACGGCACCGTCGCGGACAACAGCACGCCGGAGGCGTACGCGCCTGACGTCGCGAACACAAGGAACCCGACCGCCGGGCCGGACTGGTAGTAGAGGCGTCCGTAGCCGCGGGAGCCGGACGCGTCGTAGAAGTGGGCGGCACCGTTCGTGTCGATCTCGATACCGTCAGCCGGAGCGATCGGCAGCGAGATGGTCGGTGCCCCGTCGACGGTCGTGCCGGAGCCGAACGTGATTCGCCCCTTGACCTCGACGAGCTTGCCCGACTGGCGGTACTTCGCCACGACGGCGCCGAGGCCGAGCGTGAGTTTCGCGATCGTCGGTGAATAGCTCGTCCACGCTCCGACGCCGGCTTGTAGCGCCTGAATGTCGTCGATGATGAGGTTGAGGTCCTCCGGAGTGACGGGCCCGCCACCGGCGAAGTCCAACGGGTAGGTCGACATCAGGGATGCTCCTCGGTCAGTAGTGCCAGCCCGGACGCAACGGCGCCACGAGGCATGACCCGGCGCCGGCGCTGACCCGGCCGTAGATGGCCCACGCGTAGAGCTCGCCGACCGGGCTCCCGGCCGGACTCCACAGTGCGTCGGTGAGATCGATGTTCCGCTGATAGGTGACGGACGACGTGTCGGCGGTGAACTCGTCGACCGTTGTCTCGGCGGCCGCGGTCGACACGATGCCGGCACCTGAGGCCCGTTGGACGGCGATCGGGGTGATCGTCACCTTCACCTGACCGGACGTTGCGCCGGCGCTGGCCAGCGCGTAGGTGTAGAGCCCGAGCGACTTGCTGGTGGCCCAGCCGAGGCCCTGCCACATCTTCCGGTATGCGCTCGAGGTCGTGGTCGCCCGCCCGTTGGCGTCGAGTGCCGTCTCGGGGTCGTGGCACCAGGGCACCAGGCCGCCAGGCGACTTGAGCCCGTCGAGGGAATCCCACCAGAGCGCTCGCGAGGTGTGGTCGACGTTGTCGAACGAGACGATGGTGCGCCCCTCGACGGAACCGATGTAGCCGTTCGGTACGCCGTCGCGCTCGTACGTCTGCAACACGACGTCGGCGCCGGATGCACCGAGCAGGATCGACGCGTCGCCGTCGGGCGGACGCCAGATCGTCGCACCGCCACGAACGGTCGTGTACCCGCCCCGTGGCGCTGTCTCGAGAGCCCGGACTCGGCGCTGCAGATCGGCGAGGGCGTCGGCGAAGGCGTCGTTCATGGGGTCCTCGTGGTGACGGTGAGCGCGTCCGGCTTGCCGTCGTCATCGATGGACCGCTGCCATCCGACGACCCGCTGCTCGACGTCGAGCGTCTCGGTGAACCTGGGGTCGTCCTCGACGACGATGCGGACCAGGTCGCCGAGGGACCAAGCCCCCCACGCGGCCGCTGGGTTGGTGCTGTCGAGTTCGAGCGTCATCGAGCCGACGAGGCGCGCACGATTGGCGACCTCGGCCCGGGTGAGCGACGCGACCGTGTCGACGTTCGTGATCGACTTCCAGGTCATCACGGCTTCAGTTATCGGCGCACCGTCAGCCAGGGTGGCGACGGTACGGATCGAGGATTCGCCTTCACCGGCACCGATGCCGTAGACGACGGTGTCGGCGCCGAGCCCGTCCTCGTCCCAGGTGAAGTCGACGATCGAGCCGCGGCCGGATCGCGACGACCACAGCGCCGAGACGGTGGCGGAGCCGCGTTGCGGATACCAGAACTGCAATCGGAATCGAGGACCGATGCGACCGTCTGGAACGATGGCGAACTCGAAGCCGGGGTCCGACTGGGCGAGCTCCTCGACCAACTCGGCGATCGGGCGGTACTCCCACGAGTTGGCGATCGGATTCCGGTCGACGACGACACCGGACGTGGCAGCGTCGACAAGTACGCCGAGATCGCCGCCGGGCACCGCTTGAGCCCACGACACGAGGTCGGCGGCGACCGTCAGCTGATCGACGCCGACGTAGGACCGTGACTCGGTGAGCCGCCGGCGACCGAAGTACGCCCAGGGGTTGAGGGCGCGCAGCCGCATCGTCGTCGACGGTCGTTGGCGGCCGTACACGACGCCGGCCCACACGAGCACGCCATCGGCCTCGACGAAGATCGCCGTCACACGCGGGGTGGTCCAGGCGAGGTGGCGGGCGGCGAGCGAGCGACCGTCACGTGTCTTGGCGTTCAAGTCGAGCGACGCCGTGAGCTCCGACACCTGCTGCTCGAGCTCCTCGCCGAAGGTGACAGCCGACAACGGGAGGTCGCCGAGGTACTCGCCGGACGGAACGGCGACGGCGAGGTAGCGGTACTCGGTCACAGCCAGCCCGGACGGTAGGTGATGTCTGCGTACCCTGTGCCTGCGCCGGCGTCGAGCCGCCACGTCGAGTTGCCGACCGGGGCCTTCCCCCACGATGAGCCGAACAACAGAGCGCCAAGCGCTGCGACGTCGTCCACTGCGGCGAACGCCGCCGACGAGTCGAGCGTCAACTCCTCACCCGATCCGAGGTCGAGGTCGAACTGCAGGTGCTTCCCGGTCGTGAGACAGCGCAGACGGGGTGTCGTGACCGGACCGACGATCGTCGCCGTCCAGTCGACCGGCGTTGAGCCGGTGTTCGCGACGGTGACGTCGTTGCCCGACTTCGTCCCCAAGGTCGCGGGCAGCGTGAACGGCAGAGTCAGTGGGACGACAGAGCCAGCGAGGGTCGAGCGCACGGTCTGCTCACCGCCGTACTTGATCGGGTCAGTGGCCAGGAACACACAGCGGGCGTCGCCAAGGCCGACCGTCGAACGGCGGGACAGCATCCACTCGCAGCCACGAGGGCGGCCATGGAGCACGTACTCTGCCGGGTTGCCGCCCCAGCGGAGCTGAAGGGTGGTTGTCGGTCCAGGCGCGAACGCCGCGGACAGATCGGTGAGAAGCGCCTCTTGCTCGGCGATTGTGCCTTCGACATCGATCTCGAACACGATGGTGCGAGCACCGAGGTAGTCGTCGCCCGGAGTGACACCATCGCGGCGGGCTCGCACCGTGTCGGCGCTGCGAATCTCCGGCACGCCGAGACCAGTCGGCCACGCGCGCCACCGGTACGGGGTCCCAGCACCGATCGTGAGCCCGTTGAGCTCGGCGGAGCCATCGTCGCCGGCAAACATCAGGAGCGGCTCAGCACTCGGGCGCGCCAGGCCATCGAATCGAGCTGATCTCGGACTGCTGCGAGATCATCGCGCGAACCCACGGTGATCGAGCCGACACTGACACCGGTCGAGCTACTCGTCCCTGCACCGAGCATCATCCTGGCGAACGCTTCGGTCTTGCTGGCAGGCACCAGCCACTCATCTTGGCCGGCCTCGGCGGCGCGGATGAGGTGACCGCCGGGACGGGCACGAAGCAGACCACCTTCTGCCATCGGGCGGGCGTGGCGCGTCGCCTGCATCCCCCTAGGAATACCGATAAGGAGCTCGCGCATCCGGGCCTGGACCTCGGGCGACTGCGACTCCATCCAACGCCCAGCCTCGGAACGAATGAAGTTCGCCCAGTCGAACGTTCCCGACTGCAGCCCGTTCGCCGCAGCGCGAGCTTGGGCACCGGCAAAGGCGGCCTCGGCGACACGGTCCTGAGCGGCTGCGTAGGTCTTCGCTGCGCGGGCCCGATCCTCGTCCGTCGCCTTCTTGTCCTTGTTGACCTCGTCAGCCTTCTTTCCTGCCTCGGTGGCGGCGACGATGGCGTCGGCGAGATCCCGCTCAGCCTCGGCCAGCGCGGCACGGGCACGGGCACGGTCGAAGCTCTTGGCGATCGCTTCGTCGGCCTTCGCTTGCTGATCCTCTTGCACCTGGATCAGCTCGCCCCACGCAGCCATCCACTCGGCCGAATAGACCTCGAACGAGTTCATTCGCTGCTGCAAGTAGGTCTCGTAGGCGGTCGCGGAGATGGCTCCGGTCTCGAACATGGCGCGCTGTAAGCGGTCCTGCTCCGACTGCTGGTCGGCCATCGCTGACGCGGTGTCGTCGTCGATCTGCTGGATTTGCCGCCAGACGCCCATGTACTCGCTCGAGTACTTGGCCAGCGCGCCGAGCTGCGATTCGAGGAACCGCTTGTACTCGCTCGCACCGATCTCGCCCATCTCGAACTTGGCGGCCATCATGTCGCCCGGCTTGAGCGAGCCCTGCTGGCCGCCGGCGTTGATGATGCGCGACGAGATGATTCCGCCGTCGGCGAACATCCGGATGCCGCCAGTGAGAGCGGCGAGCACGGCGGGGCGGACGCGCGGGTCGTTGACGAGCGAGGCCATGCGCCCGGGCCGGGTGAGCGGGAGCACGACCTCGGCACCCGCTTCGCCGATGACCGACATGATCGGACCATCGACGTAGCGACCATCGGCCGACAGCTGCACACCGCCAGGAAGACGCACGCCAGGCCCTGTTCGCGTGACGACGGGGACGACCGCGCCAGCACCGGCGAGCGACTGCAGGCCACGGATGCGGCGCTCGGCCTCGTCGAATTGGCCGCTGTCGATGAGCGCCTTGATGTCGGTCGCAATGTCGGACGGGATGTCCTCCATCTGATCGAGCAGGTCCTCAACTCGTTGCTTCGCTTGCTCGTCGTGGGCGAGCTCGACAGCGGTCTCGACGTTCTCCGGGGTCAGACCCAGCGTCGCCAAGTAGGCCTCGGCCTCTTCGCGGGTGAGACCGGCCTGGGTCATCTGCTCGATCAGCGAGTCGCGGTAGGCGAGACCCCAGGCGGTGGCGTCCTCCATCGACATGCCCTGCCGGGTCATGGCGACGATGAGATCGCCGATCGTGTCGACCTGGTCTCTCACCGCGTCACGGTTCTTGCGGCCCTTGTCGGTCGAGATGTCAAGGGTCCTACCGTTCTCCTTGAGCGACTCGGACAGGTTGTCGATGCCCTCTTCCCACGCCTGCGCGGCCTCTTCGAGATCGCGAGGCCCACCGAACACGGCATCAAGCGCCTTCTTCAACGTCGAGGCCGCGCCTGCGAGCTCGTCGAACGGGGTGGTCGCGTCGGACACTGCGGACTTGAGGTCGTCGAGTGTCGTTACGGCGACGTCGGTGTCGTCGGCCAGGCCGAGTACCGCGGCGGCGGCACCGTCGGTCGCACCAGCGGTTTCCGAGAGCGCAGTCTCGTTCTCCTTGAGGAGTGCGAGATAGGCCTCGTACAACGGAATCAGGTCATCACCCGTACGAGTCAGCCCGGTCTCGGCCTCGGCTTGGCGGAGCAGTGACTCCTGCAGGTCGCCGGACGCAGCGTCGGTGGCGAGGAATCCGCGCACCATGGCGTCGAGGTCGGTCTTCTCGCCCTGATCCTGCAGCTCCTCCATTGCTGCGATGAGGCGCTTCTGCGAGTCGGTGAGCGGGCCCGCGAGCTTCTCGATATGGGCGTAGATCATGCCGAGATCGTCGCCCTGGGCGATGGCGGCCGCGATGCCACCAGCCAGCCCAGGCGCGAGGTCGGCGAACTCGGACGACGACGAGATCAGCCCTTCGAAGAAGTCGGTCGCGCCCTGGTATTTTTCGAAGTCGAGCTCGACGTTGTCGAGCAGTGCGAGCCTGCCGAACACGTCGATCACGTCATCGGCCGACAAGCCCAACGTGCCGAGCGCCTCGGTCAGCTTCTTCCCGTCGTCGCCGGTGCCCGTCAGAGCGTTGGCGAGAGCGACGTTGGCGATGCGGGCACCATCGGACGCGGAGGCGTTGCGGAGTGCGGCGTCGGTGGCCGAGTCGAGCCCGGCTGCGACCTCGCGAGCACGAGATGCGACTTCCTTCGCGGACGAGGCGAGCGACTGGTAGACCGCATACGCGGCTGCTGCGCCGAGGGCGAGCGCGCCGAGCATCCCGAGCGAGCCAGCGGCACCGGTGGCCGCCGTGTTGATGGCGGTGAGCCCGGCGCGCAGCGTCTGCACGTTCTTGATGAGCCCGCCGACCACCGACATGGCCGGGCCGACAGCGGCAACGAGCGCGAGGAATCCGGCGGCGGCGACCTGGACGGGCTGCGGGAGCGAGGCGAACGTGTCGACGATGCCTTCGCCGGCGGTGACGACTGCGTTCAGGATCGGGAGCGACACTGCGCCAAGGTCGATGAACACGTCGACCGCCCGGTTCCAGGCGATCTTCATGCGGCTTGCCGTGGTCTCGTATCGCTTCTCGGCCTCGGCGGCGAGGGCGGTGTTCTCCTCGAACGCCTGCGACGACCGATCGATCGAGTCGGTCAACAGGTCGCCGGAATTGGCCAGCGACAGCAGTGCTCGACTGACCCGAACGTCAGACTGGCCGAGCAGGTCGAGCGTCGTGAACACATCGCCGCCAGCCGAATCGATCCGGCCGAGCCCCTCGACGAAGGCGATGATCGCAGAGGTCGGGTCGGCGTTAAACGCCGCGGCGAAGTCCTGCGCGGACTGGCCGGACACCTGGGCGAACAGATCGAGTTCGGCGCTGCCGGTTGCGACCGCCTTGGCCATGTCGGTCATGACCTTGCTGACCGCGGTGCCGCCGGCTTCGACCTCGATGCCGGTCGACGACAGCGCGGCGGCCAGCCCGAGCACGTCGGATTCGGTGAGACCCACGATCCGACCCGCACCGCCGATGCGTTGCGCCATCATCAGAATGTCGCGTTCGGTCGTGGCCGAGTTGTTGCCGAGATCGACGAGGGCGGCGCCGAGGTTGTCGACGTCGTCGGGTGCCGTGCCCATCACGTTGGCGAACTGAGCAAACGCGGTCGCTGCCTCTTCGGCGGTGAGGTTCGTGGTCTCGCCGAGATCGATCATCGTCCGCGTGAACGACTCGATCGAGTCGACCTGCACGCCGAGCTGACCGGCCGCAGACGCGACCGCTGCGATCTGCTGATGGCTGGCGGGCAGTTCCTTGGCCATGTTCCGCAAGCCGGATTGCAAGTCATCGAGTTGCGCCGCGGTGCCGTCGACCGTCTTCGTCACGCCAGCCCATGCCGACTCCCACGACACTGCAGAAGCGATCGCGGCAGCGCCCAGAGCGGCGATCGGGAGCGTGACCTTTCGGGTCAGCTGGCCGCCGACCTGCTGCATCTGCGTGCCGACCTTGACCATGTTCCGCGACGACTCGTCGGACATGGATTGAGTGGCCTTTTTCGCCTGCTCCATCGCTGCGACGTACTGATCGACCCGTGCCGACAGCCGGACGGTGAAGCCTTTCTCGGACACGGGTCACCTCCTCAGTGGGCGCACTCGACGTGGAAATACAGGCCCTTGGCGTCGGCGTTGGGCTGGTTGCGCCAGCGCTCGGCACCGGCCTCGCGGGTCTGGCAGGCACGGCAGCGCAGCTCGATTGCCTCGTAGTGCGGGCCGTCAGGATTGAACGATTCGTGGCGAGGCTGACCGCATCCGGGGCAGAGCGACGCTCGCCACTCCGCCCAGTCGAGGGCAGCCTCGGTGTCTTCGGGGAGCCATTGCGGCTCGCCCGGTCCGACTACTCGCCCGAGGAAGACGCTCCGGGGGATGCCTCGCTCGCAGCAGTAGTCGCGGATGGCACGTTCGCTCGGCGAATCATGCCAACGGTCAGCGATTTTGGGAGCGCCACACCGCCCAGGTTCGCTTCGAGGCAGCGCGCCCAGAGCGCGTCGAACTGCGAGTTGTTGAGCGCCTGCTCGAGCCGGCGGACCTGATCGAGTGTCATCTCCGGCGAGACACACGACGCGGCGATTGCCGCGGCTGGAAACGTGTCCGGGTTGTGGTCGAGCCCCTTGTTTCGCTCGACCTGGCGCTTCGTCGGCGGGTGCGCAGCGAGCAGGTCGGCCCAGGCGCGCTTGCCGATCGAGCGGAAAAGGAACTCAGTGCGTTCACCTTCGAGGCGGCCTTCGAGCTCCTCGATCTGCCGGGCCAGGCCGGGCGCGACGGGGTTGCGGTTGAGTCGAGCGTCGTCAGCGATCGCCTGCTGCAGCTCGGCGTCAAGACGCGCGTGCTCGGCGACAAGGTCCTGGCGGAGTAGGATCCTCGCCGTCGCGGTGGCCTGATGGCCAGGGGCCTCCGCGACGGCGAGGACGTCGTCGATCGACGTCACGCGGCGACGACCGCGAACAGGTTCGGCGCGCTGGTGATCGCGAAGCCCTGCGTGTACGACTGGTTCTCGTTGCGCGCGGGCGGGTTCGGGAGCGGGGTGCCGGCCTGCGCGGGCCACACTTCGACACGAGCCGTCGCGGAAGGCGCGCCGAAGCGGGAGATGAGAACGAAGCCCTCGTCGCCGCGAGCGATGCCCTCGAACGTGTCGGCCTCGTCGGTGTCGTCTCTGAACATCTTGAGGTTCGGGTTGCTCGACCCCCACGTGCCGATGCGCTGACCATCGAAGGTGTCGGCGATCCCGAAGTTGTCGACCATGTTCTGCGTCAACGGAAAGTTGACGCCGTCCGGGGTCAGGTACGGGGTGAGGTCGGTGCCGGCTGCGATTTCGGCGACCGTCGGGGCGGCTGCGCTGGAGACGGCAGGCAACCAGTGGACCTGGAGAATGCCGTCGGAAACGGTGCGGGACATGGGTCAGCTCTCCTCGCTGGTGTCGGCGGTGTCCGCCGGGTCGGCCGACTCGACGGACGAGTCGGAGGTGTCGTCGTCGAGGTCGACGGCGGACTTCTTTGGACGGCGCTGGGGCTTCGGCGCTGGCGCGATGACGACCTGACGCCATCCGGCGCGCTCGCGAGCCGGCACGCTGGCCGGCGACACGGAGATGGTCGAGTCGAGATCGGGATGCGTCATCTGGACGCGCATGAGTGGCCTCCTCAGGCGGGCACGGTGGTGACCGAGTAGCGGTCGGGCGAGAACCACAGTGGGGTCTTGCCGGCGTCGTCGCGAGTGGCCCCACCAAGCATGTCGATCATGACCAGCGTCACGACGCGGCCAGCAGGTGCGAACGCTTTTGAGAGCATCACGACCCGGGCCTGGTCGGCGATCCATTCGGCTTGCTGGCGGGACGCACCAACGGCGGTGAGCTGGTACAGCACGGTCGCGTCGGCGGCTAGGTCCGAGATCGGGCCGGCGGTGGTGCCGCCGACCAGCGGGTACAGCAGCACGTAACCGCCGTGGTCACTGAGCCGAGCGACGTCGTCCCAGCCTCCTCCGGCTGGCTTCTCGCCGTCCCCGACCGTGATACCGGCAACATCGAGCGCGGCAATGATCGCGTCGGTGAGGGTGCGAGCAGAATGGCCAATCATCCGAGCGGGTCGATTCTCGACGCCATCGCCTCAGCCAGGCGAGTGGACGCTGCGCGTGCCGGGCCGGTGAGCCATGGGTTCGGCGGGCCGGTGTTCGGGCTCCCAAACTCCTGGAATCGGGAGGCGCGGGTCGTGGACCAAATGCGACGGGCCTCACCTGACGTGTCCCACTGGAGTTCGGCGGCCGTCTCGCCCGTGTCGGCCATCCGCCGGGCATTGGCGTGGGCGTCTGCGGCGGCGCGAACGGTGGCCAAGGTCAGCTCCTCATTGCTTACGTCGCGGGCTTGCTCGCCGGCGGCGCCGAGAAGTTCGGCCAGACGATCGACCTCGCTGTAGTCGATGAACGGCACGGATCACACTCCGTCGGCAGGAAGGATGAGTTCCACGCCGAGCGTTCGGCGCGTGAGGTGGCTTCGCTGCTCGATGCGAGTGACGCGGTAGGACTCGCCGACGATCAGCTCGTCGTCGCTGCCGGTGATCGTGGCGACGTCGCCAAGGCGGACGTCGATGGTTGACGCCGGAAGCCAGAGGTCGAACGATGACAAGACGACAAGTTCGCCGCCAACCTGCTGATCGATCTGAGCCCGGGCCGACGCCGTGCGAAGGCGGCAGACGCCGGCGTAGACAACAGTCGGGGCCGACGGCTCGTATGTCCCGGCCGTTTCGTCGAAGACGGACGTCGACGACGGCCGCTCGACTATGCATTCGTCGGTCATCAGCCGTTCGGCGAGACTGCGGCCGGACGTGACAATTCTCACGACCAGCCCAGCTCTTCCAAGATCGTGCCGTCAGGAGCTCCGTACGGCCTGATCGTGAAGGCCCCGGTCGGGACGGGCGGCCGAGCTCGCAGGCGAGTCAGTTCAGCTTCGGTGAAGTACACGGAGCCGGGTTCGCCTTCGCCGACGGCGAGGGTGTAGCTGTAGTCCTCGATCGTCTCCTGCCGCTTGCCGTCCGGGTTGCGCAGAACACGCAGCACGGCAGCGCAGATGACCATGCGGACGATGGAGGGGTCGATCTCGGCCGGGTCCGCCGTCAGGCGGGCGTCGAGGTCGGGAACTTCGAGCGTCGCCAGCGCCCACGCGTCTTCGAGGGACGCGAGGGCGACGACGCTCTCGTCGGCCGAGAGTGGGCGCCACCTGTCGGCGACGTCGTTGACGGTTGCCGGATTGGCCACGGTGGCGCCCTCTCGGGTCAGGATGCGTCGGTGTAGGCCACGAAGGCGTTCGGGTTGCCGACGACGAAGCCGAAGTACGCCTCGACCAGCAACAGCACGAGGTTCTCTTGGAACGCCGAGTGCGTGACGCTGGCCTCGTCGACATACGACGCCGTATCGGACACCTTGATCGTGATGTCCATGCCCACGCCGTAGGCGCACTGCGTCCAGTCGCCGCCAATCGCTCGCAGCGACGTTGCCGCGGCGTTCGACTGGGCGACCACAGCCGTCGGCGAGGTGCCGCCGGTGAGGTCCGTGCCGTCCACCTCGAGCGGGGCACCCGACAGCGGGAAGGTCACCGTGTAGGGGCCGGAGCCGGTCACGGCCACCGTGGCGAAGATGCCACCCCACGCACGCAGCGCGGTCTGCAGGTTCGCCGCCGACACGTTGTAGGCGACGTCGGCCGACTTGCCGAACACGGCCGAGGCGACGTTGAACGTGCCGCCGGTCGGCGAGCCGGTGAGGGTGATGACCTGCACCTTGTTGCCGTGGCGTCGGTAGTTGCCCGACACGCCGCGGTTGAACGCCGCGGGGTAGCCGATGAGCTGGCCGCCGCCGAAGCCGACCGCCGGGTCGTCGACCCAGATCGGACGACCGTTGGTGTCGACCTGTAGCTTCAGGAGCGGCTTGAGCCGGGGATCACCAGCGATGCCGGAGAAGTCGAAGTTCGAGTCCACGACGAGCTTCTCGCCGCCGACGAGATCGGCGTACATGCCGCCGTTCGCCTGGGTCGCGGTGCCGAGCTCGACCGAGTTGGTCGTCATCTTGAGGTAGTCGCTGAACGGGCCGGCGGCGCCGGTGCGCAAGTCGAGTCCGTGGATCGCGGCGTGGTCGAACGCCCGAGAGATGGCCGTGGGCAGGTCCTGGCGGAGCTGGTCGTACAGGCCGGCGGCGTTGGTGCGCACGACCTCGGACGACACCGGCAGAAGCAGTGCGACCTTCTTGCCGGTCATCGTCTTCACTCCGACGGCGCCGGTGCCGACGGGCTTGGCGCCGCCTTCGGCGACCCAGCCAGCGGCGGGGACGTCCATCGACACGGGGATCGAGGTGTTGGCGGCCATCGACAGCGGGACGCGCCGGGCGAGGCTCATGACGGCGGACGTCTCGACCGCCTGCTCGAAGATGGGACCGGTGAGGGTGGGCGGGAGCAGCGTCGACTCGACGTTGCTGAGCTGAGTGGCGTTCGCCATGATGCTTTCTCCTGGTGGAAGGGCCTACGGTCAGCGCTTGAGCTGGCCGTTGAGGAAGGTGGCGAACTGCGTCGCCGGGTCGCTACTGGCGGGGGCCTGCCGCGACCCTTGGGACAGGTCCGGGCGAGGCGCCGGTGTCCCGTTCGTGCCACTCGATCGAAGGCCGGCGAGGACCTCCGCCTGCTTCGTCAGCGTCTCCTCGTCGGAGCCGGTCAGAAACAGTTCGGCTTGCTCGTCGGTGATCCCGTGCTTCGCTGCGATGCGCCAACGGAGAGCCTCGGCGCGCGCCGTCGCTGCGTCGGCCTCGGCGGCCGTCTTGGCGTCGGCGAGCTTCTGCGCCTCGGTCTTCTGCGCTTCCTCGAGCTCGGCGAGGCGACGCGCCGCGTCGGCGTTGGTCTTCGCCTCGTTGCGGTACTTCGCCGCTTCGGCCCGGAGGCCTTTGACGTAGTCGGCGTCGAAGGTCTGCACGCCGTCGTCGGTCGAGGTCGACCCGCCCTCGGGCGGGTTGGTCTGAGTGGTCACTGGGTGCCCTCCTGGGGCGGTAGGCCCCGCCTCCTGGGCGAGGTGGTGTTGACATCCTCCCGGCCCTGAAGGACCGGGATTCCTGAACTGCTAGGCAGCTCTGGTGGTTGACGCTTCATCGGGCGAGCCATGTCGCCCTCCACGTCCTGCGACCGCGTGTCCTGCGGCGTTGAGGTTGTTCGCGGCGTTCACGTCGGCGTTCGCTCGGTGTCCGCAGGCCCGACAAACGAACACCGCTTGGCTCTCGCGGTTGTCCGGTTCGGTATGCCCACAGCACGCGCAGCGTTGCGACGTTCCGCGAGGATTGACCGCGATCACCTGGCATTCCTCGGTGGCCGCAGCGGCTTTCTGTTCGAGACGGGTGCGCCATTTCGCCCACGCCTGACGATGGATCGAACGGTTGAGCCCGCGCTTCTGCGCGACGTTCGCGCCCGGCTTCTCGACCGTGCCCGCCGCGGAGCGGACCATGTTCTTGATCTGCAAGTCCTCGATCGTGATGCGATCGAACGTGCGGACCAGCGTGGTCGTGGTCTGTTCGATCCAGTCGTTGCGCCGATCCGCCTCCTTGGCGGACAGGCGGGCGATGGCACGCTTCGTGCGTTCCCGACGCTCCGATCCTTTGCGCTGGCGGGCGAGTTGGCGTTGCAACCGGACCTTGCGTTGCGCTTCGCCCGGGGTGAGCAGGGCCGGCATGTCCAGGTGTTCACCGGTCGAAAGCGTGAGCGTGTGCGCTACCCCGACGTCGATCCCGACCGTTTCGCCGGTCCTCGTCCGCTCGAACGTCGGTTGCGGCGCGGTGAACGACACATGCCAACGCCCGGCCCGGTCCATGCTGATCGTCGCCATGCCGTACTCGGCGGGCAAGGGGCGTGACAGACGGAACCGCACCATGCCGAGCTTCGGGACGAGCAGTTCCGCCCAACGCCGGTTGATCTTCCGCACGCTCACATCGCGGACCCGGAACGAGTTGTTCCGTTCCTTCGTCCGCCACGTCGGCCGACCGTGCGTCCCCGCCCACCAGTTCTTCAATGCCTGATCGAAGTCCCGCAACGCCTGTTGCTGCACGCTGGACGATCCCTCGCCCAGCCAGCTTTCTTTGCGTGCCTCGGCCAACTGCCGTTGGCGCATCGCGGCGTTCGGCGTCGGACCCCAATGCTTGCGGTACAGGTTCGCTTGTTCGAGAGCCACGTTCCACACCGCCCGAGCGTGCGCGCAGTGCATCCCCAACACAGGGAGCTGCACATCGCTCGGCTGCAAACGGTACTTGTGGGCCATCGCTCCCGATCATACCATTTGGTCGGCAGGTTGGTCTATCATCTTTCGCATGTTCAACGACGAGGACTATCGGCGTGGCCGGACCTGCGTAACCGCTCTCCATGTTCACTTGGTCTTTGTGACCAAGTACCGGCGGCGGGTGTTCACCGCCACTCACATCGAGCACCTGGCCCGCACCTTCCGCCAGGTCTGCACCGACTTCGGAGCGGTCCTCGTCGCGTGCGACGGCGAGGACGATCACGTTCACCTGCTCATCGAGTACCCGCCGACCGTGCAACTCTCCAAGCTCATCAACTCGCTCAAGGGCGTGTCGTCGCGGCTGATCCGACGAGATCACCCCGACCTCAAGAAGCGTGTGTGGAAGGGCAAGCACCTCTGGTCCCCGTCCTACTTCGCGGCATCCTGCGGCGGCGCACCGCTCGCCGTGATCCAGCAGTACGTCGAGAGCCAGCGCACTCCCGGCACATGAAGGGCAAGGGCTCACCCGGCCGTGAACGGCCGGGCTTGCGCCCCCAAAACTGGTCAGCTGACGAAGCCGAAGCGGGCGAGGAGCTCGATCGCTTCGGTCCGGTCTGCTGCGATCTCGTAGATCGATTCCGGCATCAGCCGAACGGTGTCGCCGTTGGCAGCCATGCGGCGCCCGGCGAGCGATCGTGCCGACGTGCCGGAGGTCGTCGAAGCTGTGCCGTCGACTGCTCGTTGCATCCCACGGCGAGCGTTCACGACTTGGCCGAGGTCTGCGCCGTCACGGATCGCCTGAGCGCCAGCGACCGTGAAGATCCGGTCTTGCTCGGCAGCGCTGAGCGACTCGAAGTACCCGAGCGGCGAAGTCGTCAGGTCCCCGGCGACGTTCTCCGACGCCGGTATGTGGCGGCAGTCGCAGTGCGGGTGACGGGCGAAACCTGCGCTCCAGCGGTACCAGCGGCCGGCGAGCACGGTGCAGCGCGAGCACGACGGCGGGTTCAGCATCCGCACGTAGCCGGTGATCGTCGGTCGTACGGCAATCCCGACGCCCGTCGCTGCGCGTCCGGTGTCGGCGAGGACGGTCTGCACCGCCATGTCGAGCCAGGCACTACCAGCCGCGCGAGCCACCGCCGGGGTGGCGCCGGTGGCGATCGAACGCTTCGTCGTCGTCACCGAGCCGTAGAGCAGTGTCTCGACCGGACGGCCGTCGCCGGCCACCCCGACGAACGAAAGCGGGCGGATCCGTGTCACCGCTTCGTCGATCTGGCCAGTCTCGGAGAGCACCTCGGCGAGGTACGGCTCGACGGCCTGCGCCGCGGCGTATTGGCCGGCCGACACCAGCGCCGTGAGGCGAGGCCTGGCCTGACTCCACCCTGCGTCCAGGTCGAGGCCGACCTGCTGCCATAGGCGGCGGACGTTGGCGATGACCGCGGCGGCGAGGCGTTGCTGGGCGGCGTAGTAGTCAGCCGCTGCTTGCGGTACCGGCATTGATGAGCTCCCGCGTCACTCGCTCGAGGACCGGGTCGGCTTCCTCAGCCTCGAGCAGATCGCGCTCGCGAGCCTTGCGAGCTTCGGACCAGCCGAGCTCGTCCCAACCGCCCTCGCGCGACAGGATCGGCTTCCCGCCGGTGAGCTTCTGGACGGCGTCGGCCTTGCTGGCGTACGTCGGCGTCGCAGCGTCGAACCACTCGACCTTGATCCGGTTCCCGTCGGGGAACTCGCCGGTCTTGAACTTCAGCCACATCGCCATCGTCCGACCGAGCTGATCGCCAGCGACCGACATCTTCCGCTCGGCGCGCTTGACGAGCCGAGCCTCGTCGGCGCGGATCCCGTCCGCGCTCGGCGGGTTGGCGTGGTTCAGTCCGAGGTAACGCATCGGAAGCCCGTAGAGGCCAGACACGAGCGCGGCGTAATGCTGCACCGTCTCGTGAAAGTTGCGCAGGTCGGACGAGGCGAACTGGCCGGCCTTGGCGTCCTTGTTGGCCGTCGCCCAGATC
>JAGQSS010000409.1 GCA_020439405.1 Ilumatobacter sp. | reverse complement strand
TGAGTCGCGACGTGCGTCGGCACAGGAGGAACGCCGTGCCGCCGGCGACACCCTCCATGCGTCCGTCGAGTCCGGCGGTGTCGCCCGGCACGTTGTCGAGCGACCAGTCGGGGTTCGGGCCGTCGGCGAAGATCGGGTCGCCGTCGTGGCGCTCGGCATCGGAGTCGACGAGCACGATCGCGACCGCCGCGTGCTTGCGGCCGTCGAGTGGTGCGTCGCGGCGCTCGTGCGCCGCCAGCCGGGCGGCCCACGTCGCCCGCAGCTCGTCGCCGTACTCGATCGGTCCGCTCGCACTCACCCGACCACTGTGCCACGACCAGAAGGGGTCAGGCACCTTCTGGCGATGCAGTCGGTGACGTCCTCGACATGGTTGGCCAGAAGGTGCCTGACCCCTTCTGGGTCAGGCGTCGGCGCCTTCGCCGAGGGCGGCGCGGATGCCGTCCATGGCGCCGGGGACCAGGGAGAACCAGGCCCATTTGCCGCGCTGTTCGCGACGCAGGATGCCGGCGGTGACCAGCTGTCGGAGGTGGTGGCTGATCGTCGGTTGCGAACGGTCGAGGGTGCCGGGGAAATCGCACGCACAGACCTCGCCGGTCGGCGACGTGGCCGCCATCGACACGATCCGGAGCCGGACCGGATCGGCGAGGGCCTTGAGCTGCTGGGCGAGCAGTTCCGCCTCGGCCTCGTCGAGCGGGGTGGTCAGCACGCAGCAGGGTTCGAACTCGTCCACGAGAAACATATTGACATGTTTCGATGCGTCTGGCTATCGTATCGATCATCATCAATGTGAAGTCGGCGGTGCCTCCGGGGACCGCCCGGCGTACGAAAGGATCGATTCCATGCGTCTCCAGCTCGCCCTCAACGTCCCGAACCTCGATCAGGCGATCGAGTTCTATTCGGCGATGTTCTCGACCCGGCCCGCCAAGGTGAAGCCCGGCTACGCCAACTGGGAGGTCGCCGAGCCACCGTTGAAGCTGGTCGTGTTCGAGCGCCCCGATGCCGAGCCCGGTTCGATCAACCACCTCGGCGTCGAGACGGCGTCGTCCGACGAGGTCGTGGCGGCCGAGGCCCGGCTGGCCGAGGCCGGGCTCGCGACGACCGGCATCGACGACACGATCTGCTGCTTTGCCGAGAAGGTCGAGACGTGGGTCACCGACCCGTGGGGCGGTCGGTGGGAGTGGTACGTCAAGCAGGCCGACCACGACGACCAGCTCCAGAACGTGGTCGTCGCCCACGCCGACACCGCCGGATCGACCGGCGGCACCGGCGGCTGCTGCAGCTGATCGACCGTTTCGGCCACGCCGTCACCCGAACGAGTGGAAACACGGCGAGACCGGTTCGTCGGCACCGGAGATGGGTACGGCTCGGACGTGTCGGGGCAACGACGCCCCGGCCCGGATCGAAAGGAGCCTCCCATGGCAAGCACCGACGAGAAGGTCAGCAAGGATCTCATCGAGACGCTCGAGGACGGCAAGGTCGGCTTCGGCAAGGCGGCCGACAAGCTCGACGCAGACGGTCGAGCCGACATCGCTCAGCAGTTCCGGCGCTACGCGGAACAGCGTGCATCCTTCGCCCAGGAACTCCGTGACCTCGCCGCCCAGTACGGCGACCGGATCGACGAGGACAGCTCGCTGCTCGGCGCGCTGCACCGAGGTTGGATGTCGATCAAGGACGCCGTCGCCGGCGACGATGCCAAGGGCGTGCTCGACGCCGCCGAACAGGGCGAAGACCACGCCAAGGCGGAGTACCGCGATGCGTTGCAGGCCGACATCTCGTCGCACCTTCGCACCGTCGTCGAACGACAGGCGACACAGGTGAAGCAGGTCCACGACGAGGTGAAGGCGCTGCGCGACCGCGCCGCCTGACCCGTCACCGCCCGACTCGTGCCGGCCGCCCTCGGGCGGTCGGCACGTTCGCGTCCGGTCAGCCGCGGTAGCCGTGCGTGATCGGCATGCGACGGTCTTTGCCGAACGCCTTCGGCGTCACGCGAACACCGGGTGGCGATTGGCGGCGCTTGTACTCGGCGATGTCGACGAGGCGGGTGATGCGCCGGACGAGCGCCTCGTCGTGACCGAGCTCGATGATCTCCTGTGCCGTCCGGTCGTGTTCGACGTACAGCTCGAGGATCGGGTCGAGGACCTCGTACGGCGGCAGCGACTGGTCGTCGCGCTGATCGGGGCGCAGCTCGGCCGACGGGGGCTTCGTGATCACGTCGGGCGGGATCACGTCGCGGCCCGCGGCACGGTTCACGTACCGACACAGTTCGTACACGTCGAGCTTGAGCACGTCCTTGATCACCGCGTAGCCGCCGACGGAGTCGCCGTAGATCGTGAAGTAGCCGACCGCCAGTTCGCTCTTGTTGCCGGTGGTGAGCACCATCCAGCCCATCTCGTTCGACAGTGCCATCAGGATCTGGCCGCGGCACCGCGACTGGATGTTCTCGTACGTGAGACCGGGTTCGCGGCCCTCGAACGACGGTGCGAGCATGTCGAGGTACGCCTGGAAGGCGGGCTCGATCGAGATCGTCCGGTAGTCGATGCCGAGGTTCTCGGCGAGCAGTTGGGCGTCGCTCTTCGAGTGGTCGGACGAGTAGCGCGACGGCATCGAGACGCCGTGCACGTGCTCGGGGCCGAGCGCGTCGGCGGCGACGCACGCGACGATC
>JAGQSS010000408.1 GCA_020439405.1 Ilumatobacter sp. | reverse complement strand
GGCTCGGTCGTGCTGGGCAGCGCGAGCGCCTCGACGGCGGCCGCGGCCCGCTCCTGGTCGAGACGGCGCAGCACGCGATGGACGCGCCGGGTCCTGCTGGTCGAGCCCTGTTCGAGTGCCCCGCTGAGCACGGGCGACCTCGAGATCACGCCGCCGGCCGACTCGGATCCGAGGGTGAGCACGTCGCAGTCGGTCACCGCCACGAGGACGAGGTCGTGGCCGCGCACTTCGTTGCGGTCGGTCGGTCCGACGACGTCACCCGTGCCGACGTCGAGGACGTGTTCGGTGCGGACGTCGTCGACGGCGAGGACGAGCTTGGCGCGTCCGTGTTCGATCAGGACCAGCCCGTCGTCGTCGGGGGTGAGGATCACCTCGCCGCGTGCGTACCTGCCGGCGACGACGCCGGCGGCCAGTTGGTCGAGTTCGTCGTCGGCGAGCTGGTCGAACAGGGTCGAGGTGCGCAGACCCCGGAGGATCGACGCATGGTCGCGGCGGCCGCTCTCCGCGTTGCGCTCGCCGTCCCAGAGGTACAGGTCTTGGGCAGGGCTCGGCAGCGGGACGCCGCGCCGGTGCGACTGGTACCAGACGAGCGAACCGAAGTCGCTCTTCACGCGGGGTGAGATCGCCATGTCGTCGATCCACATGTGCACCTCGTACCCCATCAGCGGGTCGTCGATCTGCACGACCACCGCGGCGGGCGGTGGCTCCTCGAGGACGCCCGGGGTCGATCGCGCGGCGGCGAGCAGCATCTCCTTTGCGTCGGTCGGAGAGTTCATGTACGCCACCTGCACCGGCACCACGACGCGGTGGAGTCGGGCCGGCTCGTCGTAGTTCGTGATCGTGGCGCCCGCCAACTTGCCGTTGGGCACGATGACGAGATCGCCGTTGCGTGTCTGGATGCGGGTGCTGCGCCAGTTCGTGTCGACGACGCGCCCTTCGACGCCGTCGGCGTTGATCCAGTCGCCCGGCCGGAACGGCTGGTCGGCGAGGAGGGTGAACCCGGAGGCGATGCCGCCGAGCGTGTCCTGCAGGGCGAACGAGATGACGAGCGAGGTCACACCCAGCGCCGTGAGCGCGGCCGACAGGTCGACGTTCCAGACCCACGCGATGACCGCCCAGGCGATGAACAGGATCAGCAGCAGCCGGGGCAGCGTGAGCAGCAGACGCGGCACCGATCGACGACCGTCGCGGGGCCGGGCCTTGACCCGCTCGACGACGATCGACAGCGCCGCCAGTGCTGCCGCGCCGGCAGCGATCACGAACGCCGTCGCGATCAGGGAGAGCACGACGTCGGCGCCGTCGGACGAGAACAGGACGCTCAGCAGCGTCCAGACGGCGAACAGCGGCAGCACCCACGTGCGAACGATCGCGATCGGGTGGCGCAGCGGTGAGTCGCGCTGACGAAGACGCTCCTCCAACTCGCCGATGCCGATGATCAGGAGCGGGAGCAGGACGACGAGCACGGCGGCGTAACCGGCGTCGGGGTCGCGGAAGATGCCGCTCATGCGGGTGCTCCTCGGTCGACCAGGCGCTCGGTGACGGCGACCGCACCGCCGTCGGGGTCACCGGCGACGACGAACGAGTCGGGGAGTTGGGTGCGGACGTCGCCGGTCGCCATGATCGTGCGCCCCGGGGCGGATCGGGCGAGCGACTCGGCGCGGGCGACCGTCTCACCCCAGACGTCGTAGACGAGGGCCGATCGGGCCGCCAGCCCGACGGAGACCGGGCCGGACGCCACGGCGCCTCGGAGGTCGAGCCGACCATCGCTCAGTTCGTGGACGATGTCGCGTGCGGCGAGCGCGAACCCGACGGCTCGCGGCGCGTGGTCGAGATACGGACGACTGACGCCGCAGACGGCGTAGTAGGTCGACCCGGTGAGCTTGATCCGTTCGAGCCCCATCTCGACGGCGAGCGCGTCGACCTCGTCGACGACGTCGCCGAGGAGGTTGCGGACATCGGTGTCGGGAGCGTCGCCGACCATCGAGCCCAACCCGTCGAGGGTGATCACGACGACGCTCGCGTTCCGGACGTGGTCGAGCACCTCACCGTCGGTCTCCTCACTGCGGCGGGCGACGGCGGCGGGGAGGAACTGTCGCAGGAGGGCCGCACGTTCTTTCGATCGCGCCTCGACCTCGGACCGCCGGGCGGCGAGTCGCGCCAGCATCTGGTCGACGTTCTCCGACAGCTCCTGGTACTCGGTCGGTCCGTCGTCGTCGCCGGCGGTCAGCTCGTCCGGGTCGATCCGTTCGCCCGCCTCGGACCGGACCCGCACGAGGCGCAACCGGTCGGCGATCCGTCGGATCGGTGCCATCAAGCGGTTCGACCAGCGGACCGAGATGAAGGTCACCGCGACGATGAAGAGCGCGACGGCGAACAGCATCTGGCGTGCGTAGTCCTCGATCGGACCGTCGAGCTCGTCGCGGTCGATCTGGGCGGCGATCGTCCAGTCGACCCCCTCGATGTCGAGGCCGAGGTAGGCGACGCGGACGTCGCGGGCCAGATGATCGACGGTGTCGATCAGACCGGATGCGCCCTCGACGGCGACCAGGTTCCGGTCGACCGGCTGGACCAGCGCCGTCGTCCCGGTCTCGGCCATGCGGCGGCGCTGCTCGTCGGTGAGTTGGGCCGGCCCGGGCTCGGTCGTGGCCGCGAGGTACGCCGA
>JAGQSS010000407.1 GCA_020439405.1 Ilumatobacter sp. | reverse complement strand
GATCTACCTGGGGGCGACCTCGGATCTGGTGGCGAGCTTCTTCGCACCCTCTCGACGGGTCCGGGACATTCCGGCCGACCTCGGTGCGATGCGGGACATCTGTCTGGCACGGATCGAGTCTGCGCGAAGCGTTTTTCCGGAGCTATGTGCCCTGAGTGAGCTCGAGGACGAGGGCGGCGACTTCGGCAACGGGTCCTCCATCAACGTCTCCTTCCAGTTCAGCTGTCTCGGGTCGCGGGACGAGGTCGTGGGTGTGCTCGGGGCGATCGGGCGCGAGATCGTGACCGCCGAGATCCCGGGCGCCCGTTAGGCCAGACGCGGTGGAGCCGGGCCCTGGACGACGCCCGCTAGGCCGACCGCGACCCATCCGGTCCAGAACGCCCGATGGGCCGCCCGCGACTCCCCACGTCGCGGGCGGCCGGGCCCCATCCCTCCTCGGAGCACCGATCACGCCACCCGAGCCCGGTGGCGGATCGTCCTGCTCGGGACGAGGCCGTCTGAGCGGGTGCGCCGATCAGGCGCTCCTTCGTCGGCGCGTCCCCGCCGCGCCGAAAAGCCCGAGCGCCCCGAGCACGATCGACGCCGCGAGCCCCGGCTCGGGCACCACGATCGGTGCGCCGACCTCGCTCGTATGCCCGCTCGCATCCGTCGCCGTCGCGACGATCGAGTGGAGCTCGAAGGGGTCGAGGGCGACGACGGGCGGGAACTGCACCGTGCGCTGGAGGTTGGCGTCGGCGGCGATGTACACGTCCGAGCCGAGGTAGCGGTCGGGCTGCAGCCCCGTCGCGTCGGCCAGGTAGAAGTCGATCGTCAGGTCGTAGTTCGACTCGGTCGTGTTGGAGCGGACGCGGTACTCGATCTCGAGCTCGCCGGTCACGGGATCGAGGGCGCTCGCCGCCGCGTCCATCTCGGGCGAGTTCTGCAGCCAGTTGGCACCCAGATCGAGATCTCCCACATCGTTCGGCGTCGCCCCATCGTTGTCGAGGTCGATCGCGAGATCGCCGTTCAGACGCATGCGGTTGGCGCGGATGAGCGCCCAGGCGTCGGGCGAGACCGAGATCGCGTCCTCGACGTTGTAGCCGATGCGGTTCTCGCGGCCTTCGAAGTCGGCCGCCGGCGTGACGAGGCGAGAGCCGATCACGACGGGCGTGCTGCCGCCGTAGTTGTCGCGCACCGAAATCCCGTGCCGACCGTTCGGCATGGGCTGGTTCGTGTCGGAGACGCCGACGAAGTTGCCGATCAGCTCGTTCACGGTCGACGAGTTGTTCATCGTGATGCCGTTCGTACCGTTCCAGCCGACGACGTTGCCCTGTCCGACGAGGCCGATCACGTGGCCGCCGAGGGGGCTCTGCGATCGCAGGCCGGCCTGGGCATTGCCGAGGTCCGCGCCGGTCCCGTCGGTGCCGAGCCAGTTCGAGGTGACGACGACGTCCTCGCTCGCCTCGCCGAGCTCGATGCCGTAGTCGTTGGCACCGATCCGGTTGCCGTCGATCAGGACGTCGAAATGCTCGACCCGGACGCCCGCGCCGACGTTCCCGATCCGTGCCGAGTCCTTGTTCACACCGATCCAGTTGTCGAGGATCTCGACGTGTCCGACGTCGTCGAAGCCGGGGGGATCCTGGACGAGGATGCCGTCGAGCTCGTTGGCGCCGATCACGTTGAGGGAGATCGTGACGGGGTCTCCGTCCTCGACTGCGATGCCGTTTCCGGTATTCGGGATCGGCGTGAGCTCGTCGAGGCCGACCCCGATCCGGTTGCTCGTGATGCTGACCCCACCGAGCGTCGAGCCGCGCTGGATGTCGATGCCGTTGCCCGCGTTGCCCGAGATGACGTTCGGTGCGAAGAGGCCGCCGATCGTGACGTCGCCGTTCGCGCTCGAGAAGAGGATGCCCGCGGTCGTGTTGCCGAGAGCGGTCTCGCCATCGTCGTCGGTGCCGATCCGGTTGGCGCGGATCACCGGGTCGGCGCCGGTCCTCGCCGCCGACTCGTGCAGCCAGACGCCCGTCGCGTTGCCCGAGATCACGTTGCCTTCGGCGACGAAGCTTCCGGGCGCCGGGAGCGGCTCGAAGAGCACGTCGCCGATCTCGAGATCGGAGCCGTTCACGACCTCGATGCCGTAGACGTTCCCGAGGTCGACGAGCGGGATCGTCGTCGCCGTCCGGATGCGCTCGCCCGAGCGGTCGGTCCCGACGAAGTTGCCGACGATGCGGGTGGCGGGGCCCTCGTTCCGGATGCCGTAGACGTTGCCGGAGACGACGTTGCCTTCGCCGACGAAGCCGCCGGCCTGGGTGCGGCGCCCGATGCGGGTGCCGGTCGCACCGGCGCGGACGTCGATGCCCCGGGTGTTGGCGACGACGGACTCGCTGCCGAAGGGCGGGGGTGAGGAGAAGTGGCCGAAGGCGCAAGCGTCGATCCAGGCGCCGTCGGAGCTCTCGAGGCGGATGCCCGTGTCGAAGCCCTGGAAGGCGAGGCCCTTGATCGTCGAGCTCCCGGAGCCCGTCCCGAGGCGCAGGCCATCGAAGAAGGCCTGGCCGCGGAGCTGGACCTTCGGGTAGCCGCCCGAGACCCAGCTCGCCGCCGTCGTGCCGTCGATCTCGAGCTCGTCGACGATCGTCGGGTAGCCCGAGCCGGGCATGATGAACGCGACCCCGGTCAGACCGTTGAAGGGCAGGGTGCTCGTGAACGTGATCCGATCGCGCCCGGACCAG
>JAGQSS010000406.1:608-2708 GCA_020439405.1 Ilumatobacter sp. | reverse complement strand
GGCCATGGTGTAGGTCGTGCGGACGCCCTCGGGGCCGGCGGCGTGGATCGTCGTCGCTGCCGACGCGAACTCACGGATCTTCTGTCGGCAGCCGCCGCACGGCGTCGACAGCGCGTCGCCGTCGCACACCGTGACGATCGTGACGATCTCGCGTTCGCCGGCCGACGCCATCGCCGCGATCGCGCTCGCCTCGGCGCACAACCCCTCCGGGTACGCGGCGTTCTCGATGTTGGCGCCGACGAAAACCCGACCCGACGGCGTGACGAGCGCCGCCCCGACCGGGAAGTGGGAGTACGGGACGTGGGCCCGCTGCTGAACCTCGGTGGCGAGGGCGTGGAGTTCGTCGACGGTCGTCGTTCCGGGGGGCATACCACGATCGTACGGTGCCGGGATGGAATGATGATGACGTGCAGCCGTACTTCCGAGACGCCGTCCAGGGCGACGTCCCTGCGATCGCGACGATCATGCGTGGCGCTGCACCACACGATCCGGCGCACCAGCGCGCGACACCCGAGTCGTACCGGCGGATCCTCGATCAGATCGATCGCCACGACGGCTGCTACCTCCTCGTCGGCGAGTACGACCAACAGATCGGTGCCGTGCTCGAGATGGTGGTGTTCCCGACGCTGAGCGGGTGTGGCCGCACCGCCGAGATCGTCGGCGTGTGGAGCGCCGAGTCGTTCCGGACCTCGGGGCTCGACGGGATGCTCGTCGATCACGCGATCGAGCGGGCCGACGACCTCGGGTGCGTTCGGCTCCAGGTCATGTCGAGCGGCGGCCGTCGCCACGAGCATGCCTTCTGGGAGCGAGCCGGGTTCATCCACCTCGACGTCGGCTACGTCCGCACGGCGCAGCAGCGCCACCTCCGCCGGATCAGCTGACCGGCGGATCGGCCTCGCCGCCGAGCACCATCCCGGGATCGCGCAGACGCCTCGACACGGCCATCCCGAGCGCCAAGGCCGGTGCCGACAACATCGCACCGAGCAGACCGGCGATCGCGACGCCGCACACGCTCGACACGATGCTCGAGAGCGGATGCAGCTTGAGTCGATCGCTCGTGAGCCGGTTGCCGACCAGCGTCTGGATGACGTTCTGGGCGACGAGCACGACGACCAGCATGATCCAGGCGTCGGTCGACGAACCCGAACCGAGCGCGATCAACAGCACGAACCCACCCGACACGATCGCGCCGAGGTACGGCACGTAGCTCATCAGGAACGTGACGACGACCGCCGACGCGACGAGCGGGAGGCCGAGCAGTGCCATGGCGACGCCGATCACCGCGGTGATGACCACGCTCGTCACGGTCAGCGCGCCGAAGCCGCGTCGGACGACCGAGACGGCGTCGTCGATGATCAGCACGCCCATCGGCTCGGGCACACCCAGGTGGCGGGCCAGCCAGCCGCGCACCGTGACCCAGTCGACGAGGATGTAATAGACCATGAACAACGCGAGGAACGCGCCGATCCCGAACGCCACGGCGCTGGAGAAGATGGTCGTCGCCCACGACGCCGCACCGGCCACGATGGGTCGGCCCTGGTTCTCGAGATCGGTGACGAACCCGGCGGCGTTGCTGGTGAAGCCGTCGTCGGGCAGCCACGAGTCGATCTGGTCGACCCCGTCGGTCATCACGGCCCGGATCTCGTTCGCCTCGTCGACCACGCCGTTCACGATGACGACCACCGCAGCGATCCCGATCGCCAACAGGCCGGCGATCAGGAGGAGCGCCGCGATCTGGCGAGGGATGCGAGACGCCTCGAGCCGGTCGATCATCGGCGCGCTCAACATGCCGACGACGATCGCGAGGACGAGCGGCACCACGAGTCCACTGAACGCGACGACGAGGGTGTACGTCATCGAGACGGCGAGGAGGATGCCGACGTAGCGCCAGGCGGTCGACCCCCACTCGCGCACCCGGTCGCGTGTGGGATGGCCGCGTTCGTGCGTCATCGGACCGGTCACGCCCACACTCCTCCCGCAGCCATCGGCGGATGTTACGTCAGTGTGGTGACACGTGGCGGGGACGATCGTTCACGCCGCGAGGAGTCCGGCCGTCACGAGGCCGCAGCTGATCGTGAGCGGGAACCCGAGCCGGGTGAA
>JAGQSS010000406.1:0-600 GCA_020439405.1 Ilumatobacter sp. | reverse complement strand
TGACGATCGTTCACGCCGCGAGGAGTCCGGCCGTCACGAGGCCGCAGCTGATCGTGAGCGGGAACCCGAGCCGTGTGAAGTCGGTGAACCGGTAGCCGCCGAGTCCGTACACCATCAAGTTCGTCTGGTAGCCGATGGGTGTCAGGAACGAGCACGACGCGCCGACGAGCACGGCGATCGCGAAATCGCGTGGGTCGGCGCCGATACCGGTCGCCGCCGCCATCCCGACCGGCACCATCAGCGCGGCGGCGCCGCTGTTCGACAACACCTCGGTCAACAGCTGGGTGGCGACGATCGTGACGAGCAGCAGGCCGAACACGCCCCAGCCCTCGCCGACGCCGACGACGCGGTCGGCGGCCGCGGCCGCCAGCCCGGATTCGGCGGCGGCGTTGCCGAGACTGATCGACATGGCGATGGTGAGCACGACGTTGAGGTCGACCGCCCGACGTGCCTCGGACGGGCCGAGGACGCCGCCGACCACCATGACGGCCGCGGCGACCGCCGATGCGGCCAGGAGCGTCAACACGCCCGTCGCGGCGAGCACGAGCATCGCCGCGAACGTGGAGGCCGCGACCCACGCGCGGGCACGACGCGGTGGCG
>JAGQSS010000405.1 GCA_020439405.1 Ilumatobacter sp. | reverse complement strand
CAACCGACCCGTCAAGGGGATTCGTCGTTCCATTTGGTGGTGAAGCCGGACCTCACTTCGCCTTTGTCGGCGAGGGCGGGCGGGAGCGGGACCTCCTCGGTGACGCGCATGGCGTACCAGCTGTCGGTGCGACGGAGCGGGTGATCGGCGTCGAGCGCCGCCACCGCAGCGCCCAGATCGTCGCCCGCCAGCGCACGCGCCTCGTCGACCAGACCCGGCGCCAGGCGCATCTCGAGGCGAACGTCGCCGCCCTCGACGATCTCGCCGTCGTTGCGGTCGCCCCACTGCAGGTGGAACAACATGTTCGTGTCGGCCATGTCCCAGTCGTCGTGTGCCAACTCGATCGTCAACTCGACCAGGTCGCCGTCGATCGACCCGCTCAGGATTCGAGCCGGCAGGGCGACGCCCATCGGCATCGTGAAGTCGGCCACGTCAGCCGGCCCCGCCGGCCCAGGAATAGCCCCACGCGGTGCCGTTCCAGGTGACCTCGAGCAGGGTCGACGTCGACGAGATCTTGAGTTTGGCTCCCGCCGCGCCGCCGGCTCCCTCGACGATCTCCTTGGCGACCTTGGCCAGCTCGTTCGACTTCTCCTGCGTCAGCGCGATCTTCAACTCGCCCTTCACGAAGTCGCCGCTGACCGTCAACTGGTACGTCGTCGACGAGGAGAACCCGTCGGACGGGTCGGCCATGTCCTTCGGTGCTGTCCACTTCTCGGGCGACTTGCCGAGCTCGGCGACCGACGACGCGAACGACGTGATGCCGGTCGACACCGCGCCGATGTCGCGCGCCGTGCCACCCTCCTGCTTCGCGGCGGCGTCGCGGCCACGGGCCAGGATCGTGTTGATCGTCTTGATCAGCGCCGGCACGTAGTTGCCCACACCGCCGGCGACCAGCTTGTCGCCCGGCATCGTGAACTTGAGCGAACCGGCGAGCTCGGCCGACGACAGCGCATACGTCTTCTTGCCGTGCGCGCCGTCGCTGATCCAGCGCATGCCGAACTCGAGGCCGCCACCGATGAAGTCGTTGCCGGCCTCGGTCGAGATCTTGAAACCGTTCGTGCGGCGGCCGACGTCTTTCTGGGTCGTGCCGCGCGTGCCCTGCTTCGTCATCCGGTCGGTGGAGGTGGGGGCGGCACCCGACTTGAGGTTCGCCTTCCCGGCCCCGCCCTTGCGAGCGTTGAGCGAGGTGGCGTCGATGCGCGTACCTGTGTAGCCCATCAGCTCGGCTTTGGCCTTGGCCGCCTTGTCGAACCCGACCTCGCCCGACACCTTGCCGTACGCGCCGGTCTCGACGTAGTTCTCGTTCGTCTCCTTGCCGCCGACCATCTTCGAGGCGAGGATGCGGTTCTCGACGTCGAGCGACCAGCTCTCGGCGACCTGCCACCCGAACGCGTCGGAGTTGCCCTCGCCCCACATGAAGTTCGTGACCTCGCGCGGCACGATCGGCGACTGGCGGGCCTTGCGGAACAGGGCGTAGCTCAACAGCTCGGCGGCGTCGGCACCCGACTTGGCGCTCGATGCGATGTACCCGCCGAGCGCCGCACCGACCTTCGCGACCTTGAGGTCGCCGGCCACACCGGCATCGACGTTGAGGCCGATGTCGACCTGGGTCGGCTTCGGGGTCTGCCCGGGATCGACCTTGCCCTGGGTGGCACGCGCTGCCTTGGCGCCCAGGCCGAGCGTGACCGACAGACCCGGCTCGACCGGGATCTCGACCTCGAGGCTGATGCTCGACGCGTCGCCGGGCGCCGGCACCGCGAAGTCGATCAGCTTGCCGAGCTTGCGGAAGCAGCTCGCCGCGTCGCCCGAGTAGTGATCCTTGATCTTGGTGACCGTGCCGTCGGACGACGCCGACTGCTGCAGCGCCGTCGGGTCGAGCTTGTCGGTGTCGGCCTTGCCACGGTCGATCCGCTGGGTCAGCCATTTCTCCTCGCCCTGGCACGCGGCGACGAACGCCTGCATGCCGGCGATCCGGTTGCTGCGCTTCGAGCGGACGATGTCCTCGCCACCGAGGGTCTTCACGTTCTTCGCGACGTAGGCCTCGGCGACCATCCGCATCTTCATGACGTGCTCGAGCGCCGACTTGGCCTTGGCCTCGTCGAGATCACCGAACGGCCACTTCGTGTGGTACTCGTCGAGCATCGGCGCGAGCGTCTTCTGCGCCGTGCTCTTGGTGGTCATCGATTCTTTCGTCTCGGTGAGGAACCGTTTGCTGTCCCACATGAGGCGCGACACCTTGCGGCCGTCGTGCTGCTGCACGACGTGGGCGAGCTCGTGCGCGATCAGGCGACGGCCACCCGACGTGTCGGGCTGGAACTGGCCGGGCGCGAAGTGGATGTCGGAGCCGTGGGTGAACGCACGAGCGGCGATCCGGCCGGCGGCGTCGGAGTCGGTGTGGACCCGGACGTTCGACAGGTCGCGGCCGAAGCCGCGCTCCATCGTCGAGCGAAGACCGTCGCCCATCGCGCTGCCGCTGCTCGACTGGATCGAACGTTGGAGGTCGCCCGACACGGCGCCACCCTCGGCACCGATCTCGACGTCGGAGGTGGAGCGGGCGACACGACCGGCCGGCATCGGCGCCGATGCGCCGCCCGGGTCGACCTCGTTCATGACCTAATCGGCCATGCGGTCGGCGTCGCGCTCGTACGGGTCGTCGACGCTGCCGACCTCGAGCTTGGCCTGGACCTGTAGGTCGCCGAGGTCGAGTCCGCCGGGACGACC
>JAGQSS010000404.1 GCA_020439405.1 Ilumatobacter sp. | reverse complement strand
CTGTTGGGCCTCGCGGGAGTCGAACTGGATGCGTTCGAGCTTCGTCACCCCGTCGACGATCCAGGCGACCTCTTCGCCGAACTGGTCGCGGACGTCCTGGAGGGTGATCTCGGTGTCCTCGACGGCATCGTGCAGCAGGGCCGCGGCGAGCGAGACCTCGTCGAGACCGATGTCGGCCACGATCTTCGCCACGGCGAGCGGGTGGTTGATGTAGCTCTCGCCGCTCGAGCGCGTCTGGTTGCGATGGGCCTCGGCGGCGGTGTGGTACGCCCGGTTGATCGTGTCGATCCGGGCCTTCGGGTGGTACGAGCGGTAGCTGCGCAGCAGTGGGACCAGCTCGGAGGCCGCGGCCGTCTCGTGGTGTCGCCGCCAGGGAAGAACACGATCGACGGTGGCCATGGTCTCCTCAGTATCGCGTGAGACTCTCCACCCGGTGGCCCGCGAGCTGTTCGCGACCGCCGAGTGCTTCGAGTTCGATCATCACACCGATGCCGACGACGTTGCCGCCGAGTGCCTCGACGAGGCGCGCCGTGGCGGCTGCGGTGCCGCCGGTCGCCAACACGTCGTCGACGATCAGGATCGGTTCGTCGGGGTGGATGGCGTCGCGGTGGATCTCGAGCTTGTCGGTGCCGTACTCGAGGTCGTACTCCTCGCGGGCGACCGCCCACGGCAGCTTGCCCGCCTTGCGGACGGGCACGAAGCCGGCCCGCAGGCGGTACGCGACCGGTGCCGCCAGGATGAAGCCGCGGGACTCGACACCGACGACCCGGCTGACCTCGACGTCGTGGAACCGGGTGACCAGGTCGTCGACCGCTCGCCCGAATGCCGCGGCGTTGCCGAGCAGCGGGGTAATGTCGCGGAACGTGACGCCGGGCTGGGGGTAGTCGGCGATCGGACGGATGTGATCGCGAACCCAGGTCGCGTCAGGTGTCATGTCCAGAGGTTACCGGCGACGCCGACCGGCGATCACGGACCCGGGAGCACCACGGAGCGCTAGCGACGCTTCTTCTTGCGGGGCCGCGGCTGGTGCTTGAGCGCGGCCTGGGCCTCGCTGACCGTCGCCGGACCGGCCGGGACGGTGACGGCGTCGTCGTCACCGCCGGAGCCCTTCTTGGCCGCGACCGCCTCCTGGCGGGTCTTGCGGCTGCCGATGTCGCCGCCCATCACCATGTCGCGCAGCGGTTCGCCGACGGCACGGGGGATGTTGCGACCGCCCCACGACTTGTCGCTCTGCTTGAACACACCGAGCAGCGGTGCGGCGACGAAGATCGACGAGTAGACGCCGGTGATCATGCCGATGAGCAGTGCGAGCGCGAACTCGGCGAGGGTCGCCTGGCCGAGGATCCCGGCGCCGATCAGGAGCAGCGAGATGACGGGCACGATCGACGAGAAGCTGGTCGTGAGCGAACGCATCAGGACCTGGTTCATCGAGACGTTGATGATGTCGTCGTAGGGCGGCTTGCGAGCTGCGAACCGGGCCTCGTTCTCCTTGACGCGGTCGAACACGACGATCGTGTCGTACAGCGAATAGCCGAGGATTGTCAGGAACGCGATGACCGTGGGCGGCGTCACGACGAACTGGAAGATCGAGTAGATGCCGACCGAGATCAGGACGTCGTGGAGCATGGCGATGATCGCGGCGACCGCCATGCGCCACTCGAACCGGATCGAGATGAAGATCGCGACGAGCAGCACGAAGATGACGAGGGCGCGGATCGCCTTGCCGGTGATCTCGTCACCCCACGACGACGACACGAGGTTGACGCTGACCGTGTCGACCTCGACGTCGGCGGCCTCCGCGAACGCCTCACGCAGCTGGAGGCCGACCTCTTCGGGCTGCGAACCGACCTGGACCTTGATGATCTGGCCCGACTCGGACTCGCGCACCTGGATGCGTGCGTCGGCGTCGCCCAGACCGTTGTCGGCCAACACCTGCTCGGCGTCGTCGACGGTGAAGCTGACGACGGGGATGTCCCACGACACGCCGCCCTCGAAGTCGATGCCGAGGTTGAGGCCCTGGGCCCACAGGGAGATGACGGTGGCGACGATGAGTACGGCCGAGATGATCAGACCGATCATCCGACGGCCGACGAAGTCGATCGCGGTCTGGACGTCGATCAGGCGCCCGATCGCGCTCTTCGCGACGCTCGGACGATCGGTGGTGACGGTGGCGCTCATGAGGCGGCTCCGATCGGGGTCGCGACCGACGCAGTGGCACCGACGCTGTCACCCTCCAACCACTTGGTCTGGGCGAGCAGGAACACGGCGGGTCGGGTGAAGAAGTAGCAGACCAACAGGTCGCACACCGTCGTCAGACCGAGGTACAGGGCGAACCCCTTGACCGAACCGACGCTCAGCCAGAACAGGATGAGCGACGCCATCAGCGACACGAGGTCGGCCGACAGGATCGTGCGCCAGGTCGACTGGAAGCTGCGGGGTGCCGCGTTGCGGATCGTGCGACCGTGACGGACTTCCTCACGGAGGCGCTCGAAGAACACCACGTAGGTGTCCATCGTGATGCCGATCGCGACGATGATGCCGGTGACGCCGGCGAGGGTGAGGGCGTAGTTCGTCCACTGGGAGACGAGCGACGCCATGGCGAACACCGTGAGTCCCCACACCGTGAGCCCGGCGATGATCACGACCGACAGCTTGCGGTAGTAGACGACCATGAAGGCGAGCATCAGGGCGACGCCGATCAGACCGGCGATCAGGGCGGCGTCGAGC
>JAGQSS010000403.1 GCA_020439405.1 Ilumatobacter sp. | reverse complement strand
CGGCAAGAGCACCCTGTTCAACCGGCTGGTCGGCGCCGACCGCTCGGTCGTGCACGACATGGCCGGCACCACACGCGACGCGATCGACACCCTCGTCGAGACCGAGGACGGACCGATCGTGTTCGTCGACACGGCCGGCATGCGTCGTCGTTCCCGCATCGACGACTCGGCCGAGTACTACTCGATGGTGCGGGCCCTGCGGGCGATCGACGATGCCGACGTCGCGCTGCTCGTCATCGACGCCACCGAGGGCGTCACCGGCCAGGACCAGCGCCTCGCAGAGCGCGTCGACGCGTCGGGGTGCCCGATCGTCGTCCTGCTCAACAAGTGGGAGCTGATCGACGATCCCGATCATCGGCTCGAGGTCGAGGCGGGCGTGAAGCGCAAGCTGGCGTTCCTCGGCGACGTGCCGGTCATCAAGATCTCGGCGCTCACCGGCAAGAACGTCCACAAGCTGCGGCCCCGCCTCCAGGAGGCGATCACCCAGTACCACCGCCGGGTGCCGACCAAGGACGTCAACAAGGTCATCGCCGACGCCCAGCAGCAGTCGCCGGCAGGCGGCGGCGCGAAGGTGCTCTACGCGGTGCAGGGGGCGACCGATCCGCCGACGTTCACCCTGTTCGTGAATCGGGAGCTGCCGCAGCACCACGTGCGGTACCTCGAGCGGCGCATCCGCGAGGAGTTCGAGTTCGGCTCGACCCCCATCAAGCTGCGGATCCGCAAGAAGAGCGATTGACACAATCGCGACACGCGGCGGTACCGTGCCCGGACGTGCCGTGGTGCGAAGACTGCTCGAAGTACCTGACGCCGTCCTCGCTCAACGACGACGGCACCTGCCCGACGTGCGGCCGCCAGGTCGGTGAGATCGAGGCTCGTGCCGCCGAGGAATCGGTCGACGAGAGCACCCCGTGGCACTTCAAGCTGCTCGTGGTCGGTCTCGTGGTCTACCTCGGGTGGCGCTTCTTCCAGATCTTCTTCTGAACTCCCTGTCACGGGCGGTTTTCTGGCCCGGCCAGCCCTCGTCAAGCGGATTGCAAGCGCGTTCGTGCTTGAGTGGTGTCATCCCATCAGTGAGACAGGAGACACCCATGATCCAGCACACGACCCGGCGTCTTGCCGGCGTCGTCGCCTTGGCCGCCGCGCTCGCCGCGTGCGGCGGTGGCGACGACGCAGCGGACACCCCCGACACCACGGTGCCCGCAGCAGCACCGACCAGCCAGGCGCCGACCACGGTCGCGCCCACCACCGCAGCGCCGACCGACACGACGGCACCCACCTCGACCCCGACGGAGACGACGCAGCCGACCGGTGGACTCGTGACGGTGCAGCACTCGGTGATCCAGATCGAGGCGACCGGCACGTTCGTCGACCCCGAGTTCGGTGCCTACGAAGGCGCAGGACGCGGATCCGGCTTCCTCATCGACATGGGCGGCTCGACCGGCCAGGGCAACATCGCCGTCACGAACAACCACGTCGTCACCGGCGCCGGCAAGCTCGAGGTCTGGGTCTACGACGAGGACACACCGCGCAACGCCAAGGTGCTCGGTGTGTCGGAGTGCTCCGACCTCGCCGTGATCGAGATCGACGGCTCGCCGATCCCGACCCTGTCGTGGTTCAGCGGCACCAACGCACCCGGCACCGAGGTCTACGTCGCCGGCTTCCCGTTGGGCGATCCGGAGTACACCCTCACCCGTGGCGTGATCTCGAAGGAACGTGCCGGTGGTGACACCAGCTGGGCCTCGATCGACCATGCCATCGAGCACGATGCCTCGTCGCAACCGGGCAACTCGGGTGGCCCCCTGGTCACCGCCGACACCCTGGTCGCCGGCGTGCACTACGCCTCGTCGGCCCAGACCAACCAGTCGCAGTTCTACGCCATCGCCGCCGACGTCGCGAAGCCGATCGTCGAGGAGCTGGCCGCCGGCACCGACGTCGACTCGGTCGGCATCAACGGCCAGATCGTGTCGAACGAAGACGGTTCGATCACCGGTCTGTGGGTGTCGGGCGTCAAGTCCGGTTCGCCCGCCGACGAGGCCGGTGTGCAGCCCGGCGACATCGTGACCCGGATCGAGGGCGTGTCCGTCGGTCTCGACGGCACGATGCGCGACTACTGCGACGTCTTGCGTTCGCACAACGCCGACGACCAACTGGCCATCGAGGTCCTGCGCTACAGCACCGCCGAAGTCCTCGACGGTGAGCTGAACGGCGACTCGCTCGTGACCTCGTTCAGCTTCGCCGAGGAGCTCGGCGACGACGCCACCAGCGGCGAGGCGTACGCCGACTACATGACGGTCACCGACGACACCGGATCGATCACCGTGCAGGTGCCGACCGCGTGGGCGCAGGTGGACGGCGCCCCGATCGACCTCGGCGACGGTGTCGCCTCGCCGTCGATCGTCGCCTCACCCGACATCAACGGGTATCGGACGACATGGTCGACACCCGGGATGGAGTTCCTGGCCAGCACGACCCTCGCCGGCACATCGGCGGGCGACATGCTCGACCTGGTCACCCCGGCCGACTGCGACTCCCTCGGCCGGACCGACTACGACGACGGCTTCTTCGTCGGCCAATACGAGAACTTCGTCTCGTGCGGCGGCACTGACACCGAGTACGTCGTCGTCGCCACCAACTCGGTCGACGGACAGTACGGCGTGCTCGTGGCGGTGCAGGTCGTGACCGTCGCCGACTACGAAGCGCTCGATCAGATCATGCGCTCGTTCAACG
>JAGQSS010000402.1 GCA_020439405.1 Ilumatobacter sp. | reverse complement strand
CACCTGACCCGATGAAGGCGTCACCTCCGACACCTGACCCGATGAAGGCGTCACCTCCGACACCCGACCCGACTCGGTCAGTTGGGGCCGATGACGAGGTTGATCGACATGCCGCCCGAGGACGGGTCGGTGCCGACGCCACCCGAGATCGACATGGTCTCGCCGGCATCGGTGTACATGAAGAACGCGCCTTCCTGCGTCGTCGTCAGCGACTGCTGCACGTACCCGTTGTCGTCGAGGAACGCCGTCAACTCGTCGAGGTAGCTCTCCCAATCGCCGGGCGCCGTGCCGACCACCACGTTCGTCTGGCCGTCGCCCGTGTCCGACTGCTGACTCATGACGACCGTCAGGTCGTCGGGCAGCGGGATCTCCGGGAAGTCCTCCGGCAGATCGCCACTCTGGGAGAACGTCGCCGTGCCGTCCTCGGTCTCGATGACCATCTCCGACTCGTCGCCGTCACCGGACTGGGTGATCGTCGCGTCGCCGTCCTCGGTCTGGATCTGGGTGACGCCGTCCTCGGTCTGCGACGAGAACACGTCGTTCCCCTCGGCGTCCTGGGCCTGGATGACGACGTTGCCGTCCTCGTCCGTGGTCATCTGGAACGAGCCGTCCTCGGTCTCGACCGAGAACTCACCGTCGTCGAGGTCGATGTCGACGTCGCCGTCACCGTTCGCCTCGATCGCCCGCTCGGCGATCGACTCCGCGATGTCGTCGCTGCTGCAACCCGCCACTGCGACCAACGCGGCGGCGATCGCCGCCACGCTGACACTTGTCCGCTTCATGATTGTTCCTTCCGCACCGGACCGCCCGGTGCTCGCTCATCGTCGCACATCCCGTCGGGTGCGCGTCGACCGTTATCGCGAGCCCGCCGGGCACCGCTCGTACACTCCTTCGGCATGTCCGGCCGTCCGCTGCAGCTCCGATTCGTGTCGTCGGCGACGCGCACGCACCAGCTCCCCGAGACCGCGGCCGAGGTGGCGTTCGTCGGACGCTCGAACGTCGGCAAGTCGTCGCTCATCAACGCGCTCGCGAACCAGAAGCAGCTGGCACGCGTGTCGAACACGCCGGGCCGGACCCAGCTGATCAACGTGTTCACGGTGGTCGACGGCGGCGGCACCCTCGTCGACCTGCCGGGGTACGGCTACGCCAAGGTGCCGGGCCACATCCGCAAGGACTGGGGTCCGATGATCGAGGGCTACCTGCTGGAACGGGAGGGCCTCGAGACGGTGTTCGTGCTGGTCGACGGTGCGATCGGACCGACCCCGCTCGACGTGCAGATGCTCGACTGGCTGGCCGACAACGAGGTGCCCCACACCGTCGTCGCCACCAAGATGGACAAGGTCAAGTCGTCGAAGAAGCGCACCCGCAAGCGTGAGTTGGCCGAGGGCTGCCGGCTCGAGGTCGGCGACATCGTGTGGGTCAGCTCCGCCAAAGGCATCAACATCGACCAGCTCAGAGACCTCGTCCGCTCCCACCTCTCCTGACCAGCGGGTCGAGAAGGGGTCAGGCACCTTCTGGCCTGCCAGGCCGAGGACATCGACAGGTCGAACGCCAGAAGGTGCCTGACCCCTTCTCGCACCTGACCCGATACTTGGTCTCTGCAGGTGTTCTGGCAGACTCGGCGGCGTGTTCGACCATTTCGAAGCTGCCTGGCAGGAACTGACCGCCGAGGGGTCGGGGTTCGCCGTTTCCGAGATCGACGTGCGCGGGATCCCCACCAAGGTGTTCCCGAGTGCGCCGCCCAACATGCGGTCGGTCTGGGAGATCGCCCAGTTGCACGGCGACAAGACCTACATCGTCTACGAGGACGAGCGCTACACCTACAACGAGATCGCGGCGCAGGTCCGGGCGCTCGCCCACCTGCTGCGCGACGTCCACGGCGTCGGCAGCGGTGACCGCGTCGCGATCGCGATGCGCAACTACCCCGAGTGGGTCGTCTCGTACTGGGCGATCCTGTCGATCGGCGCCGCGGCCGTCGGCATGAACGCGTGGTGGACCGGCACCGAGATGGCATACGGCCTCAGCGACTCCAAGCCGAAGGTCCTGATCGCCGACGACGAGCGCGTCGAACGGGTCCTCCCCGAACTCGACGCCCTCCGCGCCGAGTCACCGCTCCACCTGATCACGGTCCGCAGCGACCGCGACCTCCCCGACGACGCCACCCGCTGGACCGACGTCGTGAAGCCCGACGAGGCGCCGGCCACCCTGCCCGACGCCGACATCGACCCCGACGACGACGTCACCATCTTCTACACGTCGGGCACCACCGGCTTCCCGAAGGGCGCCCAGCTCACCCACCGCGGCTCGGTGCACAACATCATGAACATCATCTTCATGACGATGGTCGCCGGTGCCGCCGAGGCGAAGGCGATCGAAGCCGGCGACCTGCCCGCCCCCGAGGCCAAGCCGGCGGGTGACGAACCGGCACCGCCGCCGGTCTTCCTCGCGCCGACGCCGCTGTTCCACGTGACGGCGAACAACTGCGTGCTGCACCCGGCGACGGCGTCGGGCGCGAAGGTCGTGCTCATGTACAAGTGGGATGCGGGGCGCGCGCTCGCGCTCGTCGAGGCCGAGCGCGTGACGGCGCTCTCGGGCGTGCCGACGATGACGCGCGAGCTGCTCGCGCACCCCGACGCCGCGCGGCGCGACCTCTCGAGCCTGCTCGTGCTCGGCGGCGGCGGCTCGGCCCTGCAGCCCGACCTCGTCGACAAGATCGAGAAGAGCGCCGCGA
>JAGQSS010000401.1 GCA_020439405.1 Ilumatobacter sp. | reverse complement strand
CCGCCTCTTCCTACTCGCCAAGGAGCGCGGCGTCGCCGACGATCCGGTGATCCGCCAGAAGCTGGCCTGGGCGTACTCGAAGGTCCAGATCATGCGGTACAACGGCATGCGCGTCCTCACCCAGTTCCTCCAGGGTCACCATCCCGGCCCCGACGCCGCGATCGGCAAGCTGTTCTGGAGCGAGTACCACAAGATCGTCACCGAGCTCGCCGTCGACATCTACGGCGCCGACGGCATGGTCGTCGAGGGGCGTGAGCCGTCGTCGGCGTTCGGCGCCGATGACGCCGGCGCCCCGAACTCGACGGCGTCGTGGGTCAACACGTTCCTCAACGCTCGCGCCGGCACGATCTACGCCGGCTCGTCGCAGATCCAGCGCAACATCATCGGTGAGATGGTGCTCGGGCTGCCGAAGGAGCCCCGGCCCCAATGATCCGCCGATGATCCGGACCGTGTGGGCGGTCGCCCGACGCCCCGATCTCTGGGCGACCGCCGTCCGTCAGGCCCGGCGGACGGCACCGGCCGGGTGGTGGCGTCGGCGACCGTTCCTGCCCGTTCCGGGCGGCGAGTACCTCGAGTTCCGCCTGCAGACGCAATATGGCGACGCGCACGCCGAGCCGGTGCCGGCCGACACGATCTCGTACCTCGAGTGGTGCCGCTCGTGGGATCGCGGCGCCTGACACCGCGCTGAGCGCGAACCCGACCCGGATCACGACCGGGTGAGGTTTTCCGACAAGTTTCCCTCAAGGTCGCCCCGATCGGCGTCGATGGAACCGGCATGTTCGCACCTCGTCGGTTCATCGCCGCCAGCGTCGCTGTCCTCGCCGTCTCCACCTTCGCCATCGCCGACACGGCCGCGGCGGCCGACGACGTGTACGTCGTCCGGTCGGGCGACTCGCTCTACGGCATCGCGCACACCCAAGGCGTCTCGGTCGGGTCGCTCATGTCGGCGAACGGTCTCGAGATCACCAGCGTCATCCTGCCCGGGCAGCGCCTGACGATCCCCGGCGGGACCGCGCCGACCTCGACGAACGCCTTCGAACGCCGCGTCGAACGCCGGCTCGACCACGGGCTCGTACACGGTGGTCGCGGGCGACTCGCTCTCGCGGATCGCCGCCCGGAACGGCGTCACGCTGACGGCGCTGCTGACGGCGAACGGCCTCCAGATCTCGAGCCTCATCCTCCCCGGCCAGCGCCTGACCATCCCCGGTGGGTCGACGGCCGCCTCGCAGAACGGTGCGTCCCCGACGCCGTCGGGCGCCACCGGCACGGCGACCTATCAGGTGCAGCCCGGCGACTCGCTCTCGCGCATCGCCGCTCGACACGGCGTCAAGCTCGGCGACCTGCTCGCCGTCAACGGCCTCAGCATCACCAGTGTGATCCACCCCGGGCGCCTCCTGAAGCTCCCGGCCGGTGCCACGGTCACCACGCCGACCGCCACCCCGACCCCGACGACGCCGACGACCCCGGCCGGCGGATCGCTCACCCACACGGTCGTCGCCGGCAACTCGCTGTCGGGCATCGCCGCCACCTACGGCGTGAAGCTCGCCGACCTGCTCGCCGCCAACTCGATGCAGGTGACGTCGCTGATCCTCCCGGGCCAGGTCCTGCAACTCCCGAGCGGTGCCACGGCGCCGACCGCCGCCACCCCGGCGGCAGCAGCGCCGACGTCGGCCGTGCCGGTGTCGAGTGCGGCCCAGTCCCGGATCGACACCGTCGTGAACTACGCGCTCGCCCAGGTCGGCAAGGACTATGCGTTCTTCACGAAGGGTCCCGACTCCTTCGACTGCTCGGGCCTCGTGCTGGCGGCGTATCGCCAGGTCGGCATCAACCTGACGCACTGGAGTGCCGCACAGGCGAACCAGGGCACCCGGGTCGACCTCGACACCGACGGCATCCGCGCCGGCGACCTGGTCTTCCAGCAGCGCAACGGTTCGCTGGTGATCAACCACGTCGGCATCGCGATCGATGCCCATCGCTGGGTGCACGCCGTCGGCCCCGGCCAGGGTGTGCGCATCTCTGCGCTGCCGGCCGCGTCGACGATCGCCGCGGTCACCCGCTACATCGACGGCTGATCGACGCTCGTTCCACGTAGCGTGGTCGCCGATGGTGGCGATCGACGTCCGGCGTGACACGGCAGCCCGGCTGCACGCTGCCGATCCGTTCGCCGACGGCCCGCCGGGCGAGCCGATCGTGCGGGTGTGCGTCCCGACCGCTCCGGCCATCGTGCTGGGGTCGCGACAGACGCCCGACCTGCTCGACCTCGATCGGGTCGCGGCGGCCGGCTGGGACGTCGTCCGCCGACGCTCCGGCGGGGGAGCGGTGTTGCTCGTCCCCGACGCCATCGTCTGGATCGACCTGATCGTGCCGCACGGTCTCGCCCCCGACGACGTGCGCGGTTCGATGCTGTGGGCCGGTCGCCGATGGCGTGACGCCCTCGTCGCCCTGGGTGCCGAGCCCGGGACGATCGAGCTGCACGAGGGCGGCATGGTGTGCACGCCGTGGTCGGGGCTGGTGTGTTTCGCCGGGGTCGGGCCCGGCGAGCTCCTCGTCGGCGATCGCAAGCTGGTCGGGTTGAGTCAACGCCGGACCCGGCACGGGCTGCGGATCCAGGGCCAGGTCCACCGTCGATCCCTCCTGGGCCTGATGCCGCCGGTGTTCGCCGTCGAGACGCCCTCGGTGCCGATCGGCGACGTGGCGACACTCGCCGATGTCGGCCTCGACGGTGTCGAGGCGGCGGTCCTG